>NZ_JBSFXE010000010.1:0-217726 GCF_053595195.1 Kitasatospora sp. NPDC002522
ACACTCCGCCGACAGGTCCCTAACCAGCGATGACCGCAGTTCTCAATCAGTGGTCGGAGCGTCCCGGAGGACCGGGCGGCCATTCCTTCCGAGCCCTCAAGGGCAACGCGCCATCAGCCATACCCGGTCCTCCCGGACCGCCTCACATTCTTAGGGATCGTGCCATGGCCGTGAATCTGGACGACGTCGACTGGGCGATCATCGGGGAGCTGCAGCGCGAGGCCCGCACCTCGCTCAGCGAACTCGGACGGCGGGTGAACCTCAGCTCCTCGGCCACCACCGAACGGGTGCGGAACCTGGAGGCGCAGGGCGTCATCACCGGCTACCAGGCTGTGCTCGACCTGACCAAGGTCGGCTACCCCGTCCTCGCCGTCGTCCGGCTGAAGTACCCCGGCAACCGGCACCAGCCGCTGCGCCGGCTGCTCGAGGAACGCCGGGAGATCCTGGAGTGCCTGCGCACCACCGGCGACGACTGCTACACCCTGAAGGTGGCGGCGACCTCCATGGAGCACCTGGAGACCCTGATGGACGAACTCGCCGGCCTCGGCAGCACCACCACCAGCGTCGTCTACCGCCAGACCCTCCCCTACCGCGGCCCCACCCGACCCTGACCCGGGCTCAGCGCCCGCACCAGCAGCAGCCGCCGGTCGGCGAGCCAGGGACTGCAGCCGATCCCAACGGTCCCAGTCGCCGAACGGGTCGTGGCAGAGCGGCGGCTCGTCCGCCTGCACCTGCCCCTCGGCCGCGCCGTCGTCCGGCCGGGGCCGAGCCGGTTGTCGCGTTCCCGTTCATCCGGCTGATCCTGCTGCGTGCGGACGCGCGGACGCGCAGCGCGAGGCGCCCGCACCAGCAGCGACGGGGCGTCAGAGCAGGCGGGCGGTGACGGTCTTGGGGCGCTGGTAGTCGCGTAGGGCGAGGGTGGAGAGGTCGGTGCCGGCGCCGGAGCCGCGGCGGCCGCTGTGCGGGAGTTCGGCGGACTGGGCGAGGTGGCAGTTGAGCCAGACCTCGCCGGCCGAGAGCCGGGCGCTGAGCGCGAGACCGGTGGACAGGTCGGTGGTCCAGACGCTCGCGGCCAGCGCCTGCGGGACGGACTCGGCGAGGGCCACCGCCTCGTCGAGGTCGGCGGCGCGCTGGACGGTGAGCAGCGGGCCGAACACCTCCTCCACCACGGCCGGGTCGTCGGCGGGCAGGTCGGCGAGGACCCGGGCGGGCCGCCACAGGCCGTCGGTGCGGCCGGGCGCGGCGAGCGACGTCTTCGCCGCGCTGGCGGCCACGATCCGGTCGTAACGGGCCGCCTGGTCGGGGTTGTTGAGCGGGCCGAAGTCCCGGCCGGCCTGCCGCTCGGCCATCGCGGCGGTGAGCGCGGCGACCGCTTCGTCGTACGCCGGGTCGAGGACGATCACCCGGGCGGGGGCGGCGCAGCTCTGGCCGGCGTTGTAGGTGCAGGCGGCGGCGAGCTGCTGCCAGGTGTCGGCGGGCGCGTCGGGCAGCACCAGTACCGGGCTGTTGCCGCCGAGTTCGAGGCTGACGGGGGTGAGGCCGGCCCGGGCGGCGACGTCGGCGCCGCCGGTCGGGCTGCCGGTGAAGGCGACCAGGTCGCAGCCGGCCTCGACCAGCAGCCGCCCGGTGCCGCGGTCGCCCGGCAGCGCGGTCAACACGCCGGTGCCAAGGGCCTGTTCGGCGTGCGCGGCGAGCAGCAGGGCGCTGTCGGGGGTGGTCTCGGCGGGCTTGAGCACCACCGTGTTGCCGGCCGCCAGCGCCGGCGCGCAGCGCCAACCCGCCATCAGCAGCGGGTAGTTCCACGGCACGACGGCGGCGACCACGCCGACCGGATCCCAGCGCACCCAGCTCTGGTGCCCCGCCAGGTACTCCCCGGCGGCGGGGGCGGTGCCGGCCCGCACGGCGCCGCCGTAGAACCGGAACAGGTCGGCGACCTCGGCGATCTCCCCGGCCGCCTCGGCGGCGGGCTTGCCGGTGCCGGCGCACTCCGCGGCCAGGTACTGCTCCGCGTGCCGCTCGATCAGCTCGGCGAGCGCGGCCAGCCGGCGGTGCCGCTCGCGCGGGGTGAGCGCGGCCCAGCCGGGCTGCGCGGCGCGGGCGGCGGCGACGGCGGCCGCCGTCTCAGCTGGGCCGGCAGGCTGCTGCGAGCCTCGGACGTCGCCGGTGCGGGGGTCGATCAGGTCCATGCGGGTGCTCCAGGTGGTACGGGGGTCGCCGGGTGTCGCGGCCCGTCGACGGTCACAAGTCGTAGGCGCGCAGCCAGAGTTCGAGGGTGAGCAGGAGCCAGAGCTTGCCGCCCTGGCGGGGCAGCAGCAGACCGCCGCCGCGCATCCAGGTCTCCACGGTGTCGGCCCGGAACAGGCCGCGGGCCCGGGCGGTCGGCCCGAGCAGCAGGTCCGCGGCGAGCTCGCTGAGCGGCCCGCGCAGCCACTGCTGGACGGGCACCCGCATGCCGCTCTTCGGACGGTAGGTGACGGTGTCCGGCAGCAGGTCGCGCACCGCCTCCTTGAGCACCCACTTCTCCTCGGCACCGGACAGCTTGAGCCGCGGCGGGGTGGCGAAGGCGTGGTCCACCACCCGCCGGTCGAACAGCGGGGAGCGGCCCTGGACGGCCTGCGAGGCGGTCAGCCGTTCCACCTTGGTGAGGATGTGGTGGGCGCCCTTGGTGCGCAGGTTGCACAGCAGCAACTGGTCCAGCAGGGTCGGCATCCGGCGACCGGTCAGGTACGGCTCGACGTGCCGGCGGGGGTGCGGGGCGCCGTCGAGGGCGGCCAGCGCGTCCGGCGTCAGCAGGACCGACAGGTCCTCGTAGCACTTGCGGTAGGTGTGCAGGTAGGCGTCGGCACGGGCCAGGTCCCCGGCGTCCTCGCGGAGCAGTTCGAAGACCAGCATCGCCAGGTTCTTCGGACCGCCGAACACCGGGTCGCCGCCCTCGCCGTTCAACGACACGGACAGGCCGTCGCCGGCCACCGCCTCGGCGAGCATCAGGTTGGGGACGGTCAACGGGTCGCCGACCGGGCTGTCCAGCAGCGCCACGGTGTCGGCGAGCCGCGCCGCGACCTGCTCGCCCGGTACCGTCAGCACCCGGTGCCGGGTGCCGCAGTGCGCTGCCACCAGGCCCGAGTAGCCCAGCTCGTTGGGCAGTTCGAAGCCGAAGCTGATCGAGTAGGTGTGCACCGGGCGGTCGTGCAGCCGGGCGGCGAGCGCCGTCACCAGCGAGCTGTCCACGCCGCCCGAGAGCAGCACCGCGACGTCCTCGCCCTCCGGCAGCCGACGGGCCACCGCCTGCTCCAGCAACTCCCGCAGGCGGTCGGTGTGGTGACGGTCCGTCAGATCATCGGGCGTTGGCTGGGCGGTGGGCTCCCAGTACGGCTCCTCGCGGACGCTGCCGTCCGGACACAGCCGGGTCACCCGGCCGGGCCGCAGTTCGCAGACCCCGCGCAGCAGGGTCTCGGTGCCCGGCAGGTAGGCGAAGGTGAGGAAGGAGCGGACCGCCGCCAGGTCGAGGCCGGTGTCCACGTCGGACCGCTCGCGCAGCGCCCGCAGCGAGCTGGCGGCCACCCAACCGCCGTGCCGGGTCCGGGCGTAGAAGGCGGTGCGGGCGCCGACGTGGTCGCGCACCAGCAGCAGCTCGGCGCCGTCCAGGATCGCCAGGGTGAACATGCCGTCCGCGGCGAGCAGCCCCGCCGGGCCCAGCGCCAGCCAGCAGCGCAGTAGCAACTCGCCGTCCGGGCAGGACGGTTCGGCCGGGCGGCCGGCGGCGGCGAGGGCGGCCAGCAGCTCGGGCCGGTTGTGCAGCGTCACCTCGCCGACGGCGGTGCGGCCGTCGACGGTGAACGGACCGGTGGCGAAGCCGGGCCGGTCGGCCAGCAGCGCCGCCGAGACGCTCTGCCCGGCGGCGGTGAACGGCCCTGCCACCAGGCCGGGTTCGGGACCGGGCCGGGTAGCGGCGGGCAGCGCGCTGACCAGGTAGCGGGCCGGGCGGTGCGCGGCGGCGGCCGGGCTGGGGGAGGCCAGGGTCGCGGAGTGCGGCTCAGCCAAAGTCGTCACTGTCCCAACTGCTCTGGTCTGCCTCGCGGTCATCGTCGAAGTCCGAGGAGTCGGCGAAACCGTCGCCGCCACCGCCGTCCCCGCCACTGCCGTCGGTCGAGCGGTTGACGCGCTCCGCGGCCTGGCGGCGCAGCTCCTCCTCCTCGTCCTCGGAGAGCAGCTCCGGCGCGAACTGGGCGGCCGCGATGCCCGCGCCGAGGCCCAGTGCGCCGAGCACCACGCCGAGTCGGCCCGGGAAGGAGCTGCGGTTGACCAGCACGTACTGGCCCTGTCCCCACACCGTGCGCCCGTAGCCGACGTCCCGGCCGTAGCCGGTCCGGCCGTCGGCGTGCACCCGCTTGATCAGGTCGCTGCCGAGGCGCTCGTCGGTACCGGAGTCGCCCCGGTCGTCGCGCCAGTGGATCCGGCCGTCCGGGTCGCGCCGACGCCACTCGCTGCGGCCGTCGGAGTACCGGCGGTGTGCCGTGCCGTCGGCCAACAGCTCGTCGCTGTACGTGATTTCGGGTGGCTGCGTCATCGTCCAGAGTCCTCGGAGGTCAGGGCGTCGGCCAGGTCAGGAAGCCGGTGTCGCGGGCCCGGGTGGGCGCGGCCGGGCGGGCGGGCGGGGCGAAGCCGCCGCCCCGGACGGTGCGCAGCGCGGTGCGCAGCAGCCGGGCCGGGCGGATCGCCGCCACCTCGGCGACCCGCCCGTCGGCCAGCCAGGCCCGTTCGGCGGCGGGCAGTTCGGCGGGCAACCCGGTCTCGTCGCACCGGGGTCGGCCGCGCAGCGCGGTCAGGTGCAGGGCCCGGGCGTGCCGCGGCAGCACGCCCATGGTGCGCACCCGCAGCGTCGGCCCGGCGTGTTCGCGCACCCGCAGGAACAGCTCGACCCCGGTCGGCGAGGCGTCGTGCAGCACGTGCACCACCGCGTCCCCGGCCCGCTCCAGCGCGGCCAGCAGCCGCGGGTCCAGCGGGAGCCGGTCCGGGGTGACGATCGGACAGGCGCCTTCCAGGTGCAGCCGGTTGGCCAGCAGCATCCCGGTGATCGCCGGGTCCTGGCAGACCAGCAGCCGGGGGAAGGCGTAGTCGTACAGGTCGCCCTCCGGCCCCGGGCGGTGCGGCCCCGGGACGGCGGTCTCCGGCAGCACCGGAAGGCCGGGCTGCCGGGCGAGCGAGGCGGCGAAGCGCTCGGCGCCGAGCAGCGGGCGGACGGTGTAGTCGAGGCGGCGCGGGCCGCGGTGCAGCGGCGCCAGCACCCGGTTGGTCTCGTAGTACAACTGGCGTGCGGTGAAGGCGATCCGGCCGCCCGGGCGGGCGCAGCGCTCGGCGGCCGCGCGCACGGCCCGGTCGACCAGCCGGTCGGTGATCGCGGTCATCCGGCCACCGCCGGTATCGCCGCATCCCGCGGGCCCGCGGCCGGGGTCAGCGGAGCTGGTGGGACGGACGGGGCCGTCCCTGGCACTCGGCCCGGGCGCCGGCCGGCGCGGCGGCTCATGCGCGGCCGTCCGTGCGGGGGGCCGTCGGGGCGTCGGCGGCGGGGCGCTGGGAGGGGATCGCCTCCGGCCAGGTGAGGAAGCCGACCTGCTCGGCGCGGCGGCGGGTCGCGGCGGGCGACTCCTCGACCACCGGGGCGGGCGCCAGGGCGCGCTCCACGCCCTTCCTCGCCAGCGCCATCAGCTTCGCGGGCGGCAGGGTGATCAGCCGGGAGTGCCAGCCGCCGAGCAGCCACGCGCGTTCCTGCTCGGTGAGCCGCTGGAAGGCCGGTGCGGCGGCCACCCGGTCGATCACCCGGCCGTGGTCGTCGCGCTGCCGGATCGCCTTGGCCGGGGGCAGCACCGCACGCGGCGGCAGGCCCGCGTCCACCACCCGCCGCCCGGGGAACGCGGCCCGCGCGTCGAGCACCTCGGCCAGCCCGGCCAGGGACAGGTCGCGCAGCACGACCACCGGCACGCCGTCCGGGACCTCTCGCTCGTGCTCCACCAGCAGCACCGACTGCCGCGCCTCGAAGTCGTTGGCCTGCAGGAACATCCGCACCTCGGCCGGCTTGCACAGCACCGCGGCGCGCGGCTTCACCAGGCCCGGCTTCCCGCGCGGCGCCACGTGCTCCACCACCTGCGGCGGAAGCTCCCGGTGCACCTGCCGCCAGCGGCCGAGCACCTGGTCACGGAACGCGTCCGGAGAGACCCACGGCCTCATCGGGTAGTCCGGGCGCAGGGTGCGGGCGCGCTTGAGGTTCCGCACCGACAGCGTGGTGAGGACCACCGCGACGAACGCCAGCGGCACCACCAGCGGCAGGCCGACGGCCAGCCCGAGCACGAGCGCCAGCGCCGCCAGGACCGCCAGGGTCACCGCCGTGGACAGCTTGCCCTGCCGCTCCGACGCGCTCGGGTAGCGGTACAGGCGGCGCTCGTTGGCCCAGTACAGCTGCTCGACAGTGACGGTCAGGCCACCCTCGGTGAGCTTCCCGGCCAGTTCGCGCAGCTTCCGGTCGTGCAGCCGGCCGGGTTCGACCTTCGGATCCAGGGCGAACTCGCGGTGGCAGAGGGAGCAGACGTGGCCGGTGCGTTCCTTCTGCTTGAGGTCGCGGGCGCAGTGCGGGCAGATCATCGGGCGTCCTCCAGCGCGGTGGCGAGACGGTGCAGCCGGTTGGCCAGCCGCTCCCGCGCGGTGACCGTACCCGGTCGCTGCCGGGCCGTCACCTCCCTTAGGGCGGCGGCCAGTTCGTGATCGCCGCGGTGCTCGGCCGCGGCCGCCGTGATCGCGTAGTCCTCGTGGTCGATGCCGTAGCCGGTGTTCGCCGCCAGGATCGCCAGCCGGTCGCCGCCCCGGTTCGCGAAGGAGTGCGGCATCAGCTCGGGGATCCGGATCAGCGTCCCCGGCGCCAGCGCCACCTGCACCACCCGCCGCCGCTGCTCGTCGTACAGCCCGCAGGCCGCCGGTCCGAGCGCCAGCACCAGGTGCTCGCCGCCGTGCGCGTGCGGCGTGAACGCGCTGTGCGGCGCGACCAGGCCCAGCTTGTAGGTGGCGTTGGACGGCCGCTCCGGCGAGGTCCGGGCGTCCCCGACCAGGTAGTGCGCGTACTGCCGGTCGTCGATGAAACGCAGCAGCTCGGCGTCCGGGTCCTGCGGCCCCAGCTCGCGCGCACCCTCGCGGTCCGCGCGCAGCACCCGCCCGTCCGGCCGCAGCCGGTACAGCTCCGCCCCGTCCGGCAGTTCCGCCGCCAGCCGCGCCAAGCCGCGCAGCCCCGAGCGCACCGACATCCCCCACCCCCACGTGCCTTGCCCGGCGCACCCGTTGGCCGCGGTGTCGCCGTCCGCCGTCGACACGGCGCCCCGCCGTGATGCTACCCGGGCTGCCGGGGTCGCTGACCAGCGGGATACTCGAACAGAAGCTGAACTCTGCGGAGGTGAAAGCGATGTCCGTGACCGCCGGTACGCCGCGCCCGGGCCCGATGCGGCGCTTCTACGCCTGGATCACCGCCAAGCACAACTCCTCCCTGGTCTTCCTGCTCGCCCTCTCCCTCGGCCTCGGCGCCGTCGCCGCCCAGATCAGCCAGCTCTGGCTGCTGATCCCGTTCTCCGTGGTCTGGGCCGTCACCATCGTCGCCTTCGTCGCCCAGTTCTGGGGCCGCCACGAAGCCGCCCACCCGCACCAGGTGCGTCCCGCCTGACCCCCGGACTCCCGAACCCGGTTGTCCCGCGCCCGCCGGGCTGCGAAGGTGGCACCCGTGCCCGGTCAGAGGAAACGCAAGCGTCGCCGGCAGGAGGCCCGCCAGGAGCACGCGGCGAGGTACGCCGAGTACCGCAACGGCCCCTGGCAGGTGGTCTTCGAGACCCAGGACTACGCCGAGTGGCCGGCCCACGTCCACCGCCTGCGGGCGGAGCGCCGGTACGACGACGAGTCGAAGCTGCGGTTGGACGTGCTCTGCGGACGACTCGTGTACCCGACGACGTACCGCCTGAGCGTGCTCGAGCCCGCCGAGGGCGAACGGCCCGCCGCCGCGGAGTAGCTGACGGGCCGTTGCGCCTGCGCGGGGCCGGCGGGCGGGTTTCCTAGGATCGGCGTATGAGCAGCAGCACGCCGCGGCGTTTCGACCGTGCACCACTTCTCCCAGGCGAACCCGGCCGGGCCGGGGTGCGACGACGTGCCGGCGTTGCTGCGGCGACTCGCGGACTCCATCGAGGCGCTCGGCCCGGTGGACGTGCAGGACGTCGTCGTCCACTGGGAGGTCACCGAGCACGGCCCCTGGCCCGCGGGGACGGTGTACTACCACCTGGCCGCGGGCGAGGGGGAGTGAGCCGGTCGGCTCAGGAGCCCTGGACGGCAGGCTCCGGGACGGGGGCCGGCTGAGCTGAGTGATCGGCGGGGGCGGCGGCCCGCAGTGCCGCCTCGACCCGGCGGTTGCCGGTCATGGTCGCGGTGATGGCGGTCATGGTCAGGAGCAGCCCGGCGGCGGTGTAGAGCGGGGTACGTACGTCGTAAGTGGTGGCCAGCCAGCCGCCGAGGAAGGCGCCGAACGGTGCGGCGCACATGGCGAGCATCCGGGAGGTGGAGGCGACCCGGCCCATCAGGTGGGCGGGGACGATCGCCTGCCGGAGGGAGGGGCCGAGCACCATCGTGGCGCCCATGCCCGCGCCGCAGACGGCGAGCGCGAGTCCGGCCAGGTACGCGTTCGGGGCGGCGGCGAGGCCCAGGATGGCGAGTCCCTCGACCGCGGCCGTGCAGGTCAGTGCGGTGCCGGTGCCGAGCCGCCGGCTGAGGAAGGAGGCGATGCCCGCGCCGAGCAGGCCGCCGGTGGCCTCCGCGGTGAGGAGCAGGCCGAAGCCGAAGGCCTCGACGCCGAGACGATCGTGCGCGAAGAGGGCCAGCACCGTCTCCACGGCGAGGAAGGCGACGTTCCCGACCGCCGGACGCAGCGCGAGCCCGAGCAGCAGCTGGTCCCGGAACACGTACGAGGCGCCGGCCCGCGCCTGCCGCAGCAGCGACTCGCGCGCCTGCGGGACGGGCCGCGGTGCGGCGGGCAGCGAGCGGACGAGCAGCGCGGAGGCCGCGAACGAGAGCGCGTCGGCGAGCAGCGGAACCGCCCGTCCGAGCGCGAGCAGGGCACTGCCCGCGGGCGGTCCGGCGAAGCCGGACGCGGCGGTCTGGGTGCCGCGCAGGCGGGAGTTGGCGCGCTCCAGGAGCGCAGGGTCGCGGCCGAGCAGGTCCGGCAGGTAGGCCGTGGCTGCCGTGTCGAAGAAGAGCCCGCCGAGGCCGAGGAGGAAGGCGACGGCCGCGAGCAGCGGAATGCTCAGCACGTCGAGTGCGGCCGCCGCCGCCGGTATCGCGAGCAGCACCGCACGCGCCGCGTCCATGACCCACATCGTGCGCCTGCGGTCCCAGCGGTCCACCAGCGCACCGCCGAGCACCCCGAAGAGCAGCCACGGCAGCGTCCCGGCGGCCGTGACGACGGCGAGCGCCAGCGGATCGCGCGTCAACGTCAACGCGAGCAGCGGCAGCGCGGCATGTGACACCCCGTCACCGAGCGAGGACACCGTCTGGGCGGTCCACAGCCGCCCGAACCCGGTCGGCAACTTCTGTACGTCCGAGGTCACTTGGATTCCCCCTCGATCTGCTGGAGCGCTGCCGGGTGGAACAGCGCGAAGACGAGCGACGCGTCGGGGAGCGCCGGGTCGGACAGCTCCCGGTACTCGTCCGCCAGGGCCTGCAGCCGCGCCCCCAGCTCGGCGAACTGCTCGTCGGTGAGCCGGAGGTGCGCCATCCGGACGTGCCGCTCGCCGTCGGCTGGCGCCGCCTCCAGGTCCGCCACCGCGTGCCGCATCAGCACATCCGGCCCACCCTCGCCCGGATCCGGCAGCACGATGGACCGCGCGGCCATCGCGTAGTACCGCTCGGTGACCCCCCGGACCTTGCGCGTCCGCACCACCTTCACCAGGCCGGCCCGTTCGAGCAGCCGGACGTGGTAGCTGGAACTCCCCTTCGCCAGGCCCACGCGCTCGGCGATCTGCGTGATCGTCGCGGGCTCGAAGCGGAGCACGGCCATGATCCGGTGGCGGGTCAGATTGGAGACGGCGCGTAGCTGCTCGTCCGTGGTGACGTGGAGCGTCTCGGGAACATCATCGGTAGGCACGGGTCAATGGTCAACACTTCTTGACCATTACGCAAGGGGTTTTCCCGACCGACGCCGGCCCGCCTGGTGGAGCGTCAGCTCCCGTTCCACACCGTGGTGATGTTGCAGAACTCGCGGATGCCGTGGCCGGACAGCTCGCGGCCGTAGCCGGAGCGCTTGACGCCGCCGAAGGGGAAGGCGGGGTGGGAGGCGGTCATGCCGTTGAAGAAGACGCCGCCGGCCTGGAGGTCGCGGACGCAGCGCTCGCGGTCCGCCTCGTCGGTGGTCCAGACGTTCGAACTCAGGCCGTAGGGGGAGTCGTTGGCGATGGCGAGGGCCTCGTCGAGGTCGGCGGCGCGGTAGACCGTGGCGACCGGGCCGAAGGCCTCCTCGTGGTGGATCCGCATCCGCGGGGTGACGCCGGAGAGCACGGTCGGGAGGTAGAACCAGCCGTCGGCGAGGGCCGGGTCGTCGGGGCGGGCGCCGCCGCACTCGGCGATCGCGCCCAGCTTCACGGCGTCCGCCACCAGGGCCTCGAGGTCGGCGCGGCCCTGCGCGGTGGCGATCGGGCCGACGTCGGTGGTCTCGGCCGCCGGGTCGCCGACGGTCAGGGCGCGCATCGACGCGGTGAAGCCCGCGAGGAACCGGTCGTAGACGTCCGCGTGGACGATGAAGCGCTTCGCCGCGATGCAGGACTGCCCGTTGTTCTGCACCCGGGCGGTCACCGCGCGGGCGATCGCCGCGGGCAGGTCCGCGGAGGGCAGCACCAGGAACGGGTCGCTGCCGCCCAGTTCCAGCACCGTTTTCTTCACCTCGTCGCCGGCCACCGCCGCCACCGAGCGGCCCGCGCCCTCGCTGCCGGTCAGCGTCACCGCCGCCACCCGGGCGTCGCGGATCACCGACTCGACGGCGCCCGAGCCGATCAGCAGGGTCTGGAAGCAGCCCGCCGGGAACCCGGCCCGGCTGAACAGCTCCTCCAGCGCCAGCGCCGTGCGCGGCACGTTCGAGGCGTGCTTCAGGAGCCCGACGTTGCCCGCCATCAGGGCCGGCGCGGCGAACCGCACCACCTGCCAGAACGGGAAGTTCCACGGCATCACCGCCAGCACCGGACCGAGCGGCCGGTACCGCACGTACGCCGACGCGCCGCCCGAGTCCGCCACGTCCGCCGGGTCCGGGTGCTCGTCGGCCAGCAGCCGCTCCGCGTGGTCGGCGTACCAGCGCATCGACTTGGCGCACTTCGCGGCCTCGGCCCGGGCCGAGACGAGCGTCTTGCCCATCTCCAGCGTCATGGTCCGGGCGACCTGCTCGTTCCGCTCGTCCAGGAGGTCGGCGGCGCGGTGCATCAGCGCGGCGCGCTGCGCGAACGAGGTCAGCCGCCACTGGACGAACGCGGCCTCGGCCCGCGCCAGGCGCTGTTCGACGGCCGCGGCGTCCAGCGGCTCGAAGGTCTCGACGGTCCGGCCGTCGGCCGGGTTGACGGTGGCGATCGGCACCGGACACTCCATCCAGAGGCAGCGCCCTTACGGCGTGCGCGCGGCGAACGGCGCGAGGAGGTGGCGGCTCGCTCCGCGGCCACTCCACCGTGCTCCCTCGCGTGACAGCAAGCTAGCAGCGGGACGCGGGCGCCCCGGCGTCCGACGCACCCGTCTGCCGGGTGAATCACCTGCCGCGAAGGCGGTATGACGAACGATCAGCGGATGATCGACCCGTCGGGGTGGGCGGGGAGCGCGGGCGGAACCCGTCGACCGTCGGCCCGGGCGACTACCCTGGACGTGTGCAGATCGAGGACCTGAAACGGCTCCGCAAGGCCCGCGACACCATGGACCGCGACTACGCGGAACCGCTGGACGTCGCGGCGCTGGCTCAGGTCGCCCTGATGTCGGTCGGCCACTTCCAGCGCAGCTTCCGCGCCGCGTACGGCGAGACCCCGTACAGCTACCTGATGACCCGTCGGATCGAGCGGGCCAAGACGCTGCTGCGCCGCGGCGACCTGTCGGTGACCGACGTCTGCATGGCCGTCGGCTGTACGTCGCTCGGCTCCTTCAGCACCCGCTTCACCGAACTGGTCGGGGAGAGCCCCAGCTCCTACCGGGCCCGCGACCACAGTGCCAGCGAGCACATCACCGCCTGCGTCGCCAAGTACCTCACCCGGCCGATCCGCGGCAGCTACACCGGCCGTCCCACCGGGGTGGACACGCCCGACGGGGAGCCGATCAGGAACGGAGAAGCGGAAGCGGGCGCCGGTCAGTAGCGTCGGGGGCATGGACATCACGCTCTCGCAGTGCTTCATCGCCGTCGACGACCACGAGGCGGCCCTCGGCTTCTACCGCGACGCCCTCGGGCTCGAGGTGCGCAACGACGTCGGCTTCGAGGGGATGCGCTGGGTCACCCTCGGCTCGCCCACCCAGCCCGACGTGGAGGTCGTGCTGGAGCCGCCGGTCGCCGACCCGGGCGCCACCGACGCCGACCGCCAGGCCGCCGCCGAACTGCTCGCCAAGGGCCTGCTGCGCGCCGTCAACTTCCGTACCGAGGACTGCGACGCGACCTTCGAGCAGATCCGCTCCGCCGGGGCCGACGTGCTCCAGGAGCCGATGGACCAGCCGTACGGCGTGCGCGACTGCGCGTTCCGCGACCCGGCCGGCAACATGGTCCGCTTCGCCCAGCCCCGCAAGTAGCCGCAGCGCCGTGGGCGCCCGCCCGGAGGAAGCCCTCCGGGCGGGCGCCCGTCGTCGTGCCCGGGCTCAGCCCGCGATCAGCGGGTAGTGGTCCGAGAGGTCGGTGTAGGTGTACGACTTGCCCCAGCTGCTGACCGTCCACGGCGCACTGTGGAAGCGGTGCACGGTGTTGGTGTACTGCTGCGGCCGGGCGTGGTCGGCGCGGTAGAGGACGTAGTCGAGGTCCTCCTTCGGCTCGCCCGGGTAGCGGTAGGCGGCGATCGAGTTGTCGACGGTGTCGAAGGAGTTCGCCCAGCCGGTGCGGGTGGTGGCCGGGGCCAGGTTGCCGTTGGCGAGCATCGACGGGTACTCGCCGCCGTGCGAGTCCACGTTGAGGTCGCCGGCCAGCACGATCGGCTCGTTCGCCGGGATCTGCTTGGCGTCCAGGAACGCCTTCATCGCGCGCAGCTGCCGGCCGCGGATGTCCGCCGCCTCGCCGCTCGCGCACCCGGAGTCGGTGGACTGCAGGTGGGTGCCGACCACGTGCGTGCGCAGCCCGTTGACGTTGATCTGCGCGTAGACGAACCCCTTGTTGGACCACCAGTCGGAGCCGCACGCGTCCTTGAAGACGTACTGCTCCTTGCGCAGGATCGGCCACTTGCTGAGCAGCACCACCCCGCCGTCCTCGGGCGTGGTCGAGCTGTAGCTGCCCGCGGTGGCGTCCCAGCCGCTGGTCGAACGGCCCACCACCGGGGTGTGGTACGGGTACGCGCCGGAGGCCTTGGCGACCAGCGCGTCGGAGGAGGAGTTGTCGAAGGCCTCCTGCAGCACCACCACGTCGTGGCCCTGGAAGAAGTCCGCGCCCGCGATGGCCTGGGCCCGGGAGGACTGGCCCCAGTTCGGGTAGAGCGAGGTGCTCATCAGGAAGGTGTTGTAGGTCAGGACGTCCAGCGCGGGCGCGGTGAGCGGAGCGGCTTCGGCGTGCGCGGTGCTCAGCGGCGCGGCCAGCAGGGCGGCGGCGGTGCCGAGGGCGGCGGTCAGCCGGGCGGTGCGGTGGGCGCGGGGCTGCGGCATGGGGACTCCGGGGAGGGTCGACGGCAGAGGTTGTGTAGCCAACTGCCGTGCAGTCAACTCCGGTTCGGCGGCGCGCGACAAGACGGTGACCGGCCCGTCGGTGAACGCGTCCGAAACAGCGCTACTGAGGAGTAGTCAGGTGGTCGGGCATGGTGTCAACCGAAGGTTGACAGTGGAGGGGTGTCAACCTAGGGTTGCCTCATGGCTGACACCACTGGAGCGAACCACTCGATCCGGCTCGACGACCTGATCGAGGGCATCAAGAAGTCGTACCCCGACGCGCTGGACCAGCTGTCGAGCGCCGTCCTGGTCGCCGACCACCTCGGCGAGATCGCCGACCACCTCATCGGCCACTTCGTCGACCAGGCCCGCCGCTCCGGCGCGTCCTGGACCGACATCGGCCACAGCATGGGCGTCACCCGGCAGGCCGCCCAGAAGCGCTTCGTCCCCAAGGCGCCCGGCGAGGTCAGCGACCTCGACACCAGCCAGGGCTTCAACCGCTTCACCCCGCGCGCCCGCAACGTCGTGATGGCCGCGCACCAGGCCGCCAAGGAGGCCGGCAACGCCGAGGTCCGCACCGAGCACCTGGTGCTCGGCCTGCTCACCGAACCCGAGGGCCTCGGCGCCGCCTTCATCACCTCCCAGGGCGTCACCCTCGACACCGTCCGCGACGCCGCCCGCGCCGCCCTGCCCCCCGCCGTCGAGGACGCGCCCGAACTCGTCCCGTACGACGCCGGCGCCAAGAAGGCACTCGAACTCACCATGCGCGAGGCCCTGCGCCTCGGCCACAACTACGTCGGCACCGAGCACCTCCTGCTCGCGCTGCTGGAACACGAGGCCGGCCAGGGCCTGCTCACCGGCCTCGGCCTCGACAAGGCCGCCGCCGAGGCGTCGATCGCCGAAGCCCTCGCGCTCCTCACCGCCAAGCCCGACGCCTGACGCCGGCCTCCACGACTCGTGCGGCGGCCCGCTCCGGGACGGGGAGCAGGCCGTCGCACGGCTGCCCCGCGCTCCGCAGGGGTGCGCGGTAAATGTGTTGACCGAGCGTCACGAGTGACGGTTCGCTGCTCGGGTGACTGAGCTGCGCTTCGAACGGCCGGTCGGCGACGGGATGCTCGCCGACTGGCAGTACGTCCACAACGTGATCATCCCGACCGATCCGCTCTCGCTCGACGACGTGCGCGAGCGGTCCGGACGCCACCACCTGGAGGTCGCGTACCTCGGGGAGCTGGCGGCGGGCTGCTCCACCGTGCGGTCCGCGGAGGCGGACGATCCGGGAACGGTCACGGTCATCGCGCGGATCCTGCCCGGACACCGCCGCCAGGGCTACGGCACCCGGCTCTGGGACCGCGGACTGGCCAGGGCCCGCGAGCTCGGCGCCGAGACGGTGGCCACGGTGGTGCTCGCCAGCAACAAGGACGGGCTGGAGTTCGCGCTGCGCCGCGGCTTCACCGAGACCGACCGGTACGTGCTGCCCGGCGACACCGTCGCGTACGTCGAACTCCGGCGACCCGTGGACGCGGCTGATGACTGAGCGAGCGGGTGACGTCGAATCGGTACCGCTGCCCGACGGGCCGCTGCTGGAAGGGCCGTTGCTGGAAGGGCGGTTGGTGCGACTGGAGCCGCTGGAGCAGCGCCACGCCGCCGGGCTGGCGCGCGCCGCGGAGGAGAACCGGGACAGCTACGGCTACACCTGGGTCCCGCGCGCCGACGCCGCCGACCGGTACATCGCCACCCAGCAGGAGCGCGCCGCGGCCGGCCGGCTCGCGCCCTACGCGCAGGTCTCGACCGCCAGCGGCGAGGTGGTCGGCGCCACCGCGTTCTGGGACCCGCGCCGCCTCCCCGACAACGGCCGCCTGTTCGCGATCGAGATCGGCTTCACCTGGCTGGCGGCCTCCGCCCAGGGCACCGGCATCAACGCCGAAGCCAAGCTGCTCCTCTTCTCGCACGCCTTCGAGCAGTGGGGCGTCAACCGGGTCGACCTGAAGACCGACGCGCGCAACGCCCGCTCGCGGGCCGCGATCGCCGCCACCGGCTGCCGCTTCGAGGGCGTCCTGCGCAACTGGTCGGTCTCCTGGATGCCGGGGGAGGAGGGCCGCCTGCGCGACTCCGCGATCTTCGCCCTCACCGACACCGACTGGCCCACCGCCAAGCCCGCCCTCCAGACCCGGGTCGCCCGGCACCACCGTGCCTGACCCTCCGTCACCGACTGTGCGGCGGCGGAGGATTGGCCGGCCCGGGCGGAGGCGGCGGCGCCCCACCCATCCCCGTGGGCTTCCCCGAGGGCGACTTCTGCGGTGCCACGTTCGTCATCCCCACTCGCGTCGTGACGGATACCGGTCAGTGGCTACGTGCCCAGTCTTCGGTCGGGGATAACGACCCGGCCCCGTCCGGTCGCAGGTCGGCCGACTGATCAGAGCCGGAGCGCGCCGACCGGGCTGCCCAGGGTCCGGCCGTACGCCGTCAGAGCGAGGACGCCGGTACCCCGCGAGGGCGTACCGGCGTTCACCCTGCGGGGGTTCAGGCTGAGTTCGGCCGCCAGGTTGGGCGCGAGGTCGATCAGCTCGTCGGTCCACAAGTCGTGCTCCTCCTCGGTGTCGACCCGACCCGGCGTCAGCGCGGGGAGCCCGAGTTCGGCGCGGCGACGGTGCTCGTACGGGAGGGGGCCGCCCAGCTCCAGGTCCTCCGTGTCCTCGCCGGGCACGTAGGCGAACCGGCGCAGGACCGTGCCGCGTTCGGCGACCAGCACCGCTGATCCGTCGTTCTGGTAGCTGTGCCAGTATGCCTGGGCGTGCCCGTAGCGGACACTCAGGCGGGCGCACACGTCGAGGACCTCGTCGGCGCGATCCGAGTCCACCGGGTCGGACCAGGCGCCGACCACCAGCGTCCAACCCGCGAGTTCTGGGGTGACGAAGACACGGCGGAACTGGTCCAGCGGAGCCTCGTCGAGGCCGCCGTGGCTGTCGCAGTCCGCCGCGAACACACCGGCGGCGAACGGTACCGGTCGTGGTGCCGACAGGTCCAGCAGGTCCATCAGCCCGGCCTGGTCGCCGGTTCGGACGGCGAGCCACGAGAGGTAACAGCAGTTCAGCGCCACGGGACGGTCGTCGGACAGTCTGACGCGCGCCAGACGTTCGACGGCCGCCACGTCACGAGGGCTCAGCACCGCCTCCCCGCCGATCTCCGCCAGGGCCTCCAGCGCACCCGCCCGCACGGCACCGGGGCCGTCGCGCCGAACGGCCTGAAGCAGCGTCACCACCGGTGCGCCCCAGTCGGCGAACGTCCACACGGCCGACTGGCGCACCGCCGGGTCCGGGTCCCCCAGCAGCGGCAGCACCTGCCGTGCGAGGTCCGGGCCGCTCGCCTCGCTGTGGCGGAGGTCGACCAGGGCGGACCGGCGCACGGTCGGGTCCGGGTCGGCCAGTGAGGTGCGCAGCTGAGGGGCGGTCATGGGCGAGGACGCTAGCGGGCGGCGCCGACAGGTCAGTCCCGGCGGGCTGCCCAGTGGTGGGTGGTGCCCTGGTGGAGGGCGGCGTAGAGGCGGTCGCGGAGGAGGTTGGCCTGGTGGTCGGTGAGGGTGTGGTCGGGGTGGCGGAGGACGATCTTGAGGAGCAGGTTCTGCTGGGCGGGGTGGGCGCCGAGGCGGGTGAGGGCCTGTGGGGGGAGGTCGTGGCCGGGGGTGGCGGTGAGGATCTCGACGGTCTCGACGTAGTCGGCGTCGGGGCCGAGGGCCTCGCGGACGCGGTCGCCCAGGTCCTCCGCGGCGTCGGACGGGTCGACGGCGATGGACAGGTCGCGGCGGATCGCGGGCATCGGGGAGACCGGCCGGTACGCGGCGAGGTCGGCGAGTTGGGCGGTGACCGCCGGGGCGTCGGCGCGCAGCAGGCGGATGTCCGGGATCCCCTTGAGCAGCATCAGCATCCGGTCGAGTCCCATCCCGAGCGCGAGGCCGCTCCACTCGGCCCCGAGGCCGGCCCGGGAGAGGACCTCCGGGTGGGCGAGGCCGCACTCGGCGATCTCCACCCAGGTGCCGTCGGGCGCGAGCACGTCGATCTGACGGCCCGCCAGGGTGTACGGGTGGACGCGCTCCTCGGTGCGGTACTCGGCGCCGGGCAGCAGCGCCTCGACCAGGACCCGGATCATGCCGTCCAGATCGGCGGACGAGGCCGGTTCGGGGCGGCGGGTCAGGTACCAGAGGTCGAGCTGGTGCGGGGTGCCGGTGTGCAGGCGGTCGATGCTGTCGCGCCGGTAGACCAGGCCCGGGCAGGCGAGCAACAGGTGGTCGGGGGCGGTGCGTTCGGCGGCGAGGGTGCGCAGCGCGCCGGGGACGAGCGCGCTGGAGTGGCTGCGCAGCATCCGGTGGTCGTCGACGTAGCGGGTGTAGCGGGCGTCCCGGGTGACGTCCGAGGCGCGGTAGCCGAGGAGGTCGTAGTTGTCCTGCACGGTGACGACGCGCTCGCCGCGGTGCAGGCGGTGGGCGCAGTCCCAGTGCCGGGTGAGGGCGGCGACGGCGCGATCGAGGACGAGCTGCAGTGCGTGCGGCCCCGCGGCCGGGTCGGTGAGGTCGCGGACCGCGAGATCGCGGGCGAGCTGCTCGGCGGACAGGTGGGCGGGCTGGTACGTGGACAAGGCGGGCCTCCGGGCCTTCGCAGGGGTGACGAACGAACGTCCCCCCGGCCCCTGGGCACAACCCGCCGCCCGGGATCGGCGCAGCCTCAGCCGTCCTGGCGGCGTGGCGAAACTCGACCCCTGCGGCACCCATCGGGAGCCGGGGGGCCGGTAAATCGGCGAGTAATCGCAACGACGGCCACGAGCCGGAGTGTAGACCGCCCTCCCCGCCGCGCGGCAAATGCTTTTCCCGACACCCCCGACACCCCCGACACCCCGGGCCACCGCGTGCCGGAAGGGCGGGGGAAGGCTCTAGGCTGCGGGTTCGTGACGTTCTCCTCCGGTTGGACCCCCGGGCCTTCGTTCGACGAGCGGGCGCTGACCGTCGAGATCGCCGGGTCGGTGCCGACGGCGGCGAACGCGGAGCAGGTGGCGGAGATTCTGTTCGCGGCGGGGTGGCGGGTGCGGAAGCAGTCGTGGACCGAGTTCGAGGCCGAGCACACGTATGCCCTGCTGTCGGTGCTTCCGCTGGATCCGGTGGTCTTCACGGGCGAGATCGCGATCAGCGGGATCACGGCGCTGGTCGAGACGTTCGGGCGGCTCGGGCACCGGTGCACGGTCGAGCTGTACGACCCGGACAGTGGCGATCTGCTGGCCGAACTGCCGCGTCGTGAGGGCCTCGACCGACCCGTCTGACAATCAGTCAGGCATCTGTGCAACCATTCGGTGCGCCGGTGGGTCGTACCCGGCGGAACGTCCTCGTGGCCGCTCGGCCGAGGGCGTCGGCAAGTCCTTCTGAGGGGGAATCAACCATGCCTGCCCGTCACGTCATCGCGTTGGCCACGGCCACCGCGCTCGCCGTCGCGGTTCCCGTCCTGTCCTGCGGCACCGCCGTCGCCGCACCAACCGCACCGGCCGCATCCGCCTCGCCCGCATTGCCCGCCGCGCCCGTCGCGGTCGGTGCGACCACCGCCCCGGCCGGTTTCGTCGGCTTGGCGTCGAGGCGGGTGCTGGACACCCGCAACCAGTACTGGAACCCGGACATGGCGCAGGGGAAGCTCACCGCGGGGCAGAACTTCAAGGCGGACCTCGGCGAGCGCACCAGCCACATGCCGCCGACCGTGCTGCCGGTGCTGCCGGCCGACGCGACCGCGGTGGTGGTCAACGTGACCGTCACCGGCGGGACGGCCGACAGCTACCTGACGCTCAGCGCGGCGGCGGGTGACGCGGGGACCGTCCCGGCGACGTCCAGCATCAACTTCACGGCGGGTCAGACGGTCGCGAACCTGGTCACGGTCGCCGTCACGCCCGGCAGCACCATGCCGTCGGTCAACGTCTACAACCACGCCGGCAGCGTCGACGTCGTCCTCGACGTGGTCGGCTACTACCGGGTCGGCGAGGCGAACAAGTACGGGCCGCTGACGCCCGTGCGGCTGGCCGACACCCGGCTCGACGCCGGGACCCTCGGCACCGGCGGGGTCCGCACCCTGCAGGTCGCGAAGCCCGAACTCGGCACCGCCGACGCCACCGCGGTGGTCCTGACGGTCACCGCCACCAACGCCACCACCGACACCTTCCTGTCCGCCTACCCGACCGGCTCCTACCGGGGCAGCTCCAGCGTGAACGTCGGCCCCGGCCAGACCGTCCCCAACCAGGTGGTGGTCCCGGTCGGCGCCGACGGCAAGGTGGACATCTACAACAACGCCGGCAGCGCGGACGCGGTCGTGGACCTGGTCGGCTACTACGGACCCAGCGGGCAGGGGCTGTTCAGCGCGCTCAAGACCCCGACCCGGCTGTCCGACACCCGCCAGACCAGCCCGCTGTCCCCGTTCAGCGTCCGCCGCATCCAGGCCACCACCCCGGCCGGCGCCCCCGCGGGCGCCCTCGGCGCCACCCTCAACGTGACCGCCACCGAGACCACCGACTACGGCCACCTTATCGTCTACCCCGACGGTGCGGCCCGGCCCAGCACCTCCAACCTCAACCTCACCCCCCACGCCACGGTCGCCAACTCCGTGACCACCGGCCTCGGCAACGGCGCCTTCGACGTCTACAACCACTCCGGCCAGACCCAGCTGATCACCGACCTGACCGGCTGGTTCACCACCTCCTGACGGTCTGTACCCCCTCCGCGTCAACGGCCGCTGCGCACTCGGCCGTTGACGCGATGCGGGGAAGGCGATCCCCCCGGGAGCGGGGCGAAAACCGGTCGCGGTCCGCACACCCGCGCCGTAGCCTGCGCGCGTGGAGCACGAAGATCCGAAGCAGACGGTCCGGCGCGGGTACGACGTGCTCTCGGAGCACTACGAGCGCGCGTTCGGCGGCGAGACGAAGTACGGGCCGTGGATCGAGGAGTTGCTCGGCCGGCTCCCTGCCGCGGGCGCCGTGCTGGACGTCGGCTGCGGCACCGGAGTTCCCGTGGCCCGGTCCCTGGCCGCGGCGGGCCACCGCGTGACGGGCGTCGACATCAGCGAGGTCCAGATCCGCCGGGCCCGGGAACTCGTGCCGGCCGCCGAGTTCGTCCGGGCCGACGCCATGACCCTGGAGTTCCCCCGGGAGCGCTTCGACGCCGTGGTCTGCCTGTACGCCCTGATCCACGTTCCGCTGGCGGAGCAGCCGGTCCTGCTGGAGCGGATCGCTTCCTGGCTGCGGCCGGGAGGCTGGTTCCTGTGCACCACCGGGCACCGGGCCTGGACCGGGACCGATGAGAACTGGCTCGGCGGTGGAGCGGCGATGTGGTGGAGCCACGCCGACGCCGAGACCTACCGCGGATGGCTCGTGGCGGCCGGGCTCGACGTGCTCCACGAGGAGGTCGTGCCCGAGGGTGACAGCGCGCACGTCCGGTTCTGGGCCCGGCGCTCCGGACACCCGGCACGCGGGTAGGCTCGGCCGCCCGGTACGGGAGCGGGAGGCGGCGCGGGATGAGCGGGGTCGGGCAGGCGTACGACGGGGTGGCGGAGCTGTACGCGGAGCTGTTCCGTGGCGAACTGGGCGGGAAGGCGGCCGAGTTGGCGCTGATCGAGGCGCTGGTGGCGGGGCCGGCTGTGCGGGAGCGGGGGCTTCCGGTGGGCGATCTGGGGTGCGGGCCGGGGGAGGCGGTCGAGGTCCTGGCGGGCCTCGGGGCACGGGCGTTCGGGCTGGACCTGTCGGCGGGGATGCTCGCGCAGGCGCGGGGACGGTGCCCGGCGACGGGGTGGGTGCAGGCGTCGATGGCCGCGCTGCCGTTGGCGGACGGCTCGCTCGGCGCGATCCTCGCCCGGTACTCGCTGATCCACCTGCCGCCGGAGGAACTCCCGGGCGCACTGGCCGAGTTCGGACGGGTGCTGGCCCCCGGCGGGCGCTTGCTGACCGGGTTCTTCGCCGCCGACCCGGAGCTCGGCGACACCGACCACCCGGTCCCGTTCGACCACAAGGTCACCACCGCCTACCGCTGGCCCGTGGACACCCTGGCGGGGCTGCTGCGCGCCGCGGGGTTCACCGAGACCGCCCGCGTGGTCCGCGCACCGGGCCCGGGCGAGCGCTTCCCGCAGGCGAACCTGCTGGCGGAGCGACCGGTCTGACGGAGGGCCAGGGCCGGCTCAGCTGACCCAGCCGCGGCGGTGGGCCTGCCAGCCGAGCTGGATGCGGGTGTCGGCGCGGGCGAGGGACATCAGGCGGCTGATGCGGCGTTGGACGGTGCGCAGGCCGAGGTTGAGCTGCTTGGCGACGGCGGCGTCGGTGGCACCGGACAGCAGCAGGGCGAGGATGCGGCGGTCGGTCTCGTCGGGCTCGCCGGCCGGGACGGGCCCGACGGCGAGGGCGGGGCCGGTGCGGCCGAGGGGGTGGGCCCACTCCCAGGTCTGTTCGAACAGCACGGTGAAGAGCGTGACCAGGGCGGGGGCCCGGACCACCAGCGCGACCGGGTCGGTGGCGGACTCGGTGAGCGGGACCAGCGCCAGCGCGCGGTCGGCGATGATCAGCTTGGTGGGGACCTGCTCGACCACCCGGATCTGCTGCTGACGGTCCATCGCCTCGAACAACGGCCGGGCCGCACCCGGCTGGTCGAGGGCCCGGCGCTCCAGCACCACCCGGTAGGCGACGCCGCGCTCGACGGCGGCGGACTCCGCACCGGTCTGGTCGGCGGGCACCACCTGCTGACGGCTGGTCACCAGCGCGAGCAGCTCGCGCTCCGCGCCCGCCTGCAACTGGGCCACCCGGTGGCTGATCGCGGCGGGCCCGGCGACCACCTCGACCAGATCGCGGTACGCGTCGCCCTCCCGCGCGGTGGCGGAACGATACGCCTCGGTGAGCATCGAGGCGGTCAACTCGGCCTCCTGCAGGGCGTGCCGCTGCCCGGTGAGTAGCGCCTCCAGGGCGACGGCCGGGGGAGCGGCGGTGAACCGGCGCCCGGCGCCGGGCGCCACCAGACCGCAGGCCTGCAGGAGTTCGAGGGCGCCCACCGGCACCGGGCCGCAGCGGGCCGCGAGTTCGGCGCGGGTCGCCGGGCCGTGCGCCACCAGCTGGGTGTAGACCCGCTCGGCGTGCTCGTCCAGACCGATCGCCGCCAGCATCCGCCGCTCCCTCCGCCGTACCAGGCCGTCGCCCGCCGAACCCGCCGTACCGGACCGTCGTCCGCCGTGCCCGCCCACCAGAAACCACGCGCCGAACCACCACGCGCCGCACCGCCACACGCCGAACCACCACGCGCCGAACCACCACGCGCCGCGGCACCCCGCGCGCGCACCGCCGTGCGTGCGCACCGCCGCCGCGGGGGCGGCGAGGCGACGCACTGTCAGTTCGCACCGGTCGCACCCCGGGTGGCGGTTTGCCGCCGGGCGGTGATCCGCCAGCGCCCATCATGACCGGTCAGACCCGTTCTCTGCCAGGCTCACCGGCCATAACCTCGACTCCTGGAGGCGTCCATGACATTGCCGGTGCGCATACGCGGCGCGATGGCACTGGCGGTGGCGGGCATCCTCGCCACCGGCACGCTCACCTCGACCGGACAGGCATTCGCGGCCCAACCCGCCCCGCCCGCAGCCGACCCCGCCGCCGGGACGGGACTGACGGGCCGCCAGAACACCGCCCCCCGCACCGTCACCCTGATCACCGGCGACCGGGTCCAGGCCGTCACCACCGCCGACGGCCGCACCAGTGTCACCGTGCTGCCCGACGAACACGGCGACATCCCGCTGTACTTCACCCAGCAGCAGAACGGCGACCAGTACGTCATCCCGCAGCGCGCGGGCGCCGCGCTCGCCGCCGGCACCGTCGACCGCCAACTCTTCGACGTCACCGCGCTGCTGCGCCAGGGCTACGACGACCAGAGCGCGAAGACGCTGCCGCTGATCGCCGTCTACCGCGACGCCTCCGCCGCCGACGCCAGCCCGAAACTGCGTGAACGCGCCGCCGGGACGAAGCAGTTGAAGGCCGTCGACGGCGTCGCCTTCGCCCCCGCCAAGCAGGACGCCGCGCGCACCTGGGACCAGCTGGTCGACGCGGCCGGCCGCGGCCGGGACGGGCTCGGCAAGCTCTGGCTGGACCGCAAGGTGCGCGCCGCCAACGACGCCGAGACCCGGCAGATCGGCGCGCCCGCCGCCTGGGCCGCCGGACTCGGCGGCGCGGGCGTCAAGGTCGCCGTCCTGGACACCGGCATCGACGCCGACCACCCCGACCTCGCCGGACAGGTCGACGGCCGGCGCAACTTCACCGCCGACACCCCCGACGAGGACGTCCACGACGCCGTCGGCCACGGCACCTTCGTCGCCTCCGAGATCGCCGGCACCGGCAAGGCCTCCGGCGGCAAGGAGCGCGGCGTCGCCGACCAGGCCCGGCTGCTGGTCGGCAAGGTCCTCGACGACGGCGGCTCCGGCACCGACTCGCAGATCATCGCCGGCATGCAGTGGGCCGCCGACTCCGGCGCCGACGTGGTCTCGATGTCCCTCGGCAGCCCCGAACCCAGCGACTGCACCGACCCGATGTCGACCGCCGCGCAGCGCATCGCCGAGCAGTCGAAGGCGCTGTTCGTGGTCGCCGCGGGCAACCTCGGCCGCTACCAGTCCGTCAGCTCGCCCGGCTGCGCGCCCGCCGTGCTCACCGTCGGCGCCGTCGACTCCGCCGACCGGACCGCCGACTTCTCCAGCCACGGCTCCGTCACCGGCGCCCACACCCTCAAGCCGGAGATCGCCGCGCCCGGCGTCAACGTCACCGGCGCCGCCGCGGGCGGACGCGGCGTGTACGCCTACACCGCGATGTCCGGCACCTCGATGGCCACCCCGCTGGTGGCGGGCAGCGCCGCGCTGGTCAAGCAGCGCCACCCCGAGTGGAGCGCCGCCCAGCTGAAGGCCGCGCTGGTCTCCTCCGCGCAGGCCGCCGTCCCCGGCGACGTCCAGCAGACCGGCGGCGGACGGCTGCGCGCCGACGCCGCCACCACCCAGCGCGTGCTCGGCGCGCCCGCCGTCGGCTTCGGCGACTTCGCCTGGCCGCAGCGCGGCTCCGACGCCCGGACCCGCCAACTCCCGTACACCAACACCGGATCCGCCCCCGTCACACTGAAGCTCGCGGTGCAGCGCACCGACGGCGACGACGACTCGGCGGTCAAGGCGAAGGCCGTGAAACTCGGCAGCGACCGGATCACCGTGCCCGCCGGGGCGACCGTCCAGGTGCCGCTCACCTTCGACCCCAGCGCACGCCTGACGGGTGGTCAGTACGGCGACGTCACGGGCCGGGTGCTCGCCACCGCCGAGGACGGCAGCACCGTCTCCACCCCGTTCAACGCCTACGTGGAGCCCGAGACGCTCGCCGTCCGGATCAAGGTCGTCGACCGCGACGGGCAGCCCGCCACCGCCGACAGCGGCACCAGCATCACCCTGGTCGACCTCGGCCAGGCCACCGGCAGCCGCCAGGCCCCCGACGCCAACGGCGAGATCGTCTACCGGCTGCGCCCCGGCACCTTCTCGCTCAGCGGCTTCGCCGTCACCCCCGACCACCGCGA
This sequence comes from Kitasatospora sp. NPDC002522, assembly GCF_053595195.1. NCBI lineage: Bacteria > Bacillati > Actinomycetota > Actinomycetes > Kitasatosporales > Streptomycetaceae > Kitasatospora > Kitasatospora sp. NPDC002522. The sequence goes on from NZ_JBSFXE010000010.1 coordinate 25,448, forward strand.
CACCACCGGCGAGGCCGCGCCGACCGCCGTCACCGCGTTCGCGATGCCCGAACTCACCCTGAGCAAGGACACCGTGCTCACCCTCGACGCCCGCAAGGCCGAGCGGATCGACGTCCGGGCCGACCGCGACCTGCGCACCCGCGGCGCCACCCTGGAACTCAGCCGCTGGTGGGGCGACAAGTGGGTGGACTCCACCGGCGTGCGGACGGGCGTCCAGCCGGTCGAACTCTCCGCCTGGGGCTCCGGCAAGGCCCGCACCGGCGGCTTCGAGTTCGGCAGCTACCTGCGGCTGGCCGCCCCCGAGGTGGTCCTCACCGGCGCCGGGCTCACCCTGGAGCCGCACTACGCGGCCTACGCCGCCGAGGCGCACCTGCCCGCCACCGGCAGCGCCGCCCTCACCACCGCAGCCAGTGGCAGCCCCGCCGACCTGGCCGCCGCGGGCGTGGGCGGCAAGCTGGTGCTCGTCCCGGACGACGGCACCTCGCAGCGCGAGGTCTCCGCCAACGCGCACGCCGCGGGCGCGGTCGGCGTGCTGACGTACCGCCGGACGCCGGGCGTGTTCGGGAAGAACGACATCAGCCTGGACACCCCGGTGCTGCCGGTCACCGCGGACGAGGCCGGCCGGCTCCGGACCGCGCTCGCCGTCGGTCCGGTCACCCTGCGCTGGACCTCCACGCCCGACAGCCCCTACGTCTACAACCTGGCGTTCCACGACACCGGTTCGATCGGCGGCAAGCAGCGCCACACCGTCCGCGACCGCGACCTGGCGGCCGTCACCGAGAACTGGCACTCCCTCGGCAGCGCGGTGCGGATGGCCGACTACACGAGCGTCGAGCGGCCGTGGAACCCCTACGCGGTGATCTCCACCGGCCAGGGCCTGGTCGCCACCCCGTCCGGCCGCGCCGCCTACTACACCGCCGACGACACGGTGTGGCTGCACGACGCGCAGAGCAGCTGGCCGTTCTCCGAGTTCATGTCCGACCAGCCGCGCCGCTACCGGGCGGGCCAGGCCAGGACCGAGGACTGGTACCGGGGCGTGCTGCGGCCCACCGCGGGCCGGGACGCCGACGGGAAGGCGCTGCTGATCGGCGAACGGCAGGCCGACCTGATCGGCGTCGACTTCAGCCGCTCGCTGTGGGGCGACGGGAACGCCGACCACACCGGCAGCCAGGCCTACTTCGGCGACGGCGCGACGGTGGAGCTGCTCAGCGGCGGCGAGTCGCTCGGCCGGTCCTGGTACGGCCCGTTCAACGTCTGGCAGGTGCCGGCCGAGGCCCGCGACTACACCCTGGTGCTGCAGCAGGAGCGGTTCTACCACCGTGACATCTGGCAGCGCTCCACCGCGGTGCAGACCGAGTTCGGCTTCCGCTCCACCGGGGACCCGGCGCAGTACTCGCAGTCGCTGCCGCTGCTCTTCCCCGACTACCGGATCGACCTCGACGGCGCCAACACCGCCGCCGCCGGCCCGGTGCGGATCGCACTCTCCGCCACCGGACACGCCGGCTACACCCCCGGCCCGCTGACGGCCGCCCAGCTGTCGTACTCCTACGACGGCGGCAGCACCTGGACGGACGCCGCGGTCGGCGCCGACCACGTCGCGGTCCTCGACCACGCGGGCGCCTCCGGCCGCAGCGTGACGCTGAAGGTCACGCTGGCGTCCGCCGACGGCGCGAAGGTCACCCAGACCGTCACCGACGCGTACGCGGTGCGCTGACGGGTCCGCCGACAGCAGCACGGGGCGGGCGGCCGGGAGGGGCATCTCCCGGCCGCCCGCGCGGTCGGTGGCACGTGTCGCCGCGGGAGTGGGGCCGTTCGGCGTAGTAGGTTCGCGGGCGTGTGGACGTGCGGGCCCCCCGGGGCGATAGCCGGGATGTGACGGTCCCCGTTACGGGCCGGAAAATCCGGCGTAACAGGGCCTCAACAGGATGTTGATCCACTGGTCTGCCCGTCGGCCGTCGGCCGGCTTCCCACCCGAGGTGCACGATGAGGCTTACGCCGCATGAGCAGGAACGGCTGTTGATCCACGTCGCCGCGGACGTGGCGCGGGCCCGGCGGGAGCGCGGGGTACGGCTCAACCACCCCGAGACGGTGGCGCTGATCACCTCGCACGTCCTGGAGGGCGCCCGCGACGGGCGGACCGTCGCCGAGCTGATGGAGTCCGGGCGGGACGTCGTCCGCCGCGACGAAGTGATGGACGGCATCGCCGAGTTGATCCCGGACGTCCAGGTGGAGGCGACCTTCCCGGACGGGACGAAGCTGGTCACCGTGCACGGGCCGATCCGATGAGCGGCGAGTCGCAAGGCGAGTCGCACGGCGGCGTCGTCCCGGGCGAGATCCTGTACGGCGAGGGCGAGATCGGGCTGAACGCCGGGCGGCCGGTGGTCCGGCTGACGGCGCTGAACGTCGCCGACCGGCCGATCCAGATCGGCTCGCACTACCACCTCGCCGAGGCCAACCCCGGCCTGGAGCTGGACCGTTCGGCGGTCCGCGGACACCGGCTGAACATCCCGGCGGGCACCGCCGTACGGTTCGAACCGGGCATCCCGATGGAGATCGAAGCCGTCCCGCTGGGCGGGCGGCGCGAGGTGTTCGGGCTGCGCGGCGAGACCGCCGGACCGCTCGACCCGGCCGCGGGGGAGGGACGATGACGGACCGTCACGCGCTGCGCCTGGACCGGGCGCGCTACGCCGACCTGTACGGGCCGACCACCGGCGACCGGATCAGGCTGGCGGACACCGCGCTGCTGATCGAGGTGGAGGAGGACCGCTGCGCCGGCGGCGACGAGGTGGTGTTCGGCGGCGGCAAGGTGATCCGCGAGTCGATGGGCCAGGGCCGCGCCGCCCGCGCCGAGGGCGCGCCCGACACGGTGATCACCGGCGCGGTGGTGCTCGACCACTGGGGCGTGGTCAAGGCGGACGTCGGCATCCGGGACGGCCGGATCACCGCACTCGGCAAGGCCGGCAACCCGGAGACCATGGACGGCGTCCACCCCGACCTGGTGATCGGCCCGGAGACCGAGGTGATCTCCGGCAACGGGCGGATCCTCACCGCGGGCGCCATCGACGCGCACGTGCACTTCATCTGCCCCCAACTCGCCGACGAGGCACTGTCCTCGGGTGTCACCACGCTGATCGGCGGCGGCACCGGCCCGGCCGAGGGCACCCGGGCCACCACCATCACGCCCGGCGGCTGGCACCTGGCCCGGATGTTCGCCGCGATGGACGACCTGCCGCTCAACATCGGCCTGCTGGGCAAGGGCAACACCGTCAACGCGGAGGCTATGCACGCCCAGGTGCGGGCCGGCGCCGTCGGGTTCAAGATCCACGAGGACTGGGGCGCCACCCCCGCCGCGATCGACGCCTGCCTGCGGGTCTGCGACGCCACCGGCGTCCAACTCGCCATCCACACCGACACCCTGAACGAGGCCGGGTTCGTCGGCGACACCCTGGCCGCGATCGCCGGCCGCGGCATCCACGCCTACCACATCGAGGGCGCGGGCGGCGGCCACGCCCCCGACCTGATCAGCGTGGTCTCCCAGCCCAACGTGCTGCCCAGCTCCACCAACCCGACCCGCCCGCACACCGTCAACACCGTCGACGAGCACCTCGACATGCTGATGGTCTGCCACCACCTCAGCCCGCACGTCCCCGAGGACCTGGCCTTCGCCGAGTCGCGGATCCGGCCGAGCACCATCGCGGCCGAGGACGTCCTGCACGACCTCGGCGCGATCTCGATCATCTCCTCGGACTCCCAGGCCATGGGCCGGATCGGCGAGACCGTGATCCGCACCTGGCAGACCGCGCACGTGATGAAGCTGCGCCGCGGCGCCCTGCCGGGCGACGGCCGGGCGGACAACCTGCGGGCGCGCCGGTACGTGGCGAAGTACACCATCAACCCGGCCGTCGCCCAGGGGCTGGACGGCGAGGTCGGCTCCGTGGAACCGGGCAAGCTGGCCGACCTGGTGCTGTGGTCGCCGCCGTTCTTCGGCGTCAAACCGGACCTGGTGCTCAAGGGCGGCCAGATCGCCTGGGCGCAGATGGGCGACGCCAACGCCTCCATCCCCACCCCGCAACCCGTGCTGGCCCGCCCGATGTTCGGCGCGACGGGCCGGGCCGGCTCCCGCAACTCGTTCAACTTCACCTCCGCCCCGGCGATCTCCGACGGCCTCGCGGACCGCCTCGGCCTGGCCAAGGCGTTCACGCCGATCCGGGACACCCGGGGCGTACGGAAGGAGCACATGCGCAACAACGCGGCGATGCCGGACGTCCGGGTCGAGCCGGACACCTTCACCGTCACCATCGACGGCGAGGTGGTGGAGCCCGCGCCGGCGCGTGAACTCCCCATGGCCCAACGGTACTTCCTCTTCTGATGCAGCGTCAGGAGAGCACCGCGGCGCCGACCGGGTCGTCCCCGGGGCGGCTCGGCGCGCTGCTACTGCTCGCCGACCCGCGACTGCCGACCGGCGCGCACGCCCACTCGGGCGGCGTCGAGGCGGCGGTCCGGGCCGGACGGGTGCGCGACACCGCCGAGTTGGCGCAGTTCCTGACCGGCCGGCTGCACACCGCGGGCCTGACGGCGGCCGGGCTGGCCGCAGCCGCCGCGACGGCGGACGGCGACGCGCAGCGGCTACGGGAGCTGGACGCCGAGGCCGACGCCCGCACGCCGTCGGCCGCGGCGCGGGCCACCAGCCGCAAGCTCGGCCGCCAACTGCTGCGCGCCGCCGCGGCATTGTGGCCGGGACCGGAACTGCGGGCGCTGACGGCGGCCGACCCGCAGCAGCCGGTCGGCCCGCACCAGCCGGTGGTGCTCGGCGCGGTCGCCGGCCTGGCGGGCCTGACCGCGACGGAGGCGGCCGGGCTGGCCGCGTACGAGAGCGTCAACGGCCCGGCCGCGGCGGGCGTCCGCCTGCTCGGCCTGGACCCGTACGAAGTGGCCGCCGTCCTCGCGCAGTTGACGCCGCAGGTCGACGAGCTGGCGGCGGCGGCGGTGCGGGCCGTCGAGCGCGGCGAGCTGCCGGCGAGCGGCTCGCCGCTGCTGGAGATCTACGCGGAGCAGCACGCGGCGCGCAAGGGAAGGCTGTTCGCGTCATGAGCAGGTCCGAGCACGTCACAAGAGCCCCCGGGCGTCGCCGGAGACACCCCGAACCACCCCCGAACCCGACAGCCCAGCGTCAGAGAGGTGAATCCCATGCACGGTGACCACGTCGACCTCCACCAGGCACCGGCCCGCCACAGCTACCAGGCCGCCCCGGCCCGGGCGTTGCGGATCGGCCTCGGCGGCCCGGTCGGCTCCGGGAAGACCGCGACGGTGGCGGCGCTCTGCCGCGAGCTGCGCGGCGAGCTCTCGCTGGCCGTCGTCACCAACGACATCTACACCACCGAGGACGCCGAGTTCCTGCTGCGCAACGCGGTGCTGCCGCCGGAGCGGATCACCGCGGTGGAGACGGGGTGCTGCCCGCACACCGCGATCCGCGACGACATCGCCGCGAACCTGGACGCCGTCGAGGAGTTGGAGCGCAGCCTGGGCGCGGTGGACCTGGTGCTGATCGAGTCCGGCGGCGACAACCTGACCGCGACGTTCAGCCGGGGCCTGGTGGACCACCAGATCTTCGTGATCGACGTGTCGGGCGGCGACAAGATCCCGCGCAAGGGCGGGCCGGGGGTCACCTCCGCGGACCTGCTGGTGGTCAACAAGACCGACCTGGCGCCGCTGGTCGGCGCCGACCTGGGCGTGATGGCCCGCGACGCCAAGGCCCAACGCGACGCGCTGCCCACGGTGTTCACCAGCCTGACCGCGCCGGACGGGATCGCCCCGGTGGTGGGCTGGGTGCGCGAACAGGTGGCCCGGTGGCGCTCGCGGTAGCCGGCGCGGCCGCCGCGGTCGCCGCGCGGGTGCGGATCGCCGCCGCCCCCGACGGGCGCGGCGGCACGGCGCTGCCGGTGCTGGCCGGCGCCGGCCCGCTCGCGGTCCGCCGCACCCGCGGCAGCGGACGGGAGGCCCGGGTGGTGCTGGTCGGCGCGATGGCCGGGCCGCTCGGCGGCGACCGGCTGGCCGTCCAGGTCCGGGTGGCGGCCGGCGCGGCGCTGACGGTGACCTCGGCCGCGGCGACCGTCAGCCTGCCCGGGCCCGGGCCGGCCGAGTACGAGATCCGCCTCGACGTCGCCGAGGGCGGCGAACTGCACTGGCTGCCCGAGCCGGTGGTCGCCGCCGGCGGCAGCCACCTGGTCACCCGGACCCGGATCACCCTCGCGGCGGGCGCCCGGCTGACCTGGTGCGAGGAACAGGTGCTCGGCCGCCACCACGACTGGGCCCGCGACCTGCCGCCCGGGCGCCTCACCAGCCACCTGACCGTCCATCAGGACGGCCGCCCGATCCTCGACCAGCTCACCGACCTCGGCCCCGGCGCCCCCGCCTGGAACGGCCCCGCCGCGCTGGCGGGCCACCGCGCCGCCGGCCAGCTCCTCACCGTCGGCCACCCGCCGCCGCCCGCCCCGCCCGCCGACACCGACGCCGCGCTGCTGCAACTCGCGGTACCCGACGCGGCGTTGCTCACCGCGCTGGCCCCGGACGCGCTGGCCCTGCGGCGCCTGCTGGGCGTCAGCCCCGGCCGGCCGCCAGGTGGGTGAAGTCCTCGGCGTCGTGCGCGCACAGTGGGCGGACCAGGTCGCCGTGGTCGCGGCGCAGCTCGCGCAGCCGCTGCTGGTTGCGCTGCCGGGCCTTGTCGTCCACCGCCATCAGCTGCTGGTAGGTGCGCAACGCCGGTGGACGGCGCAGCAGTTCGGGGGCCAGGTCGGCGGCGCTGAAGTACGCGTCGCCGCAGTGCAGCAGCCAGCGCTCGCCGTCTCGGACGGCGACACCGCTGTGCCCGTGGGTGTGGCCGGTGAGCGGCACCAGCAGCACCTCGGGGCCGGCGCCGGGCAGCAGCCGCACCGCCTCGAAGCCGAACCACTGCTCGCCGCCCGCCGCGTACTCCGTCCAGCGCGGCCCGTGTGACCACTGCACCGCGCGGTAGCGCGATCGCTCCAGCCGGGTGGCCGGGTCGCGCGCCGCCCGCAGTTCGGCGGCGAGCACGTGCACCCGGGCCTCCGGGAAGTCGCCGAGGCCGCCCGCGTGGTCCGGGTCCAGGTGGGTGACCACGATGTCGCGGACGTCCCGCGGGTCGAAGCCCAGCGCCCGGACCTGGTGCAGCGCGGTGCGACGCAGCGTCAACTGCGGCCGGGCGGCCAGCAGCAGGCCGCGCCCCAGCCGCAGCGGATCCGCCACGTCCGCCGTCCCGAACCCGGTGTCCACCAGCACCAGCCCGTCCGCTCGCTCCACCAGCAGGCAGTGCCCCACCATCCGCCCGACCACCCGCCCGCCGCTGCCCACCAGCAGCCGGCCGCCGTACGGGCAGAACGTCGCGCAGTCCAGGTGATGCACGGTCATGACGCCTCCGGAGGGTTCGGATCAGCACACGGCCCGCTCGGGCCATGCCCGTTGCCTTTGGCTTCCTCCCTGCCCTGAAGAAGGACCGGGATTGAAGGCGCGTGCGGCGCGCGGGGCAACCGCCCCGTGCGCGTGCGCGTCGCCGATGGTTGGCGTTTCTCGGACCGCCAGGTGGCGAGGTCTCCGCGCCCTGACACCGCATGCCCTGCGGCGTTGAGGATGTTCTTCGCGGCGTTCACGTCGGCATGGTCCCGGTGGTGCGTGCCGCGTTGCGGAGCGCGAGCTCGAGCATGTGCCAGCCCTTGTTCAGGATGGCGCGATTGAGGCCGGCCTTCTGCCGGACGTTGCGACCCGGCTTCTCGACCGTGCCGGTAGCGCTTGCGGTCATGGCGCTGGTACGCAGTTCTTCCAGCACGACGACGGCGTTGTTGGTGGCCAGCTTGTGGGCGGTCTGCGCGCAGAAGTCGACGCGGCGGCTGCGGGCGTGCCCGCCAATGGTGTTGATCTTGGCCAGCGCGGCTTTGCGACGGTTGCTGCGGCGCTTGCAGCGTGCGAGCTGTTGCTGCAACCGGCGCAGCCGCTTCGTCTCGCCTCCGGTGACGTACGCGCGGTCGTGCAGGTCGCCATCGCTGGTGGCCGCCGCGACCTGCACACCCCGATCCACGCCGACAGCCGTGCCCGGCATGTCATGGCAATCCGGCGTCGCCTCGCCGTTCTCCACCAGGATCGAGACGTACCAGTGTGCGCCCTGCCGGGTGACAGTCGCCGAGCGAACGAGTCCGCCGAGTGGGCGAGTCCAGCGGAAGCGGACCCACCCGAGCTTGGGGAGCTTCGCTCGACCCCACTTACGGCCGAGCCGCTCCACCGCGATCAGATTTCCCGCGGGGAACCTGAACGAGGGCGACCACCGGGCCTTGGACCGCCAACGGACCCTGAATGTCCCGTGCTCGCGGCACGCCCGGTCCAGGTCCCTCAGGGTCTGCTGCAACACATGCGACGGGGCGTCCTGCAGCCAGGGAAAGTCGTTCTTGGCATCGGCCAGTTCGGCGGCCTGCGGCACGTAGTTCATCCACGCGCCGCGCCGCCGGTACTCCCGTCGCTGCTCGAGCGCGGTGTTCCATACCGAACGGCACACGGCACCGAACGTCGCGCACAACTCAGCCTGAGCGGGCGAGAGTTCGAGCCGGTACCGGCGGCCGGACAACACCAGGACGCTCCTCTTCGAGTTGCAGTGATGACCATTGTGCCCGGTGCTGAGGACGCAGTGACGACGCTCATCTGATCACTTCGAGCGGTCCCCGGGCAGCCGCCGCCGCCATGCCTCACCCGATGGTGGTACTTCAACCGGCCGTACGCGGTGGTCGCCGTCGCGGACGCGAGGCGGGCGCCGGCGCATAGCATTCGGAGCGGTTACCGCTGTCCCGAGGAAAGACCACCTGATGCGACTCGATCTCGCCGCCACCGCGCTGCCCGCCACCTCGCCCGAACTGGCCCGGCTGGCCGAGGAGTCGGGGGCGGACCGGATCAGCCTGGCGGAGACCTCGCACGACCCGTTCCTGCAGCTGGCCCGGGCGGCGGACCGGACCCGCGGGATCGAGCTGGCGACCGGGGTGGCGGTGGCGCTGGCCCGGACCCCGATGATGCTGGCGTACCAGGCGTGGGGGCTGCACGAGAGTTCCGGCGGGCGAGCCGCGATCGGGCTCGGGACGCAGATCAAGCCGCACGTGGTCCGGCGGTTCGGCATGCCGTGGGACCGGCCGGCGGCGCGGATGCGGGAGTACGTCGCGGCGGTCCGGGCGATCTGGCACAGTTGGCAGACCGGCGAACGCCTGGCGTTCCGCGGCGAGTTCTACCGGCACACCCTGATGACCCCGGTCTTCGCGCCGGACCCGCTGCCGTACGGGCCGCCGCCGATCCTGCTGGCCGGCGTCGGACCGCTGATGACCGCCACCGCCGGAGCGGTCGCCGACGGCTTCCTCGCCCACCCGTTCTGCTCGCCCGAGCACCTCGCCACCCGGGTGCTGCCCGGCGTCCGCGAGGCCCGCGCGGAGGCCGAGGCCGCGCACCAGCCGTGGACCGCCCGCCCGTTCGAGGTGGTCGCCAACGTGCTGGTGGCCACCGGGCGGGACGAGGCCGAGTACCGGGCCAACCTGCGCGCGGTCCGCGAACGGATCGCCTTCTACGCCTCCACCCCCGCCTACCGCCCGGTGCTGGAGACGCACGGCTGGGGCGAGCTCCAGGACGAGCTGCACCGGCTCTCCACCCGCGGCCGCTGGCAGGAGATGGGCGAGGCGCTGGACGACACCGTGCTCGCCGCCTTCGCGGTCACCGGAACGCCCGCCGACGCCGCCCGCGAACTGCACCGCCGCTACGGCGCCCTCGCCGACCGGCTCTGCCTCGGCGGCCCGGACGAGACCGACCCGGCCGCGCTGCTGGACGTGCTGGCGGAGCTCCGCAGGCTCGGCTGACGGCCGGTCGGCAGCGCCGCCGGGACGGCGCTCACAGGCCCTTGATACCGATGAGGTCCTCGCCGAGCTCGGTGCCGACGAAACCGGTGGCGGCCGCGTCCAGGGTGAACTCGTCGACGGTGCCGGTGGTCCAGACGATCACGACCGTGTCCGGCCGCTTTCCGGCGTACCAGTGGCCCCAACCGTCGTACCGGGACGGCGCCGCCGACGAGGCGGGTTTGGTGGCCGTCCAGAAGCAGCTGCCGGCCGCGGTCAGGAAGTAGTAGAAGTCGGTGCCGAGCCAGGTGACGGTCCACCAGCCTGCCAGGCCGGTGAGCGGGCCCGGCGCCGGGTCGTCCGCGCTGAAGTGCAGCAGGCTGACGAACGGGTGCTCGGGGCCGACGGTGCGGATCTGCCAGGTGCCCTCGCCGGCCCCGAGGTCGGGGTGGTCCATGGTGGAGTGGCAGGTCATCCTGGCCTCGCCGGTCGCCGCGTCCACCGAGACGAGCAGCCCCGCGTGCTCCTGGCGGCCGCCGGCGGCGAAGGTCAGCACGTCGCCGGGTTTGATGACGTGGGACAGCGCTGCGAAGACGGTCTCGGTCGCCGACCTCGCGGCCATGTCGACGATGAGCTTCACCTCGGTGGCGGGCCGGAACTTCAGCTGGTACAGCTGGGCCGGGTCGCGGGTGGGCCACACCGCGCCGGGCTGGGCCGGGCCGAGTCCGGACACGCCGCCCGCCACCAGGCAGTGCGAGATGTAGGTGGTGCAGTCGTTGAGGCCGCCGGGGCTGCCGGGCACCCCGGCGGTGCCGAACCAGGGCAGGGCGAGGAACCGCTCGTTCGCCGGGATGTCGGACTCGCGGAAGTGCACGCCGACATGGGCGGGCGCGACGTAGTACAGCCCGTCGGCCGGGCCGCTGGTGCCGGTGCTCACGTCGGTGGTGACGTTGCGGAGGAACACCGGTTCCCAGTCCGACCTGACCACATGACGCGCCATCAGTTCGGTCTTGCGGGTCCGGACGTCGACGGCCTCGCTCTTCAACCAGACCAGGTGGTCGTCGGTCGGCCGGAACCAGAAGCGCTTCGCGTAGTCCACCGCCTTGGCGCGGTCCACGCTCAGGCCCCCGGCGCGGCGAACTCGGCACCGTTCCAGACCCAGTCGGTCCGCGCGGCGAACGGGGTGCCGTCCACCTCGCCGGGATACCGCACCAGGTCGAGTTCGCCGCCGAGCCGACTGACGCCGGGCAGCAGCCCGGAGAGGTTCGCCAGGCGGCTCCACGCCAGGTCGCCCGGTCCGGTCGGCAGGGCCGGGGCCGGTGCGGCGACCCAGCCGGCCGCGGCGAGCAGCGGGCGCAGCGGCAGCAGCCGGACCAGGCCGAGGTGGACCGTCATCGGCGTCGGACCCGGGGCCAGCACCGCGCCCTCCATGTCCCGTTCGGGCAGCGCGGCGGTCGCCGGGTTGCCCGGGTCGGGCCGGGCGAACAGGTCGTAGCCGGTGGCCACACCGCCGATCTCCCGGCCGAGCACGATCGAGTCGGTGGTCGGGTCGGCGAGCGCCGCGGTCGGCAGGACCCGCAGCTGCCGACCGCAGGCCTCCAGCGGGTCGGTCGTGTCGGTCAGCGGCGGCAGGGCGGGGCTGGCCCACAGCGGCAGGACCGCGCCGACCTGGTGGACCGCGGCCAGCACCGTCTGCAGTCCCGCGACCAGGTCCGCGCGCACCGGCACGGTCGTCGGTGCGGTCGGCCCGGCGGCGCCGGTCGGCCGATCGTTGGCCAGCGCGGTGAAGGTGAGCAGCCGGCTGCCCGCGGGCGGCGCCGCGGCGGGGCCCGCGATGCCCAGGACCGAGCTCAACGCCTGGAGCGCGGCGGTGCGTTGGCCCAGGTCCTCCAGGAGGTTGACCAGCCCGGCGGTCTGGGTGATGTTCAGCGGCGCCGGTGCGCGGGAGGGGATCACGTCGCCCTCCAGCGCGAGCCGGCGCAGCAGGAGCAGCTGGGCGTCCTGCGCGGCCGGGCTCGCCGCCGTCCGGATGACGTCGACCAGCGCGTCCAGCGCCCGGTCCTCGGCGGTGGCCGCCGGTGCCGCGGGGGCGGGGGCGGGCTGGGCGGGTGGGGTGGGCTGGGACATGCGGATCCTCTCAGGCGTCCACGGTGAAGCGGGACTTGGGCGTCGCGGCGCTGCCGCCCGCCGGCGTGGTGACGACGACGTCGACCGCACCGGGGGCGAGGGCCGGGACCTTGCCCTCGATCCGGGTCGCGTCGACGACCGTCAGGTCGACCAGCCCGGCGGTGCCGACCTTCACCGCGGTGGCGCCGGTGAACCCGGTGCCGGTGACGGCGACGGCCGTACCGGGCTTGCCGTGCCCGGGGACCACGGCGGTGACCGTCGGCGCCCCGCCGCCGCCCGCCGCACCGCCCGTCCCGCTGCCGCCGGCAGCCCCGCCCGTGCCCGCGCCGCCGCCGGGTGTCCCGTCGTCCTTCGGCTTCGCCTTGCCCTGCTCCAGTTTGGCCTTGGCCAGCTCGGCGGCCTTGTCCATCGCCTTGTTGGCCATCGACTGCGCTCCGGCGAGCGCGTCCTTGCGGGCCGACTCCGCCGTGGTCAGGGTGTCCTTGAGCAGACCGGCCAGCGCGGTCGAGCCGGTCAGGGCGTTGATGTCGAAGCCCTTGGCCTCCGCGCCGGCCCTGATCAGCGCCTGCGCCAGGCTGCTGTCCGCGGTGGGCCCGGCGTTGCTGAAGTTGGTGATGATCGGGCTCAGCCCGGTCAGCGTGTTCGGGGCCTGCAGCCCGGCGGTCAGCGACGACGACGGCACCGGGGTGTCGGCGATCACCGGCGCGCTGTCGGCGGGAGAGTCCTGCCAGTTCCAGAAGCGGGTCAGGTCGATCCGCTCGGCGGACGGGCAGTGGCCGAGCACCGCCTCGCCGAGCACGCCGTGCGTCGGCAGCGCGATGGTGGACACCGGCGGGGAGAAGCCCGTGGTGTGATACCTCGTCAGCGCCTCCTGCACCGTCGCGGTGGTGAAGGCCACCCCGTCGACCGCCTTGCGCCTGGCCACCAGCTCGGCCGGGATCATGAACGGAAGGACCATGCAGTTGCCGTAGAAGCCGAGCAACTGGTTGGCGACGCAGGCCAGCAGCGGGATGTTCTCGGTGCCGTCCTCGACCCCGCCCGCCACGCCGACGGTGTACCCCTCCAGCATCATCACCCGCTCCTCCGCCGTCAGCGACATCCACACCGCCTTGGAGTAGGTGACCGTCCGCGGGACCACGTGCTGGAGCACCCGCTCGATCTCCAGCAGCGCCGAGTACCGCAGCTCCGGCGGGAGTTGGCGGGCGGCGAACGGCTCCGGAGCGGTCGACAGCACCAGGTCGCCCAGGTAGTCGTTCAGGTAGAGCCGGTCGGGCAGCACCACGGTGCCGATGCTCTCGGACGGGTCGACCAGCGCGGCCTTGACCCGGCGCAGGCGCGGCCCGCCGACCTCCTGTTCGAGCTGCTCCGCGGTGAACGTCACGTCCCGGGACGGCGCTCCCTCGCCGAGCTTGTCGATCATCGCGGCGGCGGTGGCCGCGCCGAACAGGTTGCTCAGCGTGGTGGCCTCCACCGTCGCCGCGCCCGGGAAGCGGTAGTGCAACGGGCGGAACTGGCGGCTCAGTTCGACCCCGACCACGTCGGTGCGGGGCAGCCACTCGGGCAGCACGATGCCGCGCTCGATCACGGTCGACTGCCCGGCCCGCCGCTCCCGCAGGTACCCGAGCAGCTCCGCCTCCGAGGCCAGCGCGTTCGCCGGATCGCTCTGGCGGGTGGGGATCGGATCGATCGGCGCACCGGTGGGCATCGGGTACGGGCCGATCCGCCGGCCGCCGCTGGCGAGCAGCGTCACCCAGACGTCCTCGTTGGGCAGGAAGGTGCCGTCGACGAACACCGTCACCACGTCGGCCGCGGCGTCGGCCGGGGACTGCACCGTCGCCCGCGGGTCGGCCGCGAACTCCTCCAGCAGCGCCAGGCCCTTGCGGTACGGGGGGTCGACGACCCGCCGCAGCGTGTCGACGTGGGACAGCAGCCGACCGTAGCGGTGCAGCACCCCGGCCCGGTCCACCGCCGCGTCGGTCAGCGCGACCGGCTCGTTCGACGGCAGGAACCGGATCGGGTCGAGCGGCACGAAGCACACCAGCGTGACGCCGTCCACCGTGGACCGGACGTCGAACATCCGCAGTACCTCCCAGTACTGCATGGTCAGCGCCCGCGTCTTGTTGTGGTTGGTCACCGTCTTGGTGACGACCTCGGTGCGCTCGGCGGCCGCGGCCAGCCGCATGCTGGTGCGCTGCGCACTGCGCCGGGCGCTGGCCGACCGCTCGACCGCCGCGTGCGAGGACTGCACCGCGTCGGAGGTGTAGTTGCGCACCCCGCTCATCCAGTTGTTCGCGTCCCCGGAGCTGGACGAGCTGCCCCCGCCGCCGGCCGCCCCGCCGCCGATCACCACCGGCCCGAGGGCGAAGCCGATGCCGCCCGCCACGCCCCACGAGGACGAGTGCGCCTCGGTGCTGAAGTGACTGCCGCCCGCCGCGCTCTCGCTCATGCCGGAGGCGAAGGTGGCGCGGGTGGACGAGTCGTCGCGCTCGCGGAAGGCCTGCTGCTCCTGGACGTCCAGCCGCTCCGACTCGAACACCGCGGTGGTCGCCCGACGGTCCACCACCGCGACGCGCTGCTGCTCGCCCGGCGCCAGCGGAAGGGAGTACACCAGGTCGCCGAGGGCCAGGCCCTTGGGCGTCCACCGCTGCGCCAGGTGCACCATGTACCCGAGCCCCAGCGACCCGGCGATCGGCACGGTGGACGCGAACGAGCCGCTGCCGAACTGGTCGATCCCGGCCGCGGCGCTGCGGAAGGCGTCCACGCTGATCGGCTGGTCGACGGGCAGCCGCTCGGCGAAGGTGTAGGCGTGGTCGGTGCCGGCCATCGCCTCCAGGTACGCGGCCGAGATGTCCAGCTCGCGGCCGCGGAAGTGCAGGCGCAGGCCGAGCGAACCGACACTGGGACGCGGCTCGACCAGCCGCACGAGCACCGCGTACGGGAAGCGGTCCATCGACAGGTCGCTGCGGAAGATCTGCTGGCACACGTCGGCGCCGAGGGTCACCTTGGGCGCTGACGCGGCGTCAGCGGCACCGGTGGTGCCGGGGGTCGGCAGGTCGAGCTGGGCGACGATCTGCCCGAGCTGTGCGACGACCGACACCGGCAGCGGGTCTACCGCGTCCGGGAGCGTCAGCACGCCGGCCGCGCCGGTCGCGGTCAGGGTGGCGAGTTCCACCGGCACCTTCGCCGTCCGGGTGGCCCCGGTGACGGCGAGGGTGAGCTCCCCGGTCGCCGGTCCGGTGCGGACCTGCGCGGGGACCGAGACGGTGAACGCGCCGTCGACGCCGGTGACGCAGGTGCCCGGTCCCGGCCCGCCGGGGAACGGCTCGGCGACCGTCACCTGTACCTGCGCCGCGGGCCGGCCGTCCGGCTGCACCAGCACGCCGGTCAGCTGCCCCGGAACGCCCGGCCCGAGCAGGGTGGTGAGGTCGAAGGACGGGTCCCTGATCAGACCGAGCAGCCGGTCCCCGAAATGCGTGGCGGCCAGCACCCGGCTCGCCGCCATGCCCTCGGCGAGCTGCGGGTGTGCCTCCAGCAGGCCGGCGACGGACTTGTCGAGGGGATCGAGCCGGGGCAGCGCGCCGCGGACCAGGTCCCGGCCGCCGGTGTCGTTGCGCATGACGTCACCGTACGAGGCCGCTTCGTCCGGTATCTGATGATTCGTCACCGACACGGGCGAATGTGACAATACGACCTCGCGGGTGGTCAGCCGCGGGGCAGGACCAGGGACTGCACCTCGGGCAGGTGGCGCCAGTCGGAGGAGACCAGGGTGGCGTGCGCGCCGGCGAGCTGGGTGACGCGGGCGCGGGCCTGGTCGGCGGTCGGGTCGGTGGCGCTGATCGCGGGGGCGACGTTCTGCGCGTCGGTCATGCTGACCAGGTAGTGCCGGGTGTCGTACCAGGAGGTGTCGATGCCGTTCAGGTACGCGGCGGCGTCGCCGTCGAAGACCACGAACCAGGGGCGGATGGTGGTCTCGGAGTAGCCGGTGCGCGGGTCGCCCGCGGCCGCGCCGTGGACGGCGGGGAAGACCCGGGCGTCGCCGATCCGGCCGGCGGCGGCCAGGTCGCGCAGGTGGCGCGCCTCCTCGACGTCGGTGTGCAGGGTGTCGAAGGGGTTGCCCTCCTCGACGGTGCCGGGGATGACGTAGACCAGGGCGCGGCCGGCCAGGCTCGCGCGGCTCGGCCAGTTCCCGGCCCGGGCGGCGTCGTCCAGGGTGGCGTAGCTGCCGCCGCCGGGCTTGGCGAGCAGGTCGGCGGGGCGGAAGGCGGCGCTGCCCAGGTGCGCGGCGATCAGCGAGTCGAGCTGGGTCGGGCCCATGCCGCTGCTGGCGGCGAAGCCGGCCTTCAGCTCCAGCTTGACGGTCAGCGGGCCGGCGGTGGGGTGGGCGGCCAGCCAGACCCGGACGTCGTCCAGGCAGCTCTCCAGGTTCTTGTTGGCGCCGCCGGTGTACAGCTGGGCGGGGGTGGAGGCGTTGACGCAGTTGTTGGAGTTGCCGAGCGGGTTGGAGTGGCTGACCTTCCACTCCTTGGTGATGGTGTCGGTCCAGGCGTCCAGCTCGATCATCGAGGTGCCGGTGTCCAGCGACTGGGCGAGGAAGCCGAAGGCGGCCGGGTCGTAGGTGTTGTGGATGCCGACGCCGGTGGTGGAGGCGAACGGCAGCTCGGCGGGCGTGGCGGCGTCGGCGGCGCCGCCGAACCGAGTGGGGATCAGGAAGGTCGCGGCGAGCACGGCGGTGGCGGCGGCGGTGCGGCGGAGGTTCATGCGGTCCCCTCGTCGGTCGGACGGCCCGGTGATCGGCCGGTCAGCGAGCAGGATGGGCCGCCTGAACGTCTTTGAGGTGACATGACAACAAAGTGTGGCGGAAGCTGACACGGCGTCAAGCGGTGTGCGTGCCGCACCTGGCCCGCGAAGCGCGCGTGCCGGACCGGGCCTGCGGGGCGCGCGTGCCGGACCGGGCCCGCGCGGCGCGCGCGGTTAGCCTGACCCGATGAGCGAGCCGCAGCCCCCCGCCCCGCCCCCGCCGGCCGGACGCCGGCCGAAGTACCGGGCGCTGTCGCCGCTGCGCGAGCACCTGCGGGAGTCGTTCTGGTTCGCGCCGCTGCTGACCTGCCTCGGCGCGATCCTGCTGGCCGGGCTCACCGACATGCTGGACCGGGCGATCTTCGAGGAGGCCACCGCCTCGCAGACCGCCGACAACCTGCTGTCCTTCACCTCGGCGGCCAAGAGCGTGGTCTCCACGGTCAGTTCGGCGATGCTCACCTTCATCGCCGTGGTGTTCTCCATCTCGCTGGTCGCGCTGCAGATGGCCGCCAGCCAGTTCAGCCCGCGGGTGCTGCGGCTGTACGTCCGCAGCCGGCTCACCAAGGCCACCTTCGCCACCTGCCTGGCCACCTTCGTCTTCACGCTGCTGGTCCAGCTCGGCTACGACGACACCACCGACCCGGCCCGCGCCATCTCGGTGCCGATCGTCTCCACCGTGGTCGCGCTGCTCCTGGTGATGCTCAGCCTGGCGCTGTTCGTGCTGTACGTGCAGGCCACCCTGCGGCTGCTGCGCGTCCCGCACGTGATCGACCGGGTCACCCGCGAGTCGCTGGCGGTGCTGCAGGACTACCGCTGGCTCGCCCCCGACCTCGCCCCCGCCGACGCCCCGCCGCCGGTCGGCCTCACCCTGCTGCACGAGGGCCGGGCCGGGGTGCTGCGGGACGTCAACATCCGCTGGCTGGTCCGGGTCGCGCGGCGGCACGACACCGTGCTGCACCTGATCCCGCGGATCGGCGACTTCATCGCCACCGGCACCCCCACCGTGGTGGTGGTCGGCGGCACCCCGCCCCGGCCGCGCCGGATCACCACCGCGCTGAACGTCGGCGTCGACCGCACCATGCACCAGGACCTCAGCTTCGGCTTCCGGCAGCTGGTCGACATCGCCATCCGCGCCCTCTCGCACGCCATCAACGACCCCACCACCGCCGTCCAGGCCGTCGACCGGATCCACCAGCTGATCGCCGTGCTCGCCCCGCTGCCGCTCGGCGAGCTCCAGCACCGCGACAAGGACGGCGCGGTGCGCCTGGTGCAGTCGGTGCCCGGCTGGCAGGCCACCGTCGACCTGGCCTTCACGGAGATCCGGATCTGCGGCTCCGGCCACCCCCAGGTCACCCGCCGCCTGGTCGCCGCCCTCGACGACCTGCTGCGGATCACCCCCGAGGAGCGGCGCCCGCCGCTGCTGCGGCAGCGTCAACTCCTGGACCGCGCGGTCGCCGCGGCGGTGCCCGATCCGGAGAACCGCGCGTTCGCGCTCGAGCCCGACCGGCAGGGGATCGGCTGACAGACAGAGATCCGCCCGAGGAGGGGGCTCCCTCCTCGGGCGGATCAGGGTCGCGACGGGTCCGGGGCTCAGCGCGCCCGGTTCAGCGAGGCGAGGTAGTCGTTGTACGCCGCCAGCTCCTTGTCGCCGTCCCGGTCGGCGGCGCGGTCGCGGCGGCGGGCCTGGCGTTCCTCGGACTTGGCCCACTGCAGGGTCAGCGCGATGAGCACGATCGCGGTGGGGATCTCGCCGAACGCCCAGGTGATGCCGCCGGCGATCTGCTGGTCGGCGTGCAGGTCGGTGCCGGGCGGGGCGGCGCCCGCGGAGAAGGTGGTGACGAGCTGGCCGGTGGCCATCATCACGGCCACGCCGAAGAAGGCGTGGAAGGGCATCCCCATGAAGAGCTCGATGATCCGCAGCACGAAGCCGGGCCGGTGCGGGCCCGGGTCGACGCCCATGATCGGCCAGAAGAACAGCATGCCGACCGCGAGGAAGTGGCCCATCATCGCCAGGTGCCCGACCCGGTACTGCATCAGGAAGTCGAACAGCGGCGTGAAATAGAGCACGTACAGGCTGGCGATGAACGCCGGGATGGTGAACGCCGGGTGCGAGACCACCCGGACGTAGCGGCTGTGCAGCAGCGCCACCAGCAGCTCGCGGGGGCCGCGGCCGCTGCCCTTGCGGGCGGGGCGCAGCGCGCGCAGGGCGAGCGTGATGGGGGCGCCGAGCAGCAGCAGGATGGGGGAGAGCATGGACAGCACCATGTGCTGCATCATGTGGGCGCTGAACAGCACCATGCCGTAGTCGTTGAGGCCGGTGTTGGTGACCAGGAAGACGGTGGCGACGCCGGCCGTCCAGGCGATCGGCCGGCCGATGGGCCACTTGTCGCCGCGGCGCCAGAGCCGGACCGCGCCGGCCAGGTAGAGGCCGAGGGCGAGCGCGCAGAAGACCAGGTAGGGCCAGTCCGGCGACCACTCCAGGGCTCGGGAGACGGTGAAGGGCCGGAGCCCTCCGCCCCCGTGGTGGTGCATCCCTGCCATGCCGTCGCCCATCGGGCGGCCCCGCTTTCGTCCATGCCGTCCGGCTCCGCGGCGCAGCGGCGGTCCGGTTTGGTCCGGTTCGTTCGGACCAAAGCCTAAGCGGCGCTTACGGGCCGCCGGTCAGCGCCCCCGGCACCAGGGTGTTGTCGTTGGTGCGGCCCGCGGCGAAGTCCTGCACGTTGCGGGCGGTGGCGTCGATGATCTGGCCGACCGCGGTGCGGGTGAAGTACGCCTGGTGCGAGGTGACCAGGACCTGCGGGAAGCTGATCAGCCGGGCCAGGGTGTCGTCGGTGATGCCCTGGACGGACCGGTCGGTGAAGAAGACGTCGGCCTCCTCCTCGTAGACGTCCAGGCCGACGCCGGCCAGCCGGCCCGCGCGCAGCGTCTCGACCAGGGCGGTGGCGTCGACCAGGCCGCCGCGGCTGGAGTTGACCAGGATCGCGTCGTCCTTCATCCGGGCCAGCGCGGCGCCGTCGATCAGGTGGTGGGTGGCGTCCAGCAGCGGGACGTGCAGCGAGACCAGGTCGGCGGCGGCGAGCAGTTCGTCCTTGTCGACGTAGCGCATCCCGAGCGCCTCGCACGCGGGGTTGGGGGCGACGTCCCAGCCGAGCAGGGTGGTGCCGAAGCCGGCCGCGATCCGGGTGAAGCACTCGCCGATCTTGCCGGTGCCCATCACGCCGACGGTCATGCCGTGGATGTCGCGGCCCATCAGGCCGTCGAGCCGGAAGTCGAACTCGCGGGCCCGGTTGACCGAGCGGATCAGCCGGCGGTTGACCGCCAGCGCGAGGGTCCAGGCGTGTTCGGCGACCGAGTAGGGCGAGTAGTAGGAGACCCGGGCGACGGTCAGGCCGAGCTTCCCGGCGGCCTTCAGGTCGATGTTGTTGAACCCGGTGGAGCGCTGCGCGATCAGCTTGGTGCCGCCGGCCGCGAGCAGGCCCAGGGTCTCGGCGTCCAGCGCGTCGTTGACGCTGCTGGAGACCACGGGGAAGCCGGCCGCCAGCGGGGCGGTGTCGGCGGTGAGGAAGACGTCCAGCATCCGCAGCCGGTGGGTGTCCAGGGCGGCGGCCAGCAGCGGACGTTCGTCGGACTGCACTCCGTAGGCGAGGATCTCCATGCCCGGAGGCTAACCCCGGGGGCGCGGGCGGAACACCGCGACGCGCCCCCGACGGTTCGTCAGGCCGTAGGACGGACCGGTCAGACGACGGTCTCGGCCTCGAGGTAGCGCTCGGCCGGGACGGTCTTCAGCTCGGCGACGGCCTCGCCCAGCGGCACCAGCTTGATGTCGGTGCCCTGCAGCGCGGTGATGTGGCCGAACGCGCCCTTGTGGGCGGCCTCCACCGCGTGCCAGCCGAAGCGGGTCGCCAGCACCCGGTCGTAGGCGGTCGGGGTGCCGCCGCGCTGGGTGTGGCCGAGGATCACCGGACGGGCCTCCTTGCCGAGGCGGTGCTCCAGCTCGCGGGAGAGCTGGGTGGCGATGCCGGTGAACCGCTCGTGGCCGTACATGTCCTTGGTGCCCTCCTCCCACGGCATGGTGCCGGGCTCGGGCTTGGCACCCTCGGCGCAGACCACGATGGCGAACTTCTTCTGCCGGTCGAAGCGCTCGCGGACGACCTCGGTCAGCTTGTCGATGTGGAACGGGCGCTCCGGGACGACGATGGCGTGCGCACCGGCGGCCATGCCGGCGTTCAGCGCGATCCAGCCGGTGTGACGGCCCATCACCTCGACGACCATCACGCGCTGGTGCGACTCGGCGGTGGTCTTCAGCCGGTCCAGCGCCTCGGTGGCCACCGACACGGCGGTGTCGAAGCCGAAGGTGACGTCGGTGCAGGCGATGTCGTTGTCGATGGTCTTCGGCACGCCGACCACCGGCAGGCCCGCGTCGCTCATCAGCTTCGCGGCCTTCAGGGTGCCCTCGCCGCCGATCGGGATGACCGCGTCGATGCCGAGGTCGGCGCAGTACTTCTTGGCCCGCTCGACACCGTCCCGCAGGTGGCCGGGCTGCACCCGGGACGAGCCCAGGATGGTGCCGCCCTGGGCCAGGATGCCGTTCACCGACTCGAGGGTCAGCGGGCGGTGCACGCCCTCCAGGAGACCGCGCCAGCCGTCCTCGAAACCGATGATCTCGTCGCCGTGGTCGACCACCCCCCGGTGGACCACGGACCGGATGACGGCGTTCAGGCCGGGGCAGTCACCGCCGCTGGTCAGGACACCAATTCGCATTGCTTTGCCAACTCCCGAGGAGATCGGACGGCCGGACTGGTGGGTGGGGATCGGACATAGCGTCCGAAACTGACCTGCTGCACAGCATACGGTCCCTGCGTCCGGCCAGGCGGAAACCGACGCGGGAGCGGCATCCTCGACGCACCTCACGTAACTGCGGCCCGGCCGCCGAGGAGGGTGGTGCGTCCGAGCTTCTCTATTGTTCTACGAATCCGGCCCGTCGCGGGGCGGCTGACCACATCGCGGTCAGCCGCCCACGGCTCACGCCGGGCGGCTGGTGGCGGCGATCCGCTCGGCGCGCAGCGCCTCGTACCAGGTCGTGTCGGCCGGCGGCAGGGCGTTGACGTCCAGCGCCAGCTTGATCAGCAGGTCCGCGACGGCGGGGTTGCGGGCCATCACGGGGCCGTGCAGGTAGGTGCCGAAGACGGTCTCCCGCCAGGCGCCCTCGGTGCCGTCGCCGGTGCCGTTGCCGCGGCCGACCTGCACGGTGGCCAGCGGGGTGACGCCCTCGCCGAGGTGGGTGACGCCCTGGTGGTTCTCGAAGCCGGTCAGCTGCGGCAGGCCGAGCTGCGGGTCGACCTCGGCCAGCACGTCGCCGACGCAGCGGGCGCCCTCGCCGCGGGTGGTCCACACGTCGAGCAGGCCCAGGCCCTGCTC
This sequence comes from Kitasatospora sp. NPDC002522, assembly GCF_053595195.1. Lineage (NCBI taxonomy): Bacteria > Bacillati > Actinomycetota > Actinomycetes > Kitasatosporales > Streptomycetaceae > Kitasatospora > Kitasatospora sp. NPDC002522. The sequence goes on from NZ_JBSFXE010000010.1 coordinate 47,659, forward strand.
GCGCTCGCCCAGGTCGTTGACGAACTCGTGGCCGAGGATCTGGAAACCGGCGCAGACCGAGAAGATGATCGCGCCGTTCTCCGCGGCCCGGACCAGCCCGCCATCGCTGCGCAGCCGCTCCGCCGCGAGCCGCTGCGGCCGGTCCTCGCCGCCGCCGATCAGGTAGATGTCGCCGCTGGTCGGCACCGACTGGTCGGAGCGCACGTCGATCCGCTGCACCCCGAGCCCGCGCTGCCGGGCCCGCCGCTCGACGACCAGCGCGTTGCCGCGGTCGCCGTACGTGGACAGCAGGTCCGGGTAGACCCAGACCACCCGCAGGCTGCTCTCGCTCATCCTCGAAGACCTTCCGAACTGGGTGCCGTACTGCTGCTGCTCGCCGTACGACTGCTCGCCGTACTGCTGGTAGGGCTGATCGGTCATCAGGCGACGACCGCCTTGCGCAGCTGCTGGAAGGCCGTGTAGTTGGCGATCGCCTCGATCCGGCCGGCCGGGGCGGCGTCCACCGCCTGCGCCAGGGTGTCGACGACCTGGAACTGCAGGCCGGCCACCTCCAGCCGGACCGCCAGGTCGAGCTTGCGCTGGCCCATCACGAAGATCGGGTGGCCGGCCAGGCGCTCGTAGTCGACGTCCCACAGCCAGGAGGTGTCGGTGCCGTCCGCGTCCAGCGCGTTCACCGACAGCACCACCGGGGCGGGCGGGCCGTCGATCAGCGAGAAGGTCTCCAGCCAGCCGGCCGGGTTCTTCGCCAGCAGCAGCCGGACGTCCCGGCCGTGGAACTGCACCACGTCGTAGCGGCCCGCCACCGCGGTCACCGACTGCATCCGCTGCAGCGCGACCTGCGGGGCCACCCCGAAGACCGCGGCGACCGCGGCGGAGGAGGTGGCGTTGGCCAGGTTGGCCCGGCCCGGCAGCTGCAGCTGGATCGGCCAGGCGCCCCGGTGCGGGTCGATCACGTGGGTGCCCTGCAGCGCCCAGTGCGGGTTCGGGCGGCGGAAGCCGCAGTCGCCGCAGAACCAGTCGTCGCCCGGACGCTGCATCACGCCGCCGCAGGACGGGCACGACCAGGCGTCCTCCTTCCACGCCTGCCCGGCGGCCACCCAGACCACCTTCTTGCAGGACGAGGCGGCCCAGGTCACCAGCGGGTCGTCGGCGTTGGCCACGATCACCGCGTCGGTGTCCTTCAGGCCCTCCCGCCACTTCTCCGCCATCATCCGGGTCTCCGCCGCGCGGTCCAGCTGGTCGCGGGAGAGGTTCAGCAGCGCTATGGCCTTCGGCCGGGTGTCCCGGGCGACCATCGGCAGGTACTTCTCGTCCACCTCGATCACGCCGAACTTGGCGTCCGAGCCGCCCGCCAGCGCGGAGGTGATGCCGGCCGGCATGTTCGCGCCCAGCGCGTTGGAGACCACCGGGCCGGCCGCCCGCAGCGCCTCGGCGATCAGCCGGGTGGTGGTGGTCTTGCCGTTGGTGGCGCTCACCAGCACCACGTCCAGGTGCTCGGCCAGGGTGGCCAGCAGGTCCGGGTCCAGCTTCAGGGCGACCTTGCCGCCGATCACCGACCCACTGCCGCGACCAGCCTTCTGGGACAGCGCGGCGGCCATCCGGCCGGCCGTCACGGCGATCTTTGCGCGTGCGGGCAGCGAGGCGTCGCGCGCGGCTTCCGAATCGGTGCCTGGCATGCTCAGGGGTTCCTCCTTGCTGCGGCACCGCCCGGGCCGTTCGACGGCCCACGGGCGGCAGGGACGGGCTCAGCCTACCCACTCCCGCCCGGACGTTTGAGCAGGGGCGACATCCGAACCCGAGCCGCACCCGGACGGGCCCCGGGTACGGAGCACCCGCTCCGCGCCCGGGGCCGTCACACCGTCAGCGGGCCGCCCACGGCGCCGGCAGCTTCTCCGCCGCCTCCGCCAGGTGCGCCGTGATCACCAGCGTGCCGTCCTCCACCTGGTAGTCCAGCGGCGCCTCCAGGCGGCGCATGGTGGAGATCAGCCCGGTGTTGGACGAGGTGGTCACCGCGTACACGGTGCGCACGCCCGCCTCCAGGGCCAGCGCCGCCATCCGGCGCACCAGGTCCACGCCCAGGCCCCGGCGCTGCCAGGCGTCCTCGACCAGCAGCGCGATCTCCGCGCCCTCGTCGTCCCACATCAGGTGCGCCAGCGCCACCAGCCGGCCCTGCGCGGTCTCCACCGCCAGGGTCTGGCCGTGCCGCGGGTCGAGCAGGTGGTCCAGGTAGCGGTCGGCGTCCCGCACCGGCCCGTGGTAGCGGCGGCGCAGCGACTCCGGCGAGCAGCGGGCGTGCATCGCCAGCGCCGCGGGCTTGTCCTCCGGGGTGGCCCGGCGCACCGTCAGGTCGTCCCCGGCCGGGCGGGAGATCCGCGCCGCGACCTGCGGCACCCGCGGGCCGAGGACGGTGTCCAGCTCGACCAGGGCGCGGGCCCGGGCGAACTCGGTCGGGGTGAACGGCAGCTGCGGCCGGGACAGCTCCAGCAGGTCGCCGCCGGGCAGTGGCAGCCGCATGGTGTGCCCCTCCACGCCGGCCGGGGTGGAGTCGCCGCGGCCCGGGAACTGCCGGATCGCGGTGCGCCCGAACAGCTGCCGGAGCGCCACCGGCAGCTCCGCCGCGTCCAGCGCGGTGCGGGTGGCCAGCGCCAGCACCTGGCGCGGCACGTCGACCAGCTCGTGCGGGTCGGCCCGGTCGGTCCAGATGTCCCAGCCGCCGCCCGCGGCGACTGCCGCCGCCAGCTCGGTCCGCGGCAGCGCCTTCGGGGCCCGCACGATGAACTCGTCCACCGTGAAGTCCGGCAGCGGGTGCGCCTGCATCGAGACGATGCTCACCCGCCGCTCGGCCAGCGCGCTGCACACCCGGGCCAGGCTGCCCGGCTCGTCGGACACGCTGGTGCGCAGCCGCCACAGCGTGCTCTCCCCGCCGGCGTCCAGGCCGTCCGCCGCGCCGTCGCCGCGCCCGGCGTCGCCGCTCACCGCGACCCCGCCGGGCGGTGCGGGGGTGTCGGGTGCCGGCGGTCCGTGCGGGTGCCGGTGGGCGAGCCACCCGCGAAACAGTGCCGTGGCGAGCATGGCCGCCGCCGAGGCGACCAGCAGCACCGGCCCGTCGTGTCCGTGCACCACCACGTTGGCGACCAGGTCGGCCGCCGCGACGGCGGCGAAGACCGCCGCCAACTCGGTCGTCTCCCGCCGCCAGCGCTGGCCGCGCATCCTGGTGTTCCGGTGCTTCTGCTCGGTGTACGCCGTCTTCTCCATGCCAGCATGGTGGCGCTCCGCTGTTTCACGATCACGAATCCCCCGTGACCTCACGGTTAATGTCTGCGCGAACCGGTTTCCCCCGGATCAGCGCTGATCCGACCGGTACGCAGACATTGACGAGTGACGGGGTGTCAGGAGTTCCGCCCGAGAGAGGTGAGCAACTCCGCGCCGGCCGCCTTCACCTCGTCGAGCAGCAGCCGCAGGTCCGCCTCGGTGGTGGTGGCGTTCAGCAGGCAGGCCCGCAGCACCTCGGTGCCCCGGTAGACCGCGCCGGTCAGGAACACCCGCCCGCGCAGCTGCACCGCAACCGGCAGCCGCCGGTTGAGCTCCTCGACGACCGCCTCGTCGACCCCGGCCGGGCGGTACCGGAAGGCGACGATCGAGGTCTCCACCGGCGCGAGCAGCTCCAGCTCCGGGTCGGCCTCGACCCACCCGCCGAGCTGCCGGGCCTGCGCGGTGCAGTGCGCGACGTCCCGGGCCACGCCCGAGCGGCCACGGTGCGCGATCGACGCCCACACCTTCAGCGAGCGGAACGGCCGGGTCTGCTCGGTGCCGTACTCGGAGAACCAGCCGAGGTCGCCCGCCGCGTCGTCGCGCAGGTAGGACGGCACCAGGCTGAAGGTGCCGCGCAGCTGCTCGGCGTCGCGGACCAGCGCGCAGCCGCAGTCCACCGGCACGCCCAGCCACTTGTGCGGGTCCAGCGCGAGCGAGTCGGCGCGCTCCATCCCCTCGTACCGGTGGGCGATCGTCTCGTCCAGCACCCCGAACGCGCCGTACGCGCCGTCGACGTGGAACCACAGGCCCTCGCGCTCGGCGAGGTCGGCGATCGGCGTGAAAGGGTCGACCGCGCCGGTGCCGACGGTGCCCGCCGAGGCCACCACCAGGAACGGCAGCCGGCCGGCCGCGCGGTCCTCGTCGATCGCCTCCGCCAGGCTGGCCAGGTCCAGGTGCCCGTCCGCGTCGGTGCCCACCACCCGCAGGTGGCGGCTGCCCAGGCCGAGCAGCTCGGCGGCCTTGCGCACGCAGCTGTGCGCCTCGCCGGTCACGTACCCCACCAGCGGCGGCAGGCCCGCCAGGCCGTCCGCCCGGACGTCGTGGCCCGCCCGCTGGGCGGCGCGGTTCCGGGCGGCGGCCAGGCAGACGATGGTCGCCATCGAGGTGCCCGAGGTGAGCAGCCCGCCGCCCGCCGGGTGCGGGAAGCCGACCAGTTCGGCGATCCAGCGGACCACCGCCCGCTCCAGGTGCACGTCCGCGTGGTCGCCGCCGGCCGAGCTCGGGTTCATCGCCGAGGCCGCCAGCGTCGCCAGCACGCCGGCCGGCTGCGGCGAGGAGTTCACCCAGCCGAAGAACCGCGGGCTGCCGTTGCCCATCGGGTGCGGCATGAACCGCTCCTCGACGGTCTTCAGCAGCTCGCCGAAGTCGACGCCGTCCTGCGGCAGTTCGAGGTCCAGCAGAGCCGTGCGCTCGGCCGGGTCCATCGGCTGCCACACCGGCCGCGACGGAAGGCCCGTCAGGTAGTCCGCCACCAGCTCCGCAGCCGCCTGCGCGGCACTCCTGAAGTCATCGTTCACGAGGTCGATCGTATGCGGGAGGCATCGGCGCCCGGCCGCCAGGGCCGCGGCTCCGCCATACTGCCCGCGTGACGGAACAGCGGACGGTGACGCGGGTCGGGACGGATCGGGAACGGCGGGACGGGGAGGGGCGGCGGTCGCTGCGGCAGGACGTGTCGGCCCCGGCGCTGCTCGCGGGGCTGGTGTGCATCGCGGTGTCCTTCTCGGGCCCGCTGGTGGTGGTGCTGGCGGCCGCCGCGGCCGGACGGCTCGACCAGGCGCACACCGCGTCCTGGATCTGGGCGGTCTCCATCGGCAGCGGCCTGACCTGCCTGCTGCTCAGCTGGTGGACCCGCACCCCGGTGATCACCGCCTGGTCCACGCCCGGCGCGGCCCTGCTGGTGGTCAGCCTCGGCGCGTACCCCTACCGGGAGGCGGTCGGCGCGTTCCTGGTCAGCAGCGTGGCGACGGCGCTGTTCGGGGTGACCGGGCTGTTCGGGCGGCTGATGCGGGCGATACCCGTGGGGATCGTCAACGCGATGCTGGCCGGCATCCTGTTCACCTTCGGCGCGGGCATCTTCACCGAACTGCGGGCCGCGCCGGTGCTGGTGCTCGGCAGCTTCGCCGCGTTCCTGCTCGCCAAGCGGCTGCTCCCGCGGTACGCGGTGCCGGTGGCGCTGGTGGCCGGCGCGGTGCTCGCGGCCGCCACCGTCGGGCTGCCGCTGCACCTGGGCGGCGGCGGCCCGGTCCGGCCGGTGTTCACCGTGCCGGCGTTCTCCTGGGCCGCGCTGGTCGGCCTGGCGCTGCCGCTCACCATCGTCGCGCTGGCCTCGCAGAACGCGCCCGGCCTCGGCATCATGCGGGCCGCCGGCTACCAGCCCGACGACCGGCTGCTGATCACCGCGACCGGCGGACTGTCGGTGCTGCTCGCGCCGTTCGGCTCGCCGGGCGTGAACCTGGCGGCGATCACCGCCGCGATCTGCACCAGCCTGGAGAGCCACCCCGACCCGCGCCGCCGCTACGTGGCCGGGATGTCCGCCGGCGCGCTGTACCTGCTGGTGGGCAGTTTCGGCGGCATGCTGGTCGCCCTGTTCACCGGCCTGCCGCACGCCCTGATCGCGGTGATCGCCGGCGTCGCCCTGCTGGCCGCCTTCCAGGGCAGCCTGGCCGCCGCGGTCGCCGACGAGTCCGGCCGCGACGGCGCGGTGGTCACCTTCCTCGCCACCGCCTCCGGCATGAGCGTCGCCGGCATCGCCGCCCCGTTCTGGGGCCTCCTGCTCGGCGTCGCCACCCACCTGGTCCTGACCGCGCGCCGGCGCTGACGCCCTCCGGGCGGGAGACGGGCGGGACGGAGAGCCCGGCCCTGCTCCCCGCTGTCGGCCGGCCCCGGCGGAGTCCTCCGGGCGGGGGCCGGGAGTCCCGGGTCCGGAAACGCCGTGCGGCCCCGCCCGGGCCGGGCCGGGGGAGCCGCACGGGTCCTGACGAGGCGTCAGTCCAGGGTCGCGGACATCCCGCCCGCGGCGCGGCAGTAGCCCTGGATCTCCTTGTTGGTGATCTTGCCGCAGAGCCGGGCGGCCGCGCCGGACTCGGTGTAGTTGACGGTGTAGTAGCTGACCAGCCCCTGGGTGCAGGCCTTGCGCTGCCAGGCGTCCTTCGCGGTGGCGCACTGCTGCGCCGCCCAGTCCTCGCGGTCCAGGTTGTACTTCATGGTGCGGGAGCCGACGCCCCGGCTGCAGTCGTTGCCGCCGCCGCCCGCCTGCAGGCACCACTGCAGGGCCTGCGCGAAGACCTCGGGGTGGTTGGCGTAGTCGTGCGAGGACAGGTAGAAGGTCGGGGCGTAGAAGTAGCACGCCGACTGGAAGAGCGAGGGCTGCTCGGGGCACGGGTAGAGCGGCTCGGCGGCGAGCTTGTCCGCGGGGAGGTTCGCCTTGGCCTTCTCGTCCTCCTCGTCGGGCGCGAAGAGCTGCATGAAGACGCCCTCGGAGCAGGTGATCCGGCGGCTCTCGCTGGGGAACTTGTTGCACAGGTCGCGGGCGGCGGGGATGTCCTGCTTGGTGACGAACATGATGCCGTGGCCGACGCCGTGGATGCAGGGGCCGGTGTTGGCGGGGGCGCACAGCGACAGGATGTCGTGCTGCGGGTCCTTGGAGTTGGCGAGCATCTCCTCGACCGCGCCGTGCAGGTAGCCGGCCGCGCAGGTCTCGTGCGGGAAGGAGATCACCTTCTGGAAGTCCTGGTGGTAGCGCTGCACTGCCGCGTGCCCGAGCTCGTGGGCGATCGGGTGGCAGAAGCGCACCGTGTAGGGCTTCTCCTTGGTGGTCTTGTCGAGGTCGGCGAGGGCGACGCCGGGGTCGCTGGCGTCCATCTCGGCCATCAGCTTGTTGCGCAGGGTGCTGCGGGTCCAGACCGCGGGGTCGCCGGTGGGGGAGGCGGCGGCGCTCGGGCTGCCGGGTGCGGCGCCGGTCCGGCCGGGGGCGGTGCCCGGCGGGGTGCCGGGTGCGATGGCGGCGGTGGCGGTGCCGGGCGTCCAGTCGGTCACCACGACGGACCCGAGGCCGAGTGCGGCCAGCAGGACGGCGGTGACGACGGCGAACACACGCGGTTGCATGACGGACGGTCCCCCTGAGATCGACACGGACGGTACGCGGCCCATCCTGCTGGGTGACCGCCGGAAACCCCGGCCCGGACACCGCCATCAGATGAAGGTGCCCGGGTGCGATTCACCCGATCACCGCCTGCACACCGTCCTTCAACGACGACCCCACATCATAGGTGCGGCTGTGGACGGTTGTTCGACCGCCACCTGCTTGCCGGGAAAGCGCCCCGCGGGAGCGCCACGACTGGTCGTCCTGCCCGATTTCGGGCAGGATCTTTGGCATATGGAGACTCGACGCCTAGGCTCCCCACCCGTGCCTGTTTCACCGCACCCTCATGAGGACCTGATCACCCACCTCACCAGGACCACACCGTTGGCTCCCGGCGAGGCGGCCCGGGTCGTCGCGGAGGTGCTCGCCTACTTCGCGGAGCCCACCGAGGAGTACGTGCGCCGCCGTCACGGTGAGTTGCAGGCCAGGGGACTGACCAACGAACAGATCTTCGCCCGCCTCGGCGGCGAGCTGGCCGCCCGCCGGGTGGCCGCCCCGCAGCTGTCGGTGCGTCAGCTGCGGCGGATGGTCTACGGCTGATCCGGTCCCCGCCCAGCACCCGCCCCACGAACCTCAGGAGTCCACGTCATGTGCGGAATCGTGGCCTACATCGGCCCCAAGGACGCGTCCCCCTTCCTGCTCGAAGGGCTGCAGCGGCTGGAGTACCGCGGCTACGACTCGGCCGGCGTGGCGGTGCTCGCCCCGGCGACCAAGGCCGCGCCGGCCAAGCTGCGGGTCTGCAAGGTCAAGGGCCGGGTGGCCGACCTCGCGGCCGCCGTGCCCGCCCGGTTCAAGGGCTCGGTCGGCATCGGCCACACCCGCTGGGCCACCCACGGCGTGCCCTCCGACGCCAACGCCCACCCGCACACCGACAACGCCGAGCGCATCGCGGTCGTCCACAACGGCATCATCGAGAACGCCGACGAGCTGCGCGCCAAGCTCACCGCCGAGGGCGCGGTCTTCCGCTCGGAGACCGACACCGAGGTGCTGGCCCACCTGATCGCCGCGCACCGCGCCGAGGCCGGCGAACTCGAGGACGCGGTGCGCGCCGCGCTCAAGCTGGTGGTCGGCACCTACGGCATCGCGGTGCTGGACGCCGAGCAGCCCGACCGGATCGTGGTGGCCCGCAACGGCAGCCCGATCGTGCTGGGCATCGGCGAGAAGGAGATGTTCGCCGCCTCCGACGTCGCCGCCCTGGTCCGCTACACCCGCCAGGTGGTGCACCTGGAGGACGGCGAGCTGGCCACCGTCCGCGCCGACGGCTTCCGCACCTTCACCGAGGACGCGCGCACCGTCACCCGCCAGCCGTCCACCGTCGACTGGGAGGTCGGCTCCTACGACACCGGCGGCTTCGCGCACTACCTGCTCAAGGAGATCCACGAGCAGCCCGCCGCGGTCGAGCGCACCCTCTCCGGCCGGCTCGACGAGCGCTTCGCCACCGCGCACCTCGGCGGCCTCAACCTGGACGCCCGCGAGCTGCGCGAGATCCGCCGGGTCAAGATCCTCGGCTGCGGCTCCGCGTACTACGCCGGCGAGATGGGCGCCCAGCTGATCGAGGAGCTGTCCCGGATCCCCGCCCACTCCGAGCCCGCCTCCGAGTTCCGCTACCGCAACCCGGTGATCGAGGCCGACACCCTGTACGTCGCGGTCAGCCAGTCCGGCGAGACCTACGACACGCTGGCCGCCGTCCAGGAGATCAAGCGCAAGGGCGGCCGGGTGCTCGGCGTGGTCAACACCGTCGGCTCGGCGATCGCCCGCGAGTGCGACGGCGGCATCTACCTGCACGCCGGCCCGGAGATCTCGGTCGCCTCCACCAAGGCCTTCACCTCCACCGTGGTCGCCTTCGCGCTGCTCGCCCTGCACTTCGGCCGGATCCACGACCTCTCCCCGGCCGACGGCCGCCGGATCGTCGCCGCGCTGAAGGCGCTGCCCGACCAGATCCGCGAGGTGCTCGCGAACGGCGACGCCATCGCCAAGCTGGCCGAGGCGTACGCGGAGTCCGAGGGCATGATGTACATCGGCCGGGTCCGCGGCTACCCGGTGGCCCGGGAGGGCGCGCAGAAGCTCAAGGAGATCAGCTACGTGCACGCCGAGGCGTACCCGGCGAGCGAGCTGAAGCACGGTCCGCTGGCGCTGATCAACCCCGACCTGCCGACCGTCGCGCTGGTGCCGGACGACGAGCTGCTGGACAAGAACCTCACCACCCTCGGCGAGATCAAGGCCCGTTCCGGCCGGGTGCTCGCGGTCGCCCACCGCGAGGTGGACGCCAAGCTGGCCGACCACTGCGTGCTGGTGCCGCGCAGCGAGCCGGAGCTCGACCCGCTGCTGCTGAACATCCCGCTCCAGCTGCTCGCCTACCACGCGGCGGTCTCGCTCGGGCGGGACGTCGACAAGCCCCGCAACCTGGCGAAGAGCGTGACGGTGGAGTAGTCCGCCCGGCCCTGGACGCCCCGTCGCCCTGGACGCCCCGTCGGGAACCCCCGGCGGGGCGTCCGCGCGTCACGGGCTGACCGCGAGCACCAGGTAGGCCGCGAGGATCGCCAGGTGGACGCCGCCCTGGAGCGGGGTGGCGCGTTTCGGAATGACCGTCAGGGTGCCGACCGCGACCGTCAGGGCCAGCAGGATCATGTGGGTGGCGCCGAGGCCGAGTTCGAGCGGGCCGGAGAGCCAGGCGGAGGCGACGGCGACCGCCGGGATGGTCAGGCCGATCGAGGCGAGCGCCGAGCCGAGCGCCAGGTTGAGGCTGATCTGGACGCGGTTGCGGATCGCCGCCCGCACGGCGGCGATCGACTCCGGGAGCAGCACCAGCAGCGCGATCACCACGCCCACCACCGCGTTCGGCAGGTCCGCCGCGGCGACGCCGCGCTCGATGGTCGGGGAGACGCCCTTGGCCAGGCCCACCACCGACACCAGGGCCAGTGACAGCAGCGCCACGCTGACCAGCGTCTCGCGCCGGCTCGGCGGCTCGGAGTGGTCGTCCATCGGGTCGACCACCTCGCCGGCCGGAGTCACCGGCAGGAAGTAGTCGCGGTGACGGACCGTCAGGGTGGAGACGAACAGGCCGTAGATGACGATCGAGGCGGTCGCCGCGAAGACCAACTGCGTGGTGTTGAACTGCGGGCCCGGCGTGGACGTGGTGAAGGTCGGCAGCACCAGGCTGAGTGTCGCCAGGGTGGCGATCGCGCCGAACGCGGCGCCGGTGCCCTCCGCGTTGAACACCGCCACCCGGTACTTGAGCGCGCCGACCAGGATGGACAGTCCGAGGATCCCGTTGCAGGTGATCATCACCGCGGCGAAGACGGTGTCCCGGGCCAGCCCCGCGCTCTTGTCGCCGCCGTCCGCCATCAGCGTCACGATCAGCGCCACCTCGATGATGGTCACCGCCACCGCCAGCACCAGCGATCCGTACGGCTCACCCACCCGATGGGCGATCAGTTCCGCGTGGTGCACGGCCGCCACCACCGACACCGCCAGGAAGACCGCCACCAGCGCCACCACCGGCCACGGCAGATCGCGCTTCCAGGTGGTCAACAGCAGCAGGAACGCCATCACGGGGGCGACGGACGTCCACTGCAGGTAGTGCGGTCGAGGGGAGGCAGCCATACGGCCGAGCTTGGCAGATGGCCGACGCGCCGCCCGGAAGTGACACTCGTGGCAGACCTCACGCCGGAGGGAGACGTCCATGCTCGAACGCCGCAGGCTGTTCGGCGCCGTCCTCGGCCTCGCCACGGCCGGCTGCGCCGCGCCCGCCACCCGGACTGACCAACCGTCAGCCACCCCGCCTGCGTCCTCGGCTCCCGCCTCCGCTGCGCCGCCCGGTGCGTCGTCGAGCGCGCCCCCGGACCGGGCGGCGGTGGTGGCCCGGTACGCGGGGCTGGCGCCGGCGCAGTGGGGCACCGAGGTGACCGGGGTGCGGACGACGACCTCGGGGACGGCGCTCGCGCTGACCTTCGACGCCTGCGGCGGCCCCGGCGGGGACGGCTACGACGCGGAGCTGATCGGCGTGCTGCGCCGACTCGCGGTGCCCGCGACGCTCTTCCTGAACGCGCGGTGGATCGACGCCAACCCCGGCCCGTTCCACGAACTCGCCGCCGACCCCCTGTTCGAACTCGGCAACCACGGCACCGCGCACCGCCCGCTCTCCGTCACCGGCCGCGCCGCGTACGGGATCACCGGCACCGCGGACGCCGGCGCCGTCTACGACGAGGTCGCGGGCAACCACGCCAAGCTCACCGCCCTGCTCGGCCGCCCGCCCCGGTACTTCCGCTCCGGCACCGCGCACTACGACGAGATTGCCACCCGGATCGTCGCCGACCTGGGCGAGGGCGTGGCCGGCTTCAGCGTCAACGGCGACGCCGGGGCCACCTTCACGGCCGAGCAGGTCCGGCGTACCGTCGCCGCCGCCGGGCCCGGCGCGATCGTCATCGGCCACGTCAACCACCCCGGCTCCGGCACCGCCCCGGGCTTCGCCGCAGCGCTGCCCGCACTGCTCGACGCGGGCCGTCGCTTCCGCCGGCTGTCCGACGACTGACCGACCATCACCTGACCAACCGTCAACTTCCGTGCGTGGTCGGGCTCGGAGCCTTCGGGCGGTCGCCGTGCGGGCCGAACATGTGCAGGATCTCCACCGCCGTCCCGTCCGCCGGGCCGAACCAGTGCGGCTCGCGGGTGTCGAACTCGGCGACCTCGCCCGGGCCGAGCAGCGACTCCCGCTCGCCGAGCACCAGGCGCAGCCGCCCGGCCAGCACGTACAGCCACTCGTAGCCCTCGTGGCTGACCAGCTTCGGCTCGCGGGGCGGCAGGACGTGCTTGAAGACCTGGACCCGGCCCGGGTACTGGGTGAGCGGCACCAGGACACCGCCGCCCGCGCGGGGGACCGGGGTGAGGTGGACGCGCGGGTCGCCGGTGGCCGGGGCGGCGACCAGTTGGTCCAGGGTGACGTGGTGCACCTTGGCCAGCGGGATCAGCAGGTCGAGGGTGGGGCGGCGGTGCCCGGACTCCAACCGGGACAGGGTGCTCACCGACAGGCCGGTCGCCTCGGCCAATGCCTCCAGGGTCAGGGCGCGCTCCCGGCGCAGGGTGCGCAGCCGGGGGCCGATGGCGTCGAGGAGGTGCTGCAGGTCAGGGTCCACCCACCTACTCTGACGGATTTTGCGATTGTCGCAAGAATCGTGGCCCGCAGAGGCCGCCCCGCCGCACCCTGACCAGGACCGTTGCACCTCCTGGAGAAGGGACCTCCGATGACCTCCGTTCTGACGGCGGCTCAGCCCGCCGCCCCGCAACTCGGCCGACGCAGACGCTGGACGGTGCTCGCCGTCTGCTGCCTCAGCATGTTCCTGGTCGGCCTCGACACCACCGTGGTCAACGTCGGCCTGCCCGAGATCGGCCGCAGCCTCGGCGTCGACACCCGCGGCCTGGAATGGACCGTCGACGCCTACACCATCGTGCTGGCCGCCCTGCTGATCACCTCCGGCGCGCTCGCCGACCGCTTCGGGCGGCGCCGCGTCTTCCAGTGCGGGCTGGCGCTGTTCGGCACCGCGTCGCTGCTCTGCGCGCTCGCCCCCGGCGCCGGCACCCTGGTGGCGGCCCGTGCGCTGCAGGGCGTCGGCGCGTCGATGCTCAGCCCGGTGGCGCTGGCCATCGTGGTCAACGCGATGCCCGACCCGCGCGAACGGGCCCAGGCGATCGGCGTCTGGGCGTCCGTCTTCGGCCTCAGCATGGCCGTCGGGCCGGTGGTCGGCGGGGCACTGCTGGGCGGATTCGGCTGGCGGGCGCTGTTCTGGGCCAACGTCCCGGTGATCCTGCTCGCGCTGCTGCTCACCGCACTGCTGGTGCCCGAGTCGCGCGGCGCGCGCGACCGGCGGCTCGACGGGATCGGGCAGCTGCTGCTGATCGCGGTGATCGGCGGCTGGGTCGCACTCGCCATCGAGGGCCCGCGGATCGGCTGGACCTCGCCCACCGCGCTGGTCGGCGCGCTGCTGGCCGCCACCGCGACCGTGGCGTTCGGCCTGGTCGAGGTACGGCGGGAGGAGCCGCTGATCGACCCGCGGCTCTTCCGGCACGTCAGGTTCGGCGGCGCGGTGCTGGCGGCCGTCGCGCTCTTCACCGCACTCGGCCTGACCCTGCTGCTCTCCACCCTCTACCTCCAGCACACCCGCGGCCTCAGCCCGCTGGCCGCCGGCGCCGCGACGCTGCCGATGGCCCTCGGCGCCACCGTCTGCGCCCCCTGGTCCGGCCGCCTGGTCGGCCGCCGCGGGCCCGGCCTCCCGCTGACACTGGCCGGCGCCTTCCTGGCGGCCGGCGGCCTCCTGCTGCTCGCCCTGGACCGGACGACACCGCTCGCCCTGCTGCTCGTCGCCTACCTCCTGATCGGCACCGGCTTCGGCTTCGCCAACGCCCCGATCACCACCACCGCCGTCAACTCCCTCCCCGCCGACCGCGCCGGCGTCGCCGGCGCCCTCACCTCCACCGCCCGCCAGTTCGGCTCCGCCCTAGGCATCGCCACCGCCGGCGGCCTGGTCGCCCACACCACCCCCGCCACCCTCGCCACCGCCGCCCGCCCAGGCTGGCTCCTGATCACAGCCTGCGGAGCCCTGCTGATCGCCCTGGCCCGCTGGACGACTGCACCTGAGCGGGCGTCAGGTGGTGATGCGCGTCGCGGCTGAGGGCCCCCAGAGTTCGACAAATCGGATGGCGTGGTCGACCGCCTCACCCCCACCAGTGGGCCGGCGCCGCCAAGATCGGTCCGCAGAATGCAATCGATTGTCCCGTTCGGAGGTTGAGACCCTAGCCTGTGCCGATGTCGAGCCTTCTGAGCGTGGCGGTATGTCCCGGTCGTGAACTCGCCTACCCGGCGGCCCTGCAACGCCTCGCGGGCATGGGCGGGATCCCGCTGGTGTGCGTCGAGTGTGGATGTGGCGCCACCCACCTGGTGGTGGTGTCACCCGAGGGCTCGGAGGTTGTCGCCTCGGGAGACGGCTACCTGCGTGCCAGATTCGAGTCGCTCGGCTGGGTGCGCTCGACCGTGACCGCCGAGGGCGGCGTCTTCCGCCACTACATGGTCCCGAACGCCGACCGGTCCCTGCTGGACGGGTTCCTCGCGCACCTGGCAGCCCGGGTGGCCGGGCCCCAGGCCGCGGCTGCCCACACCGGCAACAGCCGCCCCGTGTCGGCACCGGCGTCCGCGCCTACAGCAGCAGTGAATTGAAGGACTTGCCCGGCCGGTCCGGGTTGTGACCCCAATGGCGACCTGCGTGGTTGAGGATCTCGAGGAGTGTCTCGCGGCCTTCGGCGGACTCCTGCAGCATGAGGGCTGACCGCTCGATGACGATCAGGTAATGGTCGGCGGGCGCCCACCCCATGTCGCGAAGGCAGTCCGAGAGGGCGTTCCAGTTCCAGCCGAAGTAGGCCGGAAGCCGTAGCCGGGCACTCATCTGTTCGAAGACCCCTTGCGCGTCGCCCATGTCGGCGCCATCCAGCCAACCCACGTAGCTGGTCCCCGGCGGCGGCAGGAGGAACGCCGGGTGCCGGGCGTCCTCCGCCGAGTGGTGCACCCACGGCGCCTCGCCAGTCCAGTAGTGGTCCGTCATCCCCGGGTTCCTCGTGAGCGGCTGAGCGACCGTCAGGTCTGGTGGCTAGTGCGGGACCTGCTGGTCGCCGAGGGTGCGCAGGGTGTGGGCGAGGGTGGTGCGTTGGGCCTCGGTGAGGCCTGCGGTGAGTTCGGTGTCGGCGGCTTCGGCGGCTTCGGCGCAGCGGGTGAGGAGGCGTCGGCCTCCGGCGGTGAGGGTGAGGACCTGGCGGCGGCGGTCCTCGGGGTCGCGGACGCGTTCGACCGCGCCGAGTTCCTGGAGCTGGTCGGCGAGGGCCACGATCAGGCTGGGGGCGACGCCGAGGCGGGTGGCCAACTCCTGCTGGGAGGCGGCCGATCCGGCGTCGAGCGCGGCCAGCAGGCCGGCGTGCTTGGGCTTGAGCCCGAGCGCCTCGACCCGGGCGGCGAAGCGGTCGGAGGCCAGGGCGCCGAGGGTGCCCAGGTTGAAGACGAGTGTGGCGCGCAGCGCGGCCGCTCCCTTGACATCGCTCATGGGCAGAATGATACCGTCCTCATATCGTTCAATGCTCGAATGATTCACGGGGGGTTGGAATGGACGTTCTGTCGGCGGTCAACGCGCTGGCCGCGCTGGTCAGCGCGGGATCGAGCGTGGCGGGGGTGGTGCGCCCGGGTCTCGGGTTGCCCGCGGGTGAGCCGGTCACGCTCGGGGCGCACGTGTACGCCCGGGCGTACGCGGTACGGGCGGTGCCCCTGGGGGTGGCGACGGCGGTGGCGGTGACGGCGGGCGGAGCCGCGGTGGCGTGGCCGATGCTGCTGGTGTCGGGGCTGGCCCAGGTGGGGGACTCGGCGATCGGGTTCCGGCAGCGGAACCTCGGTATGGCGTTCGGTGCGGGCGCGTTCGCGGTGCTGCACCTGGTCTCCGCCTGGTGGGTGGCCCGATGAGCGGGCTGACGGTCGTCGACGTGGCGGCGTTCCTCGCCGAGCTGGCCGTCTACGCGGCGGCCGCCTGGTGGGCCTGGCGTCGGCCCGGTCGCCCCGCCGTCCGACTGGTCCTCGCGGTGGCGGCCGTCGTCGGACTCGCCGTGCTGTGGGGCGAGTTCGCCGCGCCGACCGCGGACCACCCGCTGCACGGAGCGGCCCGCGCCGCGTTCGAGGCCTGCTGGTTCGGCGCGGGCGCGACGGCCGCGTACCGCGCCGCGACCGCGGGCGCGCGGGAACGGCGCCGTGACCGGGCGGGCGCCGGGCGAGGGTGAGGGTGAGAGGCGGCGTTCGTCCGGGCCCCGGAGGTGGCGTCAAGTGGAGGGTGGGGCGGGCGGTTTGGCCCAGTGGAGGAGGACGAGGCTGGCGAGGGCGGCGAGGGCGCACCAGGTGGAGATGAAGGCCAGCTGCCAGAGGAGGGCGCAGGCGAGGGCGCCGAGGGTGGTGAGCCAGCCGAGGAGGCGGAGGTGGGGGTCGCCGGAGAGGAGCAGGGAGCCGAGGGTGGCGAGCAGGTAGCCGGCCAGGAGCAGGGTGCCGGCGGGGACGCCGATGGCGTACCTGACGGTGTGTCCGTGGACGTGGGCGCCGACCGGGTGACGGGCCAGGGTGACCGCGAGCGGGACGGCGACCGCCGCGCCGAGCGCGGTGAGCCAGGCGGCCGAACGGCGGCGGGTGGCGCACCAGACCGCCGCCGGGACGTACAGCGGCAGCAGCGGCAGGGCGATCACCGCCCACGCGGTGCGGGTCCACTGGCCCCAGTCGGACCAGACGGCGGCCTCCAGCAGTTGGTGCACCCCGAGCAGCAGCGGCAGGGCCGCCATCGGCAGCCGCCGGCTCGCTCCGGCCCGCACCATCGCGACGACGCCCACCGCCGAGATGGTGCTGCCCATGATCAGATCCGCCTCGGCGCTCCAGCACACGGAGTCAGCGTACTGAACTGACGGTCTGTCAGTAGGACTGAAGTTCGATCAGCGTGCCGTCGGGGTCGCGGACGTGGGCGGTGCGGAGGTTCGGTCCCCATGCGGGGCGGTCGATGGGCGGCAGGACGGCCGTCGCGCCGTGCGCGAGGCAGAGCGCGTACGCGGCGTCCACGTCGTCGACCCGGCAGACGAACATCACGGCGTCGGTGGGTGCGGAGGGCGCGGCGGGTGCGGCGGGGTCGGTGGCGGGCTCGGCGCCGAGGACGGCCGCCATCGCGGCGCGGTCGAACAGGACCAGGACGCCCTCGTCCGCCACGTCCCAGTTGGCGTAGGGGCCGTCGGCGGTGCCCTTGACCAGGTGGGCCCCGCACAGGGGCGGGAGGACGGCGTCGTAGAAGTCGAAGCAGGCCGTGAAGTCGGCGACGAGCAGGCGGGGGTGGAGCGCGTCCACGGAAGGCCTCCGGCGAATAATCGTGGGTGTGGACCCACTATAGGGGGAGACCTAGGATTGGGGCCATGGAAACCGACCCGACCGCCGCGCCGCCCTCGCTCCTGGAGTTGACGGCCTATCTGCTGTCCAGGGTCGGAAAGACCGCCCGCGGCCGGCTCGCCGAGCGGCTGGCTGCCGACGGGCTGCGGCTGTTCCACCTGGCGATGCTGGCCGCGCTCGCCGACTTCGGTCCGCACACCCAGCGCGATCTGGCCCGCCGCCTCGGCCTCGACCCGAGCGATCTCGCCAAGGCCGCCGACCAGTTGGCCGCCGCCGGGCACCTCGACCGCACCCGCGACCCGGCCGACCGCCGCCGCCTCACCCTGACCCTCACCACCGCCGGCCGCACCCGCCTCGCCGAGTTGACCGCCGAGGCGGAGGCGGTGCAGGCGGAGCTGCTCGCGCCGCTGGACGCCGCCGAGCGGGTTCAGCTGCACGCGCTGCTGCTCCGGCTGTACGGCGGTTCCGGAAACGGGAATTGACGGTCGGTCAGCTCTTCAGCAGGGCCTGCACGTCGGCGGCGCGCGGGTGGCCCAGGTCGAGCAGGATCAGCAGCGCCCGCTCCCAGACCTCGCGGGCTGCCTCGCGATCGCCTCGGACGGCGTGGCTGTGTCCGAGCACCTCCAGGGCGATGGCCTCGTCGATGCGGTTGCCGGCCTCGCGGTTGGCTGCGTACGCCTCGGTCGCCGGCACGACGGCCTCCTCGTGCCGGCCTAGCAGGTGCAGCGTCTCGGCGACGTTGCTGAGCGAGCGGCCGAGCCGGAACCGCTCCGCGCCGCTCTTCTCGAACAGCACCAGCGCCTGCTGGTAGTGGTCGAGCGCGGCCTCGAACCGGCCCATCAGCTTGTACGCCTCGCCGAGGTTCTCCAACGACGCCGCCTCGGCCCGCAGTTGGCCGAGCCCGCGGAAGATGTCGGTGGTCCGTTCCAGCAGCGCCACCGCCTCGGCGGGGCGGCCCCGGTCGATCCGCACGTAGCCCAGGTTGCCGAGGACGGACGCCTCACCGTGCAGGTCGCCGAGGCGGCGGCGGATCGCCAGCGCGTCCAGCAGGCACTCCTCGGCCTCGGCCAGCCGGCGCGCCGCCTGATAGGCGACCGCGAGGGCGTTCAGCGCCCACGCCTCGGCCTTCGGATCGGCCAGGCGGCGGGCGCCGGCCAGCGCGTGCCGGTACGTGCCGATCCGGCCGGGTTGCGCGGCGCGCAGGTCGAACAGGTCCCACATGGTGTGGGCGAGCTGCCAGCCGAGTTCGTCGCGTCCGGACTCGGCGGCGGCGGCGACCGCGGCGACCAGGCAGTCGCCCTCCTGCTCGGACCACGCCAGGGCCGCGTCGAACTCGGTGAACTCCAAGGGGCGCAGCGGCGGAGCGGGCGGGGCCAGGTCCAGGTGGCGGCGTTCGGGGCGCAGCCGGCGGGAGGCGGACGCGTTGCTGTGCAGGAACCAGCGCAGCAGCCGCTCGACGGCCGCCTCGCGTTCGGCCGGCGGCCGCTCGGCGGCGCACTCCGCGGCGTAGACCCGGATCAGGTCGTGCAGCCGGTGGCGGCCGGGGCCGGCCGGTTCGACCAGGTGCACCGCGACGAGGGCGTCCAGCAGCGCCGCGGCCTCCGCCTCCGGTGCGCCGAACAGCGCGGCGGCGGCCCCCACGGAGATGGTCGGACCGGGGCCGAGTCCCAGCAGGCGGAACGCACGGGCCTGGTCGGGCGGCAGGTTGCGGTGGCTCACCGCGAAGCTCGCCCGCACCGCGCGGTCCTCGACGCTGAGCACGCTGAGCCGCCCGGCCTCGTCGCGGAGCAGCTCGGCGAGGTGGCGCACCGACCAGTCCGGGTGGGCCAGCAGTCGGCTGCCCGCCAACCGGATCGCCAGCGGCAGCCCCGCGCAGGCCGTCAGCACCGCCTGCGCCGCGTCCGGTTCGGCGGCCAGCCGCTCGGCCCCGACGATGCGCCGCAGCAGCGTCGACGCCTCGTCGGCGTCCAGCATGCCGAGGGTCACCCGGGCCGCGCCGTCCAGGCCCGGCAGGGTGCTGCGACTGGTCACCAGCACGCGGCTGGCGCCGGTCCCGGGCAGCAGCGGGCGGAGCTGGGCGGCGTCGCGGGCGTTGTCCAGCAGGATCAGCATCCGCCGCTCGGCGAGCAGGCTGCGCCAGCGCCCTGCCCGCTCCTCGGGGTCGGCGGGCAGGTGCTCCGGCGGGACGCCGAGGGAGCGCAGGAACCGGCCCAGCAGGTCGTGCGGGTCGGCGGGCCGCGGATCGGCGCCGTGCAGGTCGACCTGGAGCTGCCCGTCCGGGAAGTGCCGCAGCACGAGGTGCGCGACGTGCACCGCCAACGTGGTCTTGCCGACGCCGCCCGTCCCGCTGACCGCCGACAGCAGCACCGGCGCCGCCGGTCCACCCGGCGCGCCCGACAGCAGCGAGACGAGGCGCTCGACCGCGGCCGCCCGGCCGGTGAAGTCGTGCAGGTCGGCGTGGAGTTCGGCCGGCGTGAGCCGCCCGGCCGGGCCGGGCCCGGCGGTCCGCTCCGGCGGGTCGTCGCCGGTGACGGCCGCGATCAGCCGCTGCCGGTCGTCCGGACCGAGACCCATCGCGTCGGCCAGCCGCGCGACCGTGGACAGCCGCGGCCCGCGCCGCCCGGACTCCAGCATGCTGATCGCGTGGCTCGACACCCCCGCCCGCTCCGCCAGGTCCTCCTGCGTCCACCCCGCCGCCAGCCGACACCCGCGCAGCAGCTCCCCGAACCCACCCACCGTGACCTCCCCCTGGAGAAGGTCACCCCATGCGGTCGCTCGCGAACGCGCAGCGACCCCCTCCCCCGGAGGTGACCCTACGAGCGGGCCCACGGAATGGCAAGGACAAGTCAATCCGGTCACGCCGGTCCTGACGGACCGTCATGCCGAGCCAACTGTTGTACCCCGCCGACCTGGTGGGACCGGCCGACGGGTGAAGGTCCTGGTGCACGCGCGCAGTGGTGAGGACGGGGTCGGTGGCCCGGAAGGCCGCGGTGGGGCGCGGTGACCCGCGCCCCACCGTCCCCCGCCGTCCGGCACCGTCCCCCGTCGGTGCGGTGCCGGACCGTTCGTCAGCTCAGCCAGAACTGCTGGAACACGGCGTACTGGCCGTTCTGGTCCTGGCAGCCGAAGTCGCGCAGACCGTAGCCGCTGTCGTCGATGCAATTGCCGGTGGCCACGTTCTGCAGCACCACCGAGCCGTTCGGCTCCAGGTACATCACGAACTGCTGGAAGGCGGCGTAGGGCCCGTTCTGGTCCTGGCAGCCGAAGTGCCGCAGGCCGTAGTTGCTGTCGTCGATGCACTGGCCGGTGGCGACGTTCTGCAGCACGTCGGTGCCGTTCGGCTGTCCGACTATCCGGAACTGCTGGAAGGCGGCGTAGGGGCCGCTCTGGTTCTGACAGCCGAAGTGTCGCAGGCCGTAGTTGCTGTCGTCGATGCACTGGCCGGTGGCCGCCGACTTCAGCACCCACGTGCCGCCGGGGGCGAAGGAGGCCCGCTGGGCCGACGGCTGGGCGGTCGCGGCGCTCGCGCTGCCGGCGCCCGACGTGAGCGAGCCGACGAGGGCGACGCTGCCGGCCGCGGCTGCTATCCACTTCTTCATGATCGCGATCCTCCGGTTCGGTGGTCACGGGCCCGAAGTCCGTTCGCGACGGGCCCGGTTGGCACGACGACCACTCTGCTGGAGCGCCCGGAGGTGCTCCATGGCGTTCGTTTTGCGTTTGGCGGAACCGGATCCCGCACTTCGCGGCGCCGCGGCCGCCGAGGACTCGCGGGGTGCCGTCCGCCGGGTGAGCGCGCCGGGGGCTCGACCGTGGGGCTACGGTGGAGTGGGCGGCCGCGCCCCGGCGAGGAGTGGCCGGGCGGGACCGGGAGCTGACCGCTAGTCAGGGACCGGCCTCGGATATGGTGCGGGCGGCTTGTCGATCTGACGTGGGGACGGAGAGCAGCACAATGCGGATCGGAATCATCGGGACCGGAACGGTCGGCCAGACCCTCGCCAACAAACTGATCTCGCTCGGGCACGAGGTGACCCTCGGCTCGCGCACCAAGGAGAACGCCGCCGCCAACGACTGGGCCGACCGGGCCGGCCCGTACGGCCACGCCGGCACCTTCGCCGACGCCGCCGACTTCGGCGAGCTGGTGATCAACGCGACCAGCGGCACCGTCGCCCTGTCCGCGATCGGCATGGCCGGTCCGGAGCGGCTGGCGGGCAAGACCCTGCTGGACGTGTCCAACCCGCTGGTCTTCTCGCCGACCGGTGAGCTGACCCTCGACCCGGTCAACAACGACAGCGTCGGCGAGCAGCTCCAGCGCGCCCTGCCGGACACCTCCGTGGTGAAGGCGCTGAACACCGTCACCGCCCCGGTGATGGTGGACCCCGGCCGGATCCCCGGCGAGCACAACCTCTTCGTGGCCGGCGACGACGTCGACGCCAAGGCCAAGGTCAAGGCGCTGCTGGAGGAGTTCGGCTGGCCGGCCGAGGCGATCCTCGACCTCGGCGGGATCGACGCCGCCCGCGGCATGGAGATGCTGATGCCGTTCTGGCTGCGGGTGATGCAGCACTACGGGCACGCGGACTTCAACTACGCGATCCGCACCGCGAACTGACGCCGCGAGCGATCCGGCCCGGCGGCCGCACCCCGCGCGCGGGGAGCCGCCGGGTCGGGTGGCACGGCGGGCCGGGTAGCACGGCAGGTCGGATGGCACGGCGGGTCGGCGGCGTGGGTCGCCACGGAACACGCGGGTCGCCACGGAAGACCGAGGCCGGGGCGGAGAGGCTCCGGAGTAGGAAGGGTGCGAGATGACCGGGACCGCCGAGACCGAGCAGGTACCGCCTCCGTACCAGGCGGTCGACGAGGACTGGCAGACGGCGCTCGCCGTCGTCGCCCACCCCGACGACATGGAGTACGGGGCGGCCGCGGCCGTGGCCCGCTGGACCGGGCAGGGCAAGCGGATCAGCTACCTGATGGTGACCAGCGGCGAGGCCGGGATCGACGGCCTGGAGCCCGCGCAGTGCCGCCCGGTGCGCGAACGCGAGCAGGTGGAGTCGGCGGCGCTGGTCGGCGTCGGGACGGTGGAGTTCCTCGGCTACCCGGACGGGGTGGTCGAGTACGGGCTGCCGCTGCGCCGCGACCTGGCCCGGGCGATCCGTCGGCACCGCCCGGAGATCGTGATCACCGTCAACTTCCGGGAGACCTACGGCGGGGTCTTCCCCAACCAGGCCGACCACATCGCGGTCGGCCGGGCCGCGCTGGACGCCGTCCGGGACGCGGGCAACCGGTGGGTCTTCCGCGAACTCACCGCCGAGGGCCACCAGCCGTGGAACGGCGTCCGGCAGCTGTGGGCGGCGGGTTCGCCCGACGGCCGGCACGCCGTCGACACCACCGACACCTTCGCCACCGGCGTCGCCTCGCTGGAGGCCCACCGCGCCTACCTGGCGGGCCTCGGCGGCGAGATGGCCAACGCCGCCGAGTTCCTGGAGTCCGCGGGCCGCGCCGCCGGCACCCGCCTGGGCACCCGCTACGCGGCGGCCTTCGAGGTGATCGACTTCCACGGCTAGTGCTCTCGCGTCCGCAGCGAGACGGGCGCCAGCCGTGGCGGTCGCCCCCTGGACGCCTGGACACGGGAGCTCGATCGGCCCGGTGGCCTCCGGGCCACGGCGTCAGGTGAGTCGCGGGGCGACCTCGGTGGCAACCCACTCCATCGCCTGTTCGACATGCTCGGCCGCGACGGGCAGCCACAGGGTGCAAGCGGCAAGCCCTGCCTCGGCGAGTTGCCCGAGCTCGTCGGCGACGCTCGCGGCGGTGGGTACGGCACCGCCGAGGGGTCGTCCCGGCGACGGGACCACCGCGGGGATGCCGGGCGGCGTGAGGAACGCGGCTGCGGCGAGCGTCAGGCGGTCGGCGTTCTCCGAGTCGCCGGCGAGGTCGTGCAGGCGGCGGCGGACGTCGGTGACCTCCGCGGCGTCGACGCCGGTGCCGTACCAGCCGTCGCCGAACCGCAGCGCACGACGCAGGGCGGCGGCGCTGTGGCCGCCGATCCACACGGGCGGACCGCCCGCGGTGACCGGAGGCACGCCCAGGCGCGCCTCGTGCAGGGTCGTGAACGGTCCCTCGAAGTCTGCGGGCCGCCGGGTCCACAGGGCCTTGGCGGCGGCGAGGTGGTCGTCGGTACGTGCACCGCGTTCACGGGCGGGTACGCCGACGGCCGCGAACTCGTCGAGGTTCCAGCCGGTGCCGACGCCCAGGACCAGGCGGCCGCCGGACACGACGTCCAGCGTGGCCGCCTGGTTGGCGAGCACCAGCGCCGGGTAGTACGGCGCGACGAGTACGGACGTCAGCAGCCGCAGGCGCGTCGTCGCCCCCGCGACGGCCGCCAGCAGGACGAGCGGGTCCGTGTCGAGGCCGAACCCGCTGTCCAGCAGGCGGTTGCCGACCGCGACGTGGTCGAAGCCCAGATCCTCGGCACGGCGTGCGGCGTGGAGAACGCGGGCTCCGTCGTCGAGCGGCCAGCGCGGTTGGAGGGAGACGCCGAGGCGCAGCAGGGACATGAGTGTGCCTTTCGGTGGCAGTCCGACGGCGACACGACGATCACCCGACCGCCCTGTCGCCACTCCCAACCCCCGCACGGCCCCCGTTTCATCCCGCCCGGTCAGGGGGCGTTGACGGTCCGTGGGAAAACCGCATGCGGGAGGTGGCGGCCGTGGGTAGGGTGCGGGCGCCGTGGTGTGTCGAGGTGGGGGAGAGTCGTCGTGGAGTTGCTCGTACTCGGGGGGACGCGCTTCCTCGGCCGCGCCGTCGTGGAGGCCGCGCTGGCCGCGGGGCACCGGGTGACGCTGTTCAACCGGGGCCGTACCGATCCCGGGCTGTTCCCGTCGGCGCGCACCGTCGTCGGCGACCGCACCGTGAGCCTGGACGCGCTCGCCGACGGTCGGTGGGACGCGGTGGTCGACGTGGCCTGCTACCAGCCGGAGGTGGCGGCGCTCGCGGTCGAGGCGCTGCGCGGCCGGGTCGGGCGGTACCTGTTCGTCTCCACGCTCTCCGTCCTCGCCGACCAGGCCACCCCGCAGGACGAGGACGGCGCGGTGCTCGAACTCACCGCCGACCTGCCGGAGGACCTGGCGTACGGGGCACGGAAGGCCGCCTGCGAGCGGATCGTGCGGGACGGGTTCGGCGAGCGGGCGACGATCGTCCGGCCGGGGTTGATCGTCGGCCCGCACGACCCGACCGACCGGTTCGCGTACTGGCCGCGCCGGTTCGCCCGCGGCGGCCGGGTGCTGCTGCCCGGCGATCCGGCGGACGACGCGCAGTTCATCGACGTCCGCGACCTCGCCGGGTGGATCCTGGACTGCCTCGGTGCGGGCCGGGCCGGGGTGTACAACACCACCGGGCGGCCGATGCCGTTCGGCGAGCTGATCGACGCCTGCCGGGCGCTGGCCGCGGGGCCCGTCGAGTCGGTGTGGATCCCCAGCGAGCGGCTGCTGGCGGCGGGGGTGGACCCGTGGATGGGCGTGCCGATGTGGATCGCCGACCCGGAGTGCGCCGCGATCAACCGGGTCGACGTCTCCCGCGCGCTGGCCGCGGGGCTGACGCTCCGTCCGCTCGCCGAGACGCTGGCCGACACCCTCGCGTGGGACACCGCCCGCGGCGGCCCCGAGACCGAGGGCCTCGGCGCGTTGGAGGAGGAGCGGCTGCTGCGCGAGCTGGCGGGGTGAGGCCGGCGGGCTGACGGTGGGTCAGTCGCGGTCGTGCCCGCCGGTCGACACGTTCCCGGGCGATCCCGAGCCGTCATCGGGGCCCCCGCCGTCGTCGGGTCCCCCACCTTGGGAACCCCCGTTGCCGGCCTTGCGCGAGCGGCGGCGCAGGTAGGCGCGGACGGCGAGCGCGGCCACCACCAGTCCGAGCGCGGCCAGCAGGTAGACCTGGTAGCGGACGGCCTGCCGGTACAGGGTGTCGATGTTGCTGCCCGCGAAGTAGCCGATGCACGCCCACACCCCCGCCCACAGCACGGCGCCCGCCGTGTTGGCCGCCATGAAGCGCTTCCACGGCATCTCGGTGGTGCCGGCCACCAGGCCGTTGGTCTGCCGCAGGCCGTCCACGAAGCGCGCCCCGGTGACCACCAGGGCGCCGCGGCGGCGGAAGAAGGCGTCGGCGCGCTCCATCCGCTCCGGGGTGAGCCGCACGTAGCGGCCCCAGCGGTGGACGAACGCCAGGCCGCCGGTGCGGCCGATCACGTACGCCGCGGCGTTACCCAGGATGGCCGCCAGCACCGCCACGACGAGCACCACCGGCAGCGACAGCTGCCCCGTGCCCGCGTACACCGCGGCCAGCGTCAGGATGGTCTGGCCGGGCACGGGGATCACGCAGTTGTCCAGGAAGACCAGGACGCCGACCGCGAGGTACCCGTAGTCGTCGAGCAGCGGCGCGAGGTGGGCCAGCGGGCCCGGCAGGGGCGGGGGCAAAGGTGTTCGCTCCTCCTACCGGGCCGCGGCCCGGGGTCAGCGCTGCTCCTCGGCGAGCTGGTGCTCGACGACGCAGTCGGGGCCGGGGTAGACGAGGCTGCTGTGCCCGTCCTCGAACTGGACGAGGTACGGGGGTTCGCCGTTGCTGCCGCGAACCTCGACGATCTCGCCCTTGCGGTCGATCATGCCGACCGACCTGCTGTACATGTGGACGTGGTCACCCACTGTGGCTTGCATGTCTGCTCCTGCGGGACGGCGGACCGGTGGGACGGGGGAGAACCCTTGTTTCCACTGTGCGGCGGCCGTCCGGGCGGTGCAATGGCGGAACCGGACGCCCGGCGGCGCGCTGCGGGTCCGGCGCCCGGCCGGGCT
Organism: Kitasatospora sp. NPDC002522; assembly: GCF_053595195.1. Classification (NCBI taxonomy): domain Bacteria; kingdom Bacillati; phylum Actinomycetota; class Actinomycetes; order Kitasatosporales; family Streptomycetaceae; genus Kitasatospora; species Kitasatospora sp. NPDC002522. Next base: position 73,880 of record NZ_JBSFXE010000010.1, read on the forward strand.
CGGTGCCCGGACGGGGCTCAGCCGGCGGCGGGCGGGTCGGCGAGGTAGTGGCGCACCAGGCGCTTGCACTCGGCGATCAGCGCGGGGTCGCCGTCGGGGGCGATCCGGAAGGCCAGCTTGAGGACGGCGTCGGCGCACTCCATCGCGACCCGCAGGGCCAGCGCGTAGCCGGGGGCGGCGAACAGCTCGCCGCCGATGGCGCGCAGCCGGACGGCGACGGCGGCGTTGTTGTCGAGTTCGGCGTCGAGCAGGTGGAGGTCGTCGCTGACCTCGGCGGGGGTGGCGTCGACCAGGCCGAAGTCGAGGTGGCCGAAGCCGGGGACGGCGCGCTTCATCGCGACGAACTCCTCGACGGCGAGGTCGACGAAGTCCGGGACGTCCAGTGCCCGCGCCTGCTCGGCGCGGTGGGCGAGGCGGTCCAGGAAGCAGGCCAGGTTGCGTTCGGCGAGGGCGGCGAGCAGGCCCTCCTTGCCGGCGAAGAACTGGTAGAGCGTGCCGATCGGCACCTCGGCGCGGGCCGCGACCTCCTTGGTGGTCAGGCCGGTCGCGCCGACCTCGTCGAGCACTCCCGCGCAGGCGTCCAGCAGCCGTTCGTACCGCTCCTGGCTGCGCTGCTGCACCGGTCGGCGGCGCGCGCCGGCCGCCGGGGCGCGGGAGGCGGGGGCACTGGGGGCGGGCTGCGGGGTCATGGCGGATACTCTGCCGCATCGGCTCGGCGGGCGCCGAACGACCCCCGCGAGGCGTCCGGTCGGCGGCGCGGGCGGGGCGGTCCCGGTCACCGGAACCGCCCCGCCCGGGTCAGTGGGTCACTGGTCCCAGACCTGGAACTCGGAGAGCTGGCCGGCCGGCCAGCCGGTGTTGGCGGTGACCGCGACCCGCACGTACCGGGCCGAGGCGGCGGGGAAGGAGACGGTGACGGTGTTGCCGGACGCCGGGTCGAAGACGTAGGCCGCCGAAGCCTTCAGGGTGGTGAAGGCGCTGCCGTCGGTGGAGCCGAGCAGGGCGAGGGTCTGGGTGCGGGCGCCCCAGCCGGCGGGCAGCTGCAGCACCACCCGGCTCGCCTGCCGGGCCGAGCCCAGGTCGACCTGCACCCACTGCGGGAGGGCGTTGTTGGCGCTCTCCCAGTAGCTGCCCTGGTTGCCGTCGGTGGTGTTCGCGGAGGCGTAGACGTCGGTGTGCGAGGACTCGGCGGTGGGCCGGCCGGCCGCGAGGTTGGTCGGCGGGGGCGGGGTGCCGCCGCCGGAGGCGGTGAACTGGAGGCTGTTGAGGTTCCAGCCGCCGTTGTCCTGGGCGAGGGTCAGCACCTGGCGGCCGGCGGGCAGGGTGACCTGCGCGGTGGCGTTGCCCCAGGTCTGCCAGCCGCCGGTGGCGGCCAGGGCGACGGAGCCGCTGAGGTTGGCGCCGGCGGCGTCCGCGAGGTGCAGCGCGCCGGTGACGGCGGCGGGGGCCGCGTACCGGAGGGTGACCGTGTACGTCCCGGCGGTGGCGACGTCGACGGTGTACCGCTGCCACTGGCCGTTCGACGTCCAGCCGAGGTTGTAGCCGCCGCCGGTGTCGGAGGTGGCCTCCAGGTCGACGCCGTCGGCGCGGTAGCCGTTGCCGGTGCCGTTGACCGAGTTGACGAAGTAGCCGACGCCGGGGCCGCCGGTGTCGTAGTTCTCGGCCTGCACCGGGCCGGGCAGAGCGGCGGGCGTCCCGCCGTACGGGGCCTCGGGGTTGGGGCCGCCGCCGTTCCAGCTGTTGCCGCTGCCGGAGACGGTGAAGGCGGCCGAGTTGTTCAGGAAGGCGGACGCGCCGACGGCGAGGCCGGTGACGGTGTTCGCGGTGAGGGTGGCCGAGCCGTTGGGCGCCGGGTAGAAGGGCGGCGCGACGACGAAGCCGTTGCGGCCCGGCGAGGTGACGGTGTTGCCCTGCAGCAGCGTGTTCGTGGAGGCGGACAGGCCCACCCCGTCGTACAGCGAGTTCAGCACGGTGTTGTCGGTGACCGTCACGTGGTCGACCACGCCGACGTTCTGCCCGTCGCCGCCGTTGCCGACGTGCAGCGCCGGCTGGCCCTGGCTGTAGCCGTTGCCGCCGGAGCGGACCACGGTGTTGCCGCTGACGGTGGCGCCCAGCAGGTCGCTGCCGTTGACCCCGAACCGGCCCGCGCCGAGGCCGATGTAGCGGGCGGTGTCGGCGATGTAGTTGCCCTCCACGTCGTGGCCGCTGCCGCCGTAGATGCCGATGCCCTTGCCGCCCCACGGTGCGATGACCGTGTTGTGGGTCATCGTGATGTGCGACATGGCGGTGTAGTACGTCTTGTTGCCGCCCGAATCGGTGTTGTACGCCACGGAGTTGATGGCCATGCCGTCGTCGCCGGTGCCGCGCACGAAGTTGTTCGTCGCGGTGATGTCGTTGCCGGTGCCGTTGTTCAGCGACACGTTGTTGATGTTGATGCCGTCCGCCCACACCGCGGTGACCCGGGCGCCGCGGACCGCGCCGCCGGTGCCGGAGGCCCAGTAGCCGGACTCGACGTGCCGGCTCCAGATGTTGTCGGAGGACCAGTTGGTGCCGGTGGTGTCCATCGCGCCGCCGCCGCCGTCGACCATCTCGCGGCTGGTGGCGTCGGAGTCCAGCCGGAAGTCCCGGACGTGACAGGACGTCAGGTTGAACAGTGCGGCCAGCGGCGTGTTGTTGGGCAGCGGCACGTCGCGGTAGATCGTGCTGTACCACATGCCGGCGCCGGCGATCGTGATGCCCTGGGCGTTCAGGCCGGTGGTGCCCCGGAGGTAGAAGGTGCCGGCCGGGATCCACAGCGTCCGGCCCTGGGCCTGGGCCTGGTTGACGCAGTTCTGGATCGCCGCGGTGCTGTCGACCGCACCGGGGGCGGCCGAGCCGTTGGTCGGCGCGGTGGAGGCGACCGCGCCGCAGTCGGTGAGCGAGAGCGAACCGGCGGGCTGGGGGAGCGGAGCGGGCGGGTTCTCCGCGTCCAGGACGTCGATGTCGTAGAACGCGGCTGAGTTGGCGGCGTCCTTGCGCAGCTCGATGGTGCTGCCGGCGGCGATCGGCGCGCCGCTGACGAAGGTGTGCGACTCGTCGAAGAAGTCCCGCGGGTTGCCGTCGGCGGGGTTCTGGTCGCTGCCGTTGTAGTGGTTGCTGCCGCCCTCGTAGAACCAGCTCTGCTTGGAGTTGAGGTTCAGCGCCTGCCGGAACACCCCGTCCACGTACAGGTTCAGCGTGGCGGTGGTGCCGCCGCCGGTCGCGGAGTCCGGGATGCTCTCCCGGACGTTGATCGCGGTGAGCGGCCCGCCGGTTGTGTTGGTCCACCGCACGCCCTGGCCGGTCGCGGCGAGGTGCACGTACGCGTGGCCGGACGCCTCCAGCGCGGCGCTGGCGTACGGGGTGGTGGGCGCGGCGGTCAGGGCCACGGCGGTCGCGCCGCCGGTCAGGGTGCCCGCCTCGGCCTCGAACTCGGTGAACGGGAGGGTGGCTCCGGCGCCGGCCGGGGCGGCTGCCGTCGCGGTCGGGGCGAGCGCCGGAACCAGCGTGCCGCATGCGATCAAGGCGGTGACGACCAGTCCCGTCCAGGCCCGCGGGCCGGCGCTGGGTCGAAGTCTCATCGGATCCCTTCCTGGGCGTGCACGAGCCGCGGTCCGCGGAAGCGCGGAGCCGGGGGCGGAGCCGCAGCGAACGTAATGCCGTTGACATGAATCCGCAATGCTTTGCGCAGTGCATGAAAATCATCGACACGATCGCGCATGAGCGGTGCAGTCGAGAAGGGTGGGGGAGTTGACGGGGCGTCAGGGTGGCCGCGCGTCAGATGCCGGGGAGTTCGTCCTGGTCGATCCGGTAGACGAGCGGAGCGCGATCCGGGGCGCCGGCGCAGTGCTGGCCGAGCTTCTCCCAGCGGGACTCCGGGCGGCGTAGCGGGCGGTCGCAGCGCCGGCAGCGGACGACCGGGGCGGGGCGGCGTTCGACGGCGGTGCCGGGCAGGGGCGGCTCGGCGGCGTTCTGATCGTCACTCACCGTCCAAGTTGACCATCGCGGGCCGGCGCCCGCACCGCCGGGGTGATCTTCGGATGGTCGCGCCGCCGAACGCCGGTGCCTGCCGGCCCCCCCCCACCCGTCCGCCGGCACCACCTGACGCCGCGTCAACACCCCGAAGGACTCCGGATGGGCACCCCGACCGGCCTGGTCCGCGCACTCGCCGCACTGGCACTCACCCTGCCCGCCCTCGCCGCCGCCGTCCTGGCCGCCCCCACCCCCGCCGCCGCCCTCGACAACGGCCTGGCGCTCACCCCGCCGATGGGCTGGAACTCCTGGAACACCTTCGGCCCGAACATCACCCTGCAGCAGGTCGTCCGGACCATCGACCACAAGGCCGCCAACGGCCTGGTCGCGGCCGGCTACGACACCGTGACCGTCGACGACGGCTGGTCGCTGTGGCACCGCGACGGCCAGAGCAGCGACATCGTCCGCACCCCGGAAGGGGCGATGCAGCTCTACGACGACCACGGCAACCCCGTCAGCGGCACCGACGGCACCGGCAACGACCCCACCTCCGGACACCTCCTGCCGCGCCCACCCAGCAGCACAGCGTCCTCGCCGCCGGCACCAACCCCGGCGACCCCGCCTACCTGCTCGACGTCGCCCCCGGCAACCCCTGGCAGGAATGGCGGATCACCCAGGACCCGGCCACCCGCCCTGTCACCATCCGCAACGCCGCCACCGGACTGCTGCTCACCGCCGCCAACGCGGCCGGTGCGCCCGTACAGGCCGATCCCGCGGACGTCGCCAAGATCCAGCCGTGGAACGTGGGCTGACGGTCCGTCGGCTCGGCCGGCAGCCGTCGGGCGGCTCTTCGGGTGACCGCCGTCGGCGGGTGGCGGTCACCCCGGGCCGGGCCGCGGGCCCGGCGGGACTACACTTGCCCCGGTCGTGACGCCTCGGCGCGACCGGAGAAAGAGGAGGTGGGAGCGGTGGAGTGCAGTAGTCCGGGCCGAAGTCGGCCCCGCTCCGGGATGTTCTCACCCGCTCCGGGCCCCCGGTACCGGTAGCCCCGCACCCCCGCCCGCCGAACGGGCAGCGGTACGCGTGCTCCGCTCCTCGGGCGCCCCGCCGTCCCGTCTCCGAACCCCGCGCCCCACGCGCGGGAGGGCGCGGCGGACCCTGACCCGTGGAGGTTCCCGCCATGTCCGACTGGCGAGTGCGCGCCGTGCGCGCCAGCAAGCGTCCGTTCACCCGGCCCGCCCGCGCCGAGGGCCACGCCGACGCGCCCGAGCACTCGCTCGACCCGCGGCCCGAACCCAAGCCCGACCCCACCCGCGTCTCGCTGGAGCGCTCCGTCGTCGACGCCGGCGTCTACCGCGGCGGCCACCGGATAGAGACCCCCTCCAGCCTCGCCGAGATCTACCGCGAGCTGCCCGGCAAGCCCGGCACGATGGCCTGGATCGGCCTCTACCGCCCCGCCGAGGCCCAGCTGCTGGAAGCCGCCGAACGCTTCGACCTGCACGAACTCGCCGTCGAGGACGCCATCGTCGCCCACCAGCGCCCCAAGCTGGAACGCTACGGCGACACCCTCTTCGTGGTGCTGCGCGCCGCCCGCTACCTCGACGACGTCGAGGAGGTCGACTTCGGCGAGATCCACCTCTTCGTCGGCCCCGACTTCGTCCTGACGGTCCGTCACTCCCAGTCGCCCGACCTCTCGATGGTCCGCGGCCGCCTCGAGTCCGACCCCGACCTCCTCGCCCTCGGCCCCGAAGCCGTCCTCTACGCCGTCCTGGACGCCGTCGTCGACGGCTACGCCCCCGTGATCGCCGGGCTCCAGCACGACATCGACGAGATCGAGACCGAGGTCTTCGGCGGCGACCCCAAGGTCTCCCGCCGCATCTACGAACTCTCCCGCGAGGTCATCGAACTCCAGCGCGCCACGGGCCCCCTGCTGGAGATCATGCGCAGCCTGGAAGCCGGCTTCCAGAAGTACGGCACCGACGAGGAACTCCAGCGCTACCTGCGCGACGTCGCCGACCACGCCACCTACACGGCCGAACGCGTCGACGGCTTCCGCCAGATGCTCCAGAACATCCTCACCGTCAACGCCACCCTGGTCTCGCAGGCGCAGAACGAGGAGATGAAGCAACTCGCCGAGGCCGGCCACGCCCAGAACGACGAGATCAAGAAGATCTCCTCCTGGGCCGCCATCCTCTTCGCCCCCACCCTGATCGGCACCGTCTACGGCATGAACTTCGACGACATGCCGGAACTCCACTGGGCCTTCGGCTACCCCTTCGCCATCGGCCTGATGGGCGTGGTCTGCGCCAGCCTGTACCTGATCTTCAAGAAGCGCGACTGGCTCTGAGCTCGCTGTTCGACCTCAACCCCGCGAACAGGCGGTGTCCGTGTCCCGCCGTAGGGTGCGGGCATGACTGAGACCTTCGACATTCACACCCGGCTGTCCGAGGCGTTGCACGACCGTACAAGAGCCTGGCGATTCGTCGCCGACTTCGCGGCCTACTGGCAGCAACCGGTCCAGCCGGGCGACGGCTGGAGCAGCGTCGAGATCGAGGCGGCCGAGCGACGTCTGGGCCTGGTCCTACCAGCAGCGCTTCGTGAGGCCTACCTGCTCCTCGGGCGGCGGAGCGACCTCACCAGCAATCACGACAGGCTGCTCAAGCCTGACGAGTTGTATGTGGCCGACGGCGCGCTCGTGTACCGGGTGGAGAACCAGGGCGCTGCCTCCTGGGGCGTCCTGCTGAAGGACCTGGACCGGGACGACCCCGGCACAGTGATGCGTGCGGATCTCGCCGACAGGACGCAGGAGCGATGGGAGGCCTGGGAGCCGAGTCTGACGGTCGCCTGCATCGAGATGGTCATGTCCGAGGTGGTCCTGTTCGGGGACGGGCTCACCGACTTCCTGGAGGCGGACGCCGAGGAGGTCGGACTGGGACGGTTCTTTCAGGAGCTTCCACGTGTGGGACGCGGGATGCGCTGGTTCGCGGGTGATGATGTCCTGCTCCGTGAACTCGACGGCTTCTGCCTGAATGTCCGGGCCCGTACGGAAGAGGCCCTGGAACAGCTGCGGGACTCGGTGCCGGGAGACTTGCTGGAGGGCTGAGCACACGAATTCCTCGGACAGCGGAGGACGGGCTCGGGGCTCCCGCCAAGATCCTCGGCCGCGATGTGGAGATCGTCCGCAAGGACCGTGGCCCGCGTGGCTTCCGGGCCCAGCCCAAGCGGTGGGTGGTGGAGTGCAACTCCCTCACGTGTCGTACGAGCCGTCCCACGGTGCGCTGAACCCGAGCCCGGTCGGGTGGAACTCGGCCCAGTCGAAGCGTTCCTCTCCCGTTGGATACTCGCCGTGGCACTCACGGACCAGGCCGAACAGTGTGCCGTCGACCTCCACGGAGAACGGGGCGACGGCGATGTCGGTGAAGCGGCGACCGGGCAGCGAGTCCAACCATTTTGTCAGGAGTTGCTGCGCGGCTTCCACCGTCGGGGCCTTCGCCGGCCCGTCGGGGGTCGTTCCCGCTGTCCTGATACGGGAGTTCAGGTGCTGACCGGCGGCATCGAACTCGTGCAGGACGGAGTACCACCGTCGCACCACCCGGCCGTCGTCGTCGCGGCCTACGAAGACCCCGCTGACGTGGGCGAAGAACTGGCCGCCATCCCACCGTCCGATGGTGGGTGTCCGGTAGTCCGGCTCGTGCCGAATGGGAACCAGGTCAGGCACAGTCACGGCCGTAGCCTACGTTCCGACCACGACAGGCGGGTGCACGGGCAGCCTGGCTCGCCGCAGGTGGCCGAGCGCGCAGGATCGGCTATCGACGGCTCAGGCGGTTCGGTCGGGGACGTATTGGACGTGGAGGACACCCGGTGCGTTTCGCTGTGGTGGGTGGGGGAAACAGCGCGGGCCGGTGGTGAGTTCGGTGCAGGCGTGGGTGCCGTGGGACGGGGTGCGGTGGTGGCGGTGGTGTTCGGCGGGGGCGTCGGCGAGGAGGGTGGCCAGGGCGGAGCCGGTGTCGCGGAAGGCGGTGGCGCTGCCGGTGACGAAGAGGGTGTGGGCGGCGAGGTCGAAGGCGAGGTGGTCGCGGAAGTCGTGGTGGTGGCGGCGTTCGTGGGCGTTCGGGCCGGTGCGGAAGTCGTGGTCGGGGGTGCCGGTGGTGTGCGGGCGGCCGGGGCCGAGTCGGGCGCGCAGGGCCTTCCAGTCGGCGGGGCGGAACTGGAGGCTGTGGTGGGCGAGGACCAGGTCGAGGGTGTCCGGGGCGGGGGCGGTGCGCAGCGGGAGGTGGATGAGGGAGTGCGGCGAGCGGGCGGCCAGGGACCACAGGGCGACCAGGCGGGCCGTGCCCTCGCGGTCGGCGTACAGCGACAGCCAGTGGTGGTCGTCGTGCAGGGTGAGGCGGCCCGGGGCGGTGGCGGACCGCAGGACGCGGTAGGCGGTGGCGCCGAGGCGGGGCTGATGGAGTGTCACCTGCTGCTGCATGGGCGGGTGTTCAGCCCCGGCGGGGGCGGGCGACCGACAGGAGGTAGTCGGCGAACTCGTCGAGGGCGGCGTAGGCGAGGGTGTCGTCGCGGTCGATCAGCCAGGTGAGGGTGAGGCCGTCGAGGACGCCCAGGCCGTAGCGGGCGAGGACGGGCAGCGGCACGGTCCAGTCGATGTCGGCGAGGTGGGAGAGGGTCTGCAGGGTGGTGTGGACCGAGGCGAGGTACTGCCGGTACTGGCGGCGGGCGAGTTCGGCGAGGCCGGGTTGGCGCAGCGCGTACTGGGTGAGCTCGTAGGTCAGCAGGTGCTCGTCGGGGTGACGGCGGATCAGTTCCCAGTAGGTGTGCAGGCCGGTGCGGATGGCCTCGGCGGGCGGGGCGTCGCGCAGGCCGGCGGTGGCGGGGGTCAGCGAGCGGGCCATGATCCGTTCGATGACGCTCTGCAGCAGCTCCTCCTTGGAGCGGAAGCAGTAGTGGAAGGCGCCGAGCGGCAGGCCCGCCTCGGCGACCACGGCGCGGGTGGTGGCCTTGGCGACGCCCTCGCGGATCATCACCCGGATCGCCGCCTCGATCAGCTCCTCGCGGCGCTCGTCGGCCGAACGACGGCTCATGGCGGGCTCCAGCAGGTTGAGGGGCGAGGGACGGTCGTGCCCGGTCGCGGGAAGATCACGACCGGCGCCCGGCAGGTTACCCGAGCGCCGGGGGCCGACCGTAACGCCAGGCCGAGGGCGGACCGAGGGGATGGAGGGGCGAAGGGACGGAGGGACGAAGGGCGCGCTCGGCGGAGGGCGAGCCCAGGGCCCGGCGGGTCGGCCGGCGGGGCGGGGCGCGGCGGGCGTGGGTCAGAGGAAGGCGAGGCCTTCGCCGCGGTAGGTGGGGACCTCGTCGACGATCCGGCCGCCGTCGACCAGGTGGAGGGAGTCGACGCGTTCGCACAGCTCGCCGGCCTTCGCGTGCCGGAACCAGACCCGGTCGCCGAGGCGCAGCCGGTCCGCGGCGTGGCCGGTGAGCGGGGTCTGCACCTCGCCCGCGCCCTCCTGGGCGATCAGCCGCAGGCCGGTCGGCCAGACGGGGGTGGGCAGGCGGTCGCGGCCGGCCGGGCCGGAGGCGGTCCAGCCGCCGCCGAGGACGGTGGCGATGCCGGGCGCGGGGCGGCGGGTAACGGTGAGGGCGAAGAACGCGGCCGGGCGGGGGGTGAAGACCCGGTAGTGGTCGAAGAGCGTGGGCGCGTAGACGCCGGAGCCGGCGGCCAGTTCGGTGACTGCGTGCTCCGCGGCGGTCTGCTCCAGGCTGCCGGTGCCGCCGCCGTTGACGAACTCCAGCGGCGCGACCCGTCGTACGGCCTGCACGGCGGCGGCCCGCCGGGCGGCGAGCTCGCGGGTGGAGAGCCGCTGCATCAGCCGGACCCCGGCGCGGTGCAGCGGGGCGCCGGGCGAGTTGTCGGCGAGTCCGGCGATCTGGCCCTCGTACGACATCACGCCGACCAGCTTCAGCCGCGGCCGATCGACGACCGCGCGGGCGAGGGCGGCGGCGGCCTCGGGGGAGTGCAGGGGGGAGCGGCGCATGCCGAGGTGGACCCGGCCGCCGAGCATGCGCAGCGAGGCGTCCAGGTCGAGGCAGACCCGGATCGGCGGGCCGTCCGGGCCGATCGCGGCGGTGATCAGGTCGAGGTGCTCGACGCTGTCGGCCATCACCGCGACCCGGGCGGCGGCCTGCTCGTCGGCGGCGAGTTCGCGCAGGGTCGCCAGGTCGGCGCACGGGTAGCCGACCAGGATGTCGCCGCGCTCCTCGTCCAGGGTGCGGGCCAGCCAGAGCGCCTCGGGCAGGGTGAAGGCGAGGACACCGTGGAAGCCGGGCACGCTCAGCGTCTGGTCGATCAGGGCGCGGCAGCGCAGCGACTTGCTGGCCAGCCGGATCGGCTTGCCCGCGGCGCGGCGGACCAGCTGGGCGGTGTTCTGGCGCAGCGCGCCGAGGTCGACGACGGCGAACGGCGGGCGCAGCTCGGCGGTCGCCCGGTGCAGGTGCTCGATGGTCACGGCGGTCCTCTCCTCGGCTCGGCGGGAGGTCGGCTCGGTGGGAGCCGGTGGGTCGTCACCTTGTCTTGGTCGGATGTCCAAGTCAAGTGTTCCGGACGGTTGACTTGGACGCTCGACCAAGTTCATTCTTCCGTCCATTCACCGAGCCGCCACGCGTCGCGCCGACAGATCATCGAGACACCGATCGAGTCGGCAGAGGCACCCATCGAGCGGGGCGCCGATTCACCGAACCAGGAGGACGCGGGCATGACAGAGGCATGGCGCAACTGGGCGGGTAACGAGCAGATCCGGCCGGCCCGGACCCTCGCCCCGCGCGACACCGCCGCGGTTGCCGAGGCCGTCACCGCCGCCGTCCGGGACGGCCACCGGGTGAAGGCGATCGGCTCCGGCCACTCCTTCAGCCCGGCCGCCCTCGCCCCCGGCGTCCAGCTGCGCCTGGACCACCTGGACGCGCTGATCGAGGTCGACGCGGCCACCGGCCTGGTCACCGTCGGCGCGGGCATGCCGCTGTGGAAGCTCAACCCGCTGCTCGCCGAGCACGGCCTGGCGATGGAGATCCTCGGCGACATCGACCGGCAGACCATCGCCGGCGCCATCTCCACCGGCACCCACGGCTCCAGCACCCGCTTCGGCGGCATCGCCACCCAGGTCCGGGCCCTCGAACTCGTGCTCGCCGACGGCACGGTGACGACCTGTTCGGCCACCGAACGCCCCGAGCTGTTCGCCGCCGCCCGGGTCGGCCTCGGCGCGCTCGGCGTGCTCACCCGGGTCACCCTGCAGTGCGTCCCGCGCTTCGCCCTGCACGCCCGCGACACCGCGGTGCCGGTCGCCGAGGTCCTCGAGAACGTGCAGCAACTCGCCGACGACAACGACCACTTCGAGTTCTTCTGGTTCCCCTACAGCGAGACCGCGCTGACCCGCCGGTTCACCCGGCTGCCCGGCACCGCCGAGCTGCACCCGATCGGCAACCTCTCCCGCCGGGTCGACGAGTTCGTGAGCGGGCCCGCGTACGAGGCGCTGTGCCGGGTCGGCACCCGGTTCCCCGGCACCGTCCGGCCGATCGCCAAGTTCGCAGCCAAGGCGATGTCCGCCCGGGAGTGGACCGACCTCTCGTACAAGATCTTCGCCTCGGCGCGCGACGTCCGGTTCGTGGAGGGCGAGTTCTGCATCCCCCGGGAGCACGCGGTCGAGGCCCTGCAGGAGATCCGGCAGTTCGTCGAGCGCACCGACGAGCCGGTGATCTTCCCGCTGGAGGTCCGGTTCGTCGCGCCCGACGACATCTGGCTCTCCACCGCGCACGGCCGGGAGAACTGCTACATCGCCTTCCACCAGTACCACCTGATGCCGTACCGCAAGTACTTCGACGCCTGCCAGCGGATCCTCGCCGGGTACGGCGGCCGCCCGCACTGGGGCAAGATGCACGACCTCGGCACCGCCGAACTGCGGCCCCGCTACCCGCACTTCGACGACTTCACCGCGCTGCGCGACACCCTCGACCCGACCGGCGTCTTCGCCAACGCCTACCTCGACCGGGTGCTCGGCCTCGCCCCGCAGGCGAAGGCGGTCGTCGCCTGACGGTCCGCCGACGGGCGGGCGAGGCAGGCGCGTCGGCGGACCGGGAGCACCGGGTCGTTCCCCCGATGGACCACGGGCCGACACCCGGAGCACACGGGCGGGCCGCAGACTTGGCCGGCCCGTGCTGCACGCCAACTCACTTGTCCGCGGGCATCCTTGACGAAGGGACACCTCGCGATGAGTGGAAAGGCCGTTCGGCTGGCGCTGGCCGTGGTGCTGGGCCTGGTCACCCCGCTGCTCGGCGGCGTGCCGGCCCAGGCGGACCCGGCCGGCGCGCCGACGTACCGGCTGCTGCCCGGTTTCGGGACCGACCTGACCGTGCCGGTGATGGACGCGCTGTCCGACGCCGTCACCATCAACGGCACCAAGGTGATCGCCTCCTACGGCTTCGGACCGACGCCGGTGAAGACCGAGGCCGACCCCGCCTGCACCTTCAACAACCGCCCGGTGAACTCGAAGACCGGCGTGCAGAACATGCAGTACCTGCAGAACGTCCCGCCCCAGGACCAGTGCGCGCAGTTCGCCCGCGCGCTGTTCCCCGGGCCGCAGTCCACCCCGGACTTCGGGACGCCGGCCGTGGCGTACGTGCCGTTCGCGATCGACGCCGAGACCGTGGCGCTGGCCCCGAACAGCGCCCTGCCGCGCAACCTGTCGCTGGCGCTGCTGCGGGCGATCTACACCTGCGACCCCTCCGTGATCGGCGACGGGCCGAACTACGCGATCCAGCCGCTGCTGCTACCTGCCCGCCTACGACTGCGGCGACGACAAGCGCACCTTCGGCCAGGGCTGAGGCGGGGCCCCGGGGGTCGGCCCGTCAGCGGACGGTGTCCGGGTGGTGGACGGTGAGGCTGCCGTAGCGAGACAGGTCGGCCGCCGGGTCGCCGGGGCGGTCGCGCAGGACGGCGTCCAGGAAGGCCAGGGTGGCTGCGGCGACGAGGCGCGGGCTCTCGTCGCGGCCCAGGGAGCCGACGATCGACGGGACGGGCGGCAGGTACAGCGGGCCGTCCATGAAGGTGAGGTGGGCGGCGCCGGGGATGGTGAGCCGGTAGCTGGGCGCGGTGTCGGAGTCGAGCACCTCGGTGAGCCGGGGCAGGTAGCGCGGGTCGGTGGCCGGGGTGACGGCCTGGGTGAGGGCGAGTGCCGGCCGGTCGAGGGCGGGTTCGGTGGGGCCGTGCGGGAAGCCGTCCAGGTCGATGACGGCGGCGAACCGATGGTCCTGCCGGGCCGCCTGCAGGGCGGCGGCGCCGCCCATGGAGTGGCCGGCCACCGCCGCCCGGCCGGTGTCCAGGCGTCCGGTCAGCGGGTCGGCGGCCGCACCGCGGTCCAGGCCCTCCAGCCGGGTGAGGACGAAGCCGAGGTCGGCGGCCCGCACCGCGGTCCAGTCGGCCGCCAGCTTCTCGTCCTGGTCCCGGTCGCCGGTGGAGGAGGTCGCGCTGGTGATCGTCCGGCCGTCGGCGAGGACGACGGCGGCGGAGTCGTACGGGTGGTCGAGGGCGGCCACCAGGTACCCGTGGCTGGCCAGTTCCTCCGCCCACGCGGTGTTCTGGGTGCGCACGCCGCCCGACCCGGGGGAGAACAGGACGACGGGGAACCGTCCCTCGCGGCCGGCCACCGGGGCGTCGAAGACCGCGTGCGAGCGGGCCTGCGGAACACCGTCGACCAGGAAGCCCGGCAGGCCGACCCCGTGGGCCAGCGCGTCGGAGACGGTGCGCGCCTCGTCCTGCGTGCGTCCGAGGTACTGGGCCCGCGGCGTGCCCGCGGGGCTCGGCTGAGCGGGGTACCAGAGTTGGACCACGACGGTGCGCAGGTCGTTCGGGTCGGCGGTGAAGGTCTCGGGTCGGCCGGGGTCGGTCCACTGCACCACGCGGGTGCCGACCGCGAACTCGCCCGTCGGCTCGGGGAACACGGGAACGGGGAACGCCCAGGCCGCCACCGGGCCCGCGGCGATCAGTCCGGCGCAGGCCAGCGATCCCGGCAACGCCAGCCACCAGCGGGCCCGCCACGCCGTCCGCCCGCTACGGCGGCGCAGCAGGGGAGCGAGCGCGAACGGCGCGGCGAGGGCGGCGCCCGCCAGGACGGGCAGCAGCTGCCAGCGGATCCCCACCACGGCGAGCACGATCGCGGACGGCAGGAGGACCGCCGCCGCCGCGATCGTGACGCGGGGGCGGGCGGCGGGCGGAAGCCAACGCGCCGTCACCAACGCGACGGCGCCCAGCAGGGCGAGGATTTCCAGAGGGGACACGGACGGTCCCGCGATGATCTCGGTCACCAGGCCATCGTCGGCGCGGGGCGGGCGCCGCCGCATCGGCCCCGGGTCGCCGCCGGGTGCCACCGGGGTCGCCCGCCGTGGCGGGTCGGGTGCCACCGGAGTCGCACTCCGGCCCGCCGGATGCACGGGCGCTTTGCGACCCCGGGAGGTGCCGGGACTCCTCCTGCGGTCGTACCTCGGCGGGGCGACCTCCGACGGTGGACTCATGTGCTCCGCGGGGCCTGCGGCCTAGGGTTGGTCGTCGAACCCCCGGCGTGGTGGCGGGCGTGCGTGCCGGCCTCCGTGGGGCGGACGGGGATTCGACGACAGGCCCCACCGTGGCAGGGCCGCCATGACGCCGGATGGACAGGGACGCGTGTGATGACCGAGGCCGCCGCCGGGCGCCGGGGACTCCGGCTGCCGTCCGTGGTGGGGGACTCGCTGCTGCCGGTGCTGCTGCTCGTCCACGCCCTGACCACGTACCCGGCGCGGGAGTTGCCGGTGGCGGTGGCGTTGACCGCCGCCCTCGCGCTGCCCCTGGTGTGGCGGCGGCGGGCCCCGCTCGCGGTGTTCGGCGTGGTGGCGGCCGCGGCCTTCGTCCAGTGGCTGGTGGACGTTCAACTACCGTCGGACATCGCTCTGTTGGTGGCGCTGTACACCGCGGCCGCGCAGGCCGGGCGGCGCGGCGCGCTGGTCGCCGGCGCCGTCGTGGAGGCCGGGGCCCTGCTGGCCTGCCTGCGCTGGGCGCCGGAGGGCGCCTTCCTGACCCCCTTCGTCGCGGTCACGGCGACGGTCGTCGCCGCCGCCGTCCTCGGCGTGAACGTGCGGACCACGCGCGCCTACCTCGCGGCGCTGGAGGAGCGGGCCGCCCGCCTGGCGCAGGAACGGGAGCAGCGGGCGCGACTGGCCGTCGCCGAGGAACGGACGCGGATCGCCCGGGAGATGCACGACATCGTCACCCACAACCTGTCCGTCATGGTCGCGCTCACCGACGCCGCCGTCTACGCGCAGCACCGCGCGCCGGAGAAGAGCACCGCCGCGATGCGCCAGATCTCCGAGACGGGCCGCCAGGCCCTGACCGACATGCGGCGCTCGCTGGGCATCCTGCGGACCGACGAACCGGACGCGGAGCGCCACCCGCTGCCCGGCATCGCCCAACTGGGCACCCTCGCCGAGCAGATGAGCGCCGCCGGACTGCCGACCCGGCTGGAGGTCCACGGCGGTCACACCCACGTCCCCGCCACCGCGCAACTCACCGTCTACCGCCTGGTGCAGGAAGCCCTGACCAACACCCTCAAGCACACCCCCGCCGGCACCCGCGCCAGGGTGCGGATCGACTGCTCGACCGAGACCGTCACCGTCGACGTCACCGACAGCGGCCCCCGCCCGCCCCGCCCCGCCGCCGCCAACGCCCCGTCCGGGCACGGCATCCCCGGCATGCGCGAGCGCTCGGCCGCCTACGGGGGGACCCTGGAGGCCGGACCGCTGCCGGGCGGCGGCTGGGGAGTCCGCACCCGCCTCGTCCTCGGCAGCAGCGGAGCGGCGTCCGCATGACGATCCGCATCCTGATCGCCGACGACGAAGCGCTGCTGCGGATGGCCTTCGGCACGGTCCTGGAGGCACAGCCCGACATGGCGCCGGTCGGCGAGGCCGCGGACGGCGCCCAGGCCGTCCGCCTCGCCCGGGAGCTCCGCCCCGACGTGGTCCTGATGGACGTCCGGATGCCCGGGACCGACGGGATCGAGGCGACCCGGCAGATCGTCAGGAGCTGCCCGCGGAGCCGCGTGCTGATCCTCACCACCTTCGACCTGGACGAGTACGCCTTCGCCGGACTGGGTGCCGGAGCCTCGGGCTTCCTGCTGAAGAACACCAGGCCCGAGGAGCTCCTCACGGCGATCCGCAGCGTCGCCGCGGGCGACGCGGTGGTCTCCCCGCGGATCACCCGGCGCCTGCTGGAGAACCTCCGCCCGCACCTGCCCGACGGCCGCACCGCGCGCGGCGACGAGCGGCTGGGCCGGCTCAGTGCCCGCGAACGCGAGGTGCTCGTCGAGGTGGGCCGCGGCCTGTCCAACAGCGAGATCGCCGCCACTCTCCGCCTCGCGGAGGCGACCGTGAAGTCCCACCTGGGCCGGATCCTGCAGAAGCTCGAACTCCGCGACCGGATCCAGGCCGTGGTCTTCGCCTACGAGAGCCGACTGGTCCACCCGACCTGACGCCGCCGACGAGCTCCCCCGCGACCTCCGGTGTCGATGCGCCAACACCCTTACGGCGGAGGCGAATCGAGGGCGTGCTCCGAAAAGCTCCGGACTCACGCCCGTAACGTGACCGCCGTATGGCGGCGACAGGATGTCCTCCAGTCCATGGCGGGGGGCAGTCGGGAGCCGTTCGCCAGAGAGGTCAGGGTCGGGACTCGATGGCGATGCAGGAACCGGGGCCGTCCGCGGCCGAGGTCCAGTCACTCCGCACGGAACTGGACGAACTGCTGCGGGCCCGGCAGTTCGCCGCGCAACGCGAGCGCCGGCTGACGGAGGCCATCCGCACCGCCCGGTCGAACGTCCACGACGGGCACGGCCAGGGTTCCGCTCACCAGGGCCACGGCTACGCCCAGTTCGCACCGCCACCCGACCAGGAGCTGCTCCGGCAGCTCACCCAGGCGCAGACCCTGCGCGAGGGCCTGGGCGTGCGGTGCCTGGAACTGAGCGACCGGCTGCTCGCGCTGGAGGACCGGCTGCTGTCCGAGGGCGGCTTCGCCGGTCGCCGCGGCACCGAGGCCGACCACCGGCCCCCGGCGACGCCGACGGCCGGACCCGAGCCGCAGGCAGCCCCCGCAGCCGCCGGCCGACCCGCCAAGCCCGCCCGCTCCCGTCCCACCGGCGCCCGTTTCGGCACCGTGTACCAGGACGAGGCCGCGCCCGTCCTCCCCCCGCTCGGAGCCCAGCCCTTGCGCGGCGCCCGGTTCGGCGGCGTCCGGCCCGCGTCGCCGGAGCCGCAGCACTCCGACGCCCCCGCCCACCCGCCGGGCCCGCCGCGCGCGGAACCGTCCGCCCCCGCACCGACCGTGCAGGCGGTCCCGCTGCGCTCGCCGGGTGAACTCGGCGCGCTCGCCCAGCGGGTGAGTGAGCTCCACCGCCGCGGCGCGGCCCAGGAGTCGGCGGCCGTCGTCGCGCAGGCGGCCGTGACCCTGGCCCCGGTGGACGTGGCGCGGCTGGTCGAGCTGCTGCGCTCCGGCGGCCCGACGGGTTCGGCCGACTACCTGGCGCGGTCGGTGGCCCACAGCGCCCCCGGGCAGGCGGCGGGCACGCTCGCCGAGCTGCGCCGGTCCGGGCAGGTGGACGAGGCCGCCGTGCTGTTCCACGCGCTGTGGTCGGTGCCGGCGGCGGCGCTGCCCGCGCTGCTGACCGCGCTGGAGCAGGCCGGTCAGTCGGCGGACGGGCAGACGCTGCTGTGGGAGTGGGCGTCCGCGCCGCCGGGCGAACTGGCCGATCTGGCGGTGCGGTTGTGGGAGTCGGGCCGTTCCGCGGACGTCCGCAGCCTGCTCCGGCAGGTGGCCGGCCGGCCGACCGGCGAGGTGGCGGCGGTGGCGCTGGCGCTGGAGCGGAGTCTCGCACTCGGCCTGGTCGGCGAGGTGGTCCGGTTGCGTCCGGCCGTCGACATCGGTGCGTTCGCCGCCGAGGTGTACGGCGACGGCGAGTTGTACCGGGCGATGCTGGCCGCCGTCGCGGCTCAGGACGAGAGCCGCTCGCGCAGCGCCCTCGCCGCGCTCCGCCTGGCGGGCCTGCCGACCGAGCCGGCGCCGCAGGTCCGCGCCCGGAACCGCCGCTGACGCCGCCCTCGCGGTCGGCCGGGGCGCCCCCTGACGGGCCCCGGCCGCGGCGCGACCTGACGCGGTGTCAGTCGAGGGCCGCGGAGCTCTCGTCGAGGCCCTGGGCGAGCTTGCGGAGGGCGGGGCCGTACTCGGGGTGGGCGAGGGCGTGGGCGAACTGGGCGGTGAGGTAGGCGAGCGGGTTGCCGGTGTCGTACCAGTTGCCCTCGATGACCTGGCCGTAGACGGCGCGGCGGGCGGCGTAGGCGTTGATCGCGTCGGTGAGGTACAGCTCGCCGACCGGGTTCTCCTGGAAGCGGCGGTACTGCTCGCGCAGCTCGTCGACCACGCCGGGGGTGACCACGTAGCCGCCGATCGCCGCGTAGTGCGAGGGGGCGTCCTCGGGCTTGGGCTTCTCGACCAGCCCGGTGATCCGCAGCGAGCCGCTGCCGAGGTCCTCCTTGACCACCGGGACGCCGTAGCGGTGCGACTCGGAGGGGTCCATCGGCATCAGGGCGAGCACCGGCGCGTTGGTCTGGTCGAAGGCGCTGACCAGCTGCCGGGCGCGCGGCACCTCGGAGACGAAGACGTCGTCCGGCCACAGCACCAGGAACGGCTCGTCGCCGAAGTTGCGGGCGGCGTTCAGCACCGGGGTGCCGTTGCCGTACGGGCCGTGCTGGTACAGGTAGGTGATGTGGCCGCGGCGGGAGAGCTCCGCCACCTCCTCGATCGCGTCCGCGTAGCCGGTCTTGCCGTCGGCGCGCAGCTGCGCGGCGAGCACCGGGTTGGGGCGGAAGTGCTCCTGGATCAGGCTCTTGTCGCCGGAGACCACGATGGTGATGTCGGTGATCCCGGAGTCGATCAGCTCGCGCACCGTGTGCTCGATGACCGGCCGGTCGCCGACCGGCAGCATCTCCTTCGGCGTGGCCTTGGTGAGCGGGAGCAGGCGGGAGCCGAGGCCGGCGGCGGGGATGACGGCCCGGCGGATGGTGGTGGGCATGCGGTCTCTCCTGTACGTGCGCCGCGGCGCCGTCCGGCGCCGCGCGGCAGGACCGTACCAGCGGGAGATGGCCGGTCGCCGTCGGCGGGCAGACCGCAGGTGACGGGACGGCGAAGCCCCACCGGCGCAGTGACGTTCCGTCAGGAGGCGGCGCGCGGCTCGGAGTGCAGGCTCGGCAGGTTGACGACGATCGCCTCCTGGGTGCTGCGCGCGATCACCACCACCGCCTCGTGCGCGGGGTCGGGGTTCTCCTCGCGGTGCGGGACGTACGGCGGCACGAAGATGTAGTCGCCGGGGCCGGTGCGGAGCCTGACCTCCACCGGTTCGCCGTCGGCGGAGTGGTCGAGGAAGACGAACTCCGGGTGGCCGCTGATCACGTGGATCGCGGTCTCCGACTCGCCGTGGTGGTGGTCGGAGGAGGCGGTGGCGGGGGCGACGTGGGTCTGGCCCATCCAGAGCTTCTCCGAGCCGACGGTGCGCCCGCTGATCGCCGCGAAGCGCCGCATGCCGCCGCTCTGCGCGGTGTCGCCGTCGAGCGCGTCGGCGCGGATGTGGTGCAG
Organism: Kitasatospora sp. NPDC002522; assembly: GCF_053595195.1. Lineage (NCBI taxonomy): Bacteria > Bacillati > Actinomycetota > Actinomycetes > Kitasatosporales > Streptomycetaceae > Kitasatospora > Kitasatospora sp. NPDC002522. The sequence continues at coordinate 93,561 of NZ_JBSFXE010000010.1, forward strand.
CCGGGCGCGGAGCGGGACGGCGTCCGGGCCGCCGGCGTCCGGTGCGGGCAGGTGCGGGTGGAAGCCCTCGCCCGCACAGGTCCGCGCGCTGCCGTCGGTCGCCGGGGCGGGTCGGTGCGGTTCGGCGGACACGGGTTCTCCCGGGGTGGACGGCGGTGGGGCGCACGGCGGCCGCGGCGGGTGGTGGACACGGCGGCGGGGTACGCGGAACGGGAGGAACGCTAGGCGCGGCCCGAAAAGGATGTCAAGAGGTGTCTTTTCGTCGGGGCCGCCGAACCACGGGCCCCGAACGGGACTTGATGATCGCCCGACCCGGTGGATACTCGGGGGTATGCATATTTCCGCCAAGGCGGACTACGCCGCCCGCGCGCTGGTCGAACTGGCCTGCGACACGGAGCGTCCGCTCACCTGCGAGGCGATCGCCTCCTCCCAGGAGATCCCGTTCCGGTTCCTGAAGTCCGTCGTCGGCGACCTCCGCCGGGCCGGCCTGGTCCGCAGCCAGCGCGGCTGCGAGGGCGGCTACTGGCTGGGCCGCCCGGCCGCGGAGATCACCCTGCTCGACGTGGTCCGCGCCGTCGACGGCGAGCTCATCACGCTGCGCGGCGAACCGCTGGCGGGGCTCGCCTACCCGGGGCCGGCGGACGCGCTGCCCGGGATCTGGCGCGAGGTCGAGGAACGGGCCGCGCAGGTGCTGGCGGGCACCACCGTGGCCGCGCTGGTGCGCCGGTCCGGACGTCCGGCGGGCCGACCGGTCGCGGAGGCGGTGTGAGCGGCGGGGCCGCGCTGGACGTGGTGGAGTTCACCGACCCGTTCTGCCCGTGGGCCTGGGGTTCGGAGCCGACGCTGCGGGCGCTGCGCCGGGCGCTGGGCGGGGCCGCCGCGCACCGGCGGGTGTTCGGCATCCTGTTCGACGACGACGAGGAGCCGGCCCCGGACCCGGCCGCGGAGGCCGCCTGGTACGGGGAGTTCGTGGCCCGGGTGTCCGGGCACACGGGCGCGCCGCGGCCGGAGCGGCTGCGCTGGGTGGCGGCGAGCAGCCGGCCCGCCTCGCTGGCCGCCGCGGCGGCGGAGGAGCAGGGCGCGGAGGTGGCCGAGCGGGTCCTGCGGCGGCTGCGCGAGTCGGCGTTCGTCCGCGGCGAGCCCGCCGACACCCCGGAGCGGATCGCGGCGGCGGTGCGCGGGGTGCCCGGCCTGGACCCGGAGCGGCTGGCCGTCGCCGCGGCCTCGACCGCGGTGCGGGAGCGCGTGGCGCGCGACCGCGCCGAGACCCGGGCGCCGCGGCCGGAGGTGCTGGGCCTGCGCGGACCGGGCCCGCATCCGGGCGGAGCGAAGGAACTCGAGGACGGGCACCGCTACGCCCTGCCCACGCTGCTGTTCCGCGGCCCGGCGGGGTGCCGGGTGGTGCCGGGCTGGCGCCCGCTGGCGGAGTACCTGGCGGCGGCCCGGGCGGTCTGCCCGGCGCTGCCCCCGGCGCAGTCGCCGCCCGGCGGGCCGGACCCGGCCGAACTGCTGCACCGCTACGGGAGCCTGACGGCGCCGGAGGTTCCCGGCGGCCCGCCGCCCGGCGCGGTGACGGTCGCCACCGGGGGCAGCCCGCTGCACCTGTCGCCGGAGGAGGCCGCGGTGTCGCCCGTGCTCGCCGCATCCTGAGACGCTCCGCACTCTCCTGGACCCGGCCCCCGGCTTCCGATGCTCCGTCAGTTCCGGTGCGGCGATGGCGAGTCGGCGTCCGCAACCGCCCTCCGGGGCGGATCGGCAGCCGGCCGCGGAATGGACACCTCTTGGTGTCCATTGACACCGGGCCCTGCCGCCCGACAGGATGGCGGCATGGTTTCGACGCACCCCAACGTGGTGTGCCGCTACGTGGACTTCCGGCGCACCAGCAGCGACCTCTGTCTCTGAGTGCCCCCTCCGCCGGCGGCACGGCCGCCCGCGCACCCCGGACCGCGGTTCCCCGCCGCGCCTGACGGCTGGCTCTCGCCGCCGTCTCCGGGCCTCCTCCCCAAGGCACCGCCCCGCCCGTGACCGGGCGGCGACGGCTGCCGACCTTCCTCCCCTGCCGGTGTCCTGTCGCGCCGCCGTGCCCCGCTCCCGCCGTCCGCGGTCCGTCCGCGTCGACTCCGGTGCGCCCCGGGCACCCGCCGCGCCACGAAAGGTGACGCACAGCCATGACTCGCTCCGCCCTGCCCTCCTCCTCCCTCGCCAGACGTTCGTTCCTCGGCCTCGGCCTCGGCGCGGGCACCGCGCTCGCCCTCGCCGCGTGCGGCGGCGCCACGGTCGCGCAGACCGGTGCGGCCGGCGCCGCCGGCACCCTCAAGTGGGGCTGGGCGCTGCCCACTTCCTGGGACCCGGTGTTCTCCTCGGCGGGCTGGGACGTGCACGCGCTGTCCCTGGTGTACGCCGGACTCACCAAGCTCGACGAGGCGGGCAAGGCGGTTCCCGCGCTCGCCACGGGCTGGACGTACAGCGCCGACGGCACGAAGCTGACGTTCACCCTGCGGCCGGGGCTGGTCTTCGAGGACGGCTCGCCGCTGGACGCCGCCGCGGTGAAGAAGAGCCTGGACCGCGGCCGCACCGAGCCGAAGTCGCTGGTCGCCCCGCAACTGACCCAGGTCGCCCGGGTGCTGGCCCCGGACGCCGCCACGGTGGTGCTCGAACTCGCCGCACCCGACTACCAGTTGCCGAACCTGCTGGCCGGCAAGACCGGGCTGGTGGTGAACCCGAAGGCGTTCGAGTCGGACGCCGCGGGGCTGGCCTCCAAGCCGGCCGGGGCGGGCCCGTTCAGCCTGGTCTCGTACGTCCAGAACAGCAAGGCCGTGCTGCGCCGCAACCCGCACTACTGGGACGCCGGGGCGATCAAGCTGGAGAACTTCGAGGTCTACCCGCTGCCGGACGCCGCCACCGTGGTCAGCGGCCTGCAGTCCGGGCAGTTCGACGTGGCGCAGATCCCCGGCAGCCAGGTGGAGGCGGCGAAGGCGGCCGGGCTGGAGGTGCAGGAGATCCCGTCCCTGGTGGTGGCGGTGCTGGACGTCAACGCCACCAAGGCGCCGTTCGACAACCCGGACGTGGTCGAGGCGCTGAAGTACGCGATCGACCGCGAGGCGCTGGTGAAGACCCAGCTGTTCGGCCACGGCGAGGTCAACTACCAGCCGTTCCCGCAGGGTTACGTCGGCCACGACCCCGGGTCGGACGACCTGTTCCGCTACGACCCGGACAAGGCCAGGGCCCTGCTGGCGAAGGCCGGCCACCCGGACGGCATCGACCTCACGCTGACCACCACCGCCGCCCAGGGCCTCCCGGAGCAGCTGCAGGCGCAGCTGAAGCAGGTCGGCATCCGGGTGAACATCGAGGTGATCCCGGCGGCGCAGGCCACCCAGATCGTCTACGTGCAGCACTCCAAGGCGCTGTTCACCGACCAGTTCGCGGGCCGCGACTCGGCCGCCCAGGCGTTCCAGGTGCTGTTCGGCGAGCAGGGGCTGATGAACCCGGGCCGCACCACTCCGCCCGAACTGCTGACCGCCGTGCAGCAGGTGTCGCGGACCCCGCTGGACTCGCCGGACTACCCGAAGGTGCTGCGGGCGGCCACCGCGCTGGCGGTGCGCACGATGCCGAACGTGTTCCTGTACAGCGTGCCCCGGCTGCTGGCCCGGCGGCGGTCGGTGTCGCCGATCCCGGTGTTCACGGTGGTGCAGCGGTTCGAAGGGGTGAGCGTCGCATGAGCGCGGCGCTCCCCGTACCGGCCGGGCGCACCGCCGGGTGGGTGGTCCGCCGGGCGGCGCGGGCACCCCGGTCGCTGGGGCGGGTGCTGGCCTCCGCCGCCACGGTGTTCCTGCTGTCCTCGCTGCTCACCTTCGCGCTCGGCGCGGTCTCCGACGCCAACCCGGCGGCGGCGGTGCTCGGCGAGACCGCGACGCCCGCCGACATCGCCCGCCTCGACCACGAGTTCGGCCTGGACCGGCCGCTGTGGGCGCAGTTCGGCAGCTGGCTGGGGCACGCCGTGCAGGGCGACCTGGGCCGGTCCTGGTTCACCACCCTGCCGGTCGGGGACTCGATCGCCGCCGCCCTGCCGGTGGACCTGTCGATCGCCGGGCTGGCGCTGCTGTTCGCCGTGCTGCTCGGCTCGGCCGCGGGCATCGCGGCCGCGCTGCGCCCCGGCGGCCGGCTGGACCGGGCGGTCACCGCGCTGTGCACCCTGCTCGGCACGCTGCCCGCGTTCGTGGTCGCCATCGGCCTGATCACCCTGGTGTCCGTGCAGTTGCGGCTGCTGCCCTCGGGCGGCTACCTGCCGCTCGGTCAGGACCCGCTCCAGTGGCTGCGGTTCGCCCTGCTGCCCGCACTGGCACTGAGCCTGGACGCGGCGGCCGGCATCGCCCGGCAGCTGCGCACCTCGCTGGTCGGCGCGCTGCGCGAGAACTGGGCGACCGGCGCCACGATGCGCGGGCTGTCGCGCCGCCGGGTGCTGTTCGGTCACGTGCTGCGCAACGCCGCCGGGCCGGCGGTGACGGTGCTCGGCATGAGCGTGCCGATGCTGATCGGCGGCGCGGTCGTCACCGAGCGGATCTTCAACCTGCCGGGGATCGCCCAACTCTCGCTGCGCGCCGCCGAACAGCACGACGTCCCGGTGATCCAGGGCACCCTGCTGGTGACCGTCGCCGTGGTGCTGGTCGCCAACCTGGCGGTCGACGCCGGACTGCTGGCGCTGAACCCCGCCGCCCGCCGGCGCCCGGCCGGGGCGGGTGCGCGGTGAGCCCGGCGCCGCGCCGCCCGGTGGTCCGCGGATCGCTGACGGTGCTCGCCGCGGTCGCCCTGCTCGCGCTGTTCGGCGGCCGGCTCGCCCCGCTCGACCCGCTCGCCCAGGACACCGCACACCTGCTCCAAGGACCGGGCGCCGCCCACCTGTTGGGCACCGACTACCTGGGCCGCGACGTGCTCAGCCGGCTGCTCGCGGGCACCGGCCTGTCGGTCGCCGCCGCCGCGGAGGCGGTCGGCGCGGCCCTGTTGCTCGGCGTGCTGCCGGGCCTGGCCTCGGTGCGCTTCTCCGCCCCGCTCGCCTGGGTCTCGCTGCGCGCCGTCGACGCCCTGATGACGCTGCCGTTCACGCTGTTCGCCATCGCCGCGGTCGGCGTCCTCGGCAACGGGCTGCACCAGGCGATGCTGGCGCTCGGCGTGCTGCTCGCCCCGCTGTTCTTCCGGGTCACCCGGGCGGCGGCGCTCGGCCTGGACCGCGCCCAGTACGTGGAGGCGGCCGAACTGATGGGCGCCGGACGGCTGACCGTGCTGCGCACCCACGTGTGGCGCAAGGTCCTGCCGACGGTCGCGGTGACGGCGGCGCACGCGCTGGCGACCGCGCTGCTCACGGTCGCCTCGCTGACCTTCCTCGGCATCGGCGTCCAGCCGCCCGCCCCGACCTGGGGCGGGATGCTCGCCAGCGACCTGGGCTTCCTCGCCCAGCAGCCCTGGGCCCCGGCCGTGCCCACCGCCCTGATCATGCTCACCGTCGGGGCGCTCAACCTGCTGGCCGACGCGCTGCGGGACGCCGAACCGGCCGAGCGCACCCCTGACGCCCCGTCGGACACCGTCGTCCCGGCGCCGTTGCGAGAGTCCGAGGAGGACCGCGATGACCATCGCGCCGTCCGGGTCTGAGCGTCCCGTGCTGGAGGTCGAGGGCCTGCGGGTGACCGTCGGCCGGGGGCGGGCCGAGGCGGTGCGGGAGGTGTCCTTCACCGTCCGCCCCGGCCAGGCCGTCGGGCTGGTCGGCGAGTCCGGCAGCGGCAAGACGCTGACCTGCCGGGCCGTCCTCGGCCTGCCGGTCGCGGGCGTCGAGGCCGACGCCGACACGCTCGCGCTGGGCGGGACCGACCTGCGCGGCCTGGACGGGCGCGGCTGGCAGCGGCTGCGCGGCAGCCGGCTCGGCGCCGTGTTCCAGGACCCCGGGTCGTTCCTCAACCCGTCGCTCACCGTGGGCCGGCAACTCGCCGAGCCGTTGCGGCTGGTCGGTGGCCTGTCCCGGGCCGAGGCCCGCCGCCGGGCCGTCGAACTGCTCGACTCGGTGGGGCTGCGCGATCCGGAGACCGTGTACGACCGCTATCCGCACGAGCTGTCCGGCGGCATGCTGCAACGCGTGCTGATCGCCATCGCGGTCAGCGGCGACCCGGAGCTGCTGGTCGCCGACGAGGCCACCACCGCGCTGGACACCGTCGTCCAGGCCGAGGTGCTCGACCTGCTCGCCCGGCTCCGGGAGGAACGCGGCCTCGGCCTGCTGCTGGTCAGCCACGACCTGGCGGTGGTCGCCGACGCCACCGACCGCCTGCTGGTCCTCTACGCCGGCGAGGTGGTCGAGGACGGCCCCACCGCCGAGGTGGTCGCCGCCCCCGCCCACCCCTACACCGAGGCCCTGCTGACCGTGGCCGGACTCGGCGGCCACGCCCGCGGCCACCTCCCGGTCATCCCCGGCCGGCCCCCCGCCCCCGGCACCGCCGGACCGGGCTGCCGCTTCGCCCCCCGCTGCGCGTACGCGACCGAGGCCTGCCGCCTCGCCCCGATCGCCCTGATCCCGCGCGCCGACGGCCGCAAGGTCCGCTGTCTGCACGCGAAGTGAGGACCCGTCAGCGAGATCGGGGCCTGGCTCCCCAAGATCCGTTCCGCCCAACCGTCCCGGAGGTGCCGAGTCATGACTGCGTTGCTAGAAGTGCGGTCCCTGGAAGTGGAGTTCGACCGGGGCGTGCCCGTGCTCGACGGGGTGGACGTGGAGGTGCGGGCCGGGGAGATCCTCGGGGTGATCGGGGAGACCGGCTCCGGGAAGACCACCCTGGCGCGGGCGGTGGTGGGGCTGGCGCCGGTCGTCGCGGGCCGGATCGCCGTGGACGGACGGGACCGGGCCGGGCTGCGCGGCCGGGCGCTGCGCGAGGTCCGGCGGGCCGGGGCTGTGCAGTACATGTTCCAGGACCCGCTGCGCTCGCTGGACCCGGACCTGACGGTGCTCCGGCTGGTGGGCCAGCCGCTGGCGGTGGCCGGCGTCCGGGCCGCCGAACGCCGGCCGCGGGTGCTGGAGGCACTCGACCTGGTGGGCCTGGACCACGCGCTCGCCGACCGCCGGCCGGGACTGCTCTCCGGCGGCCAGCGCCAACGCGTCGCGCTGGCCCGGGCGATCGTCACCCGTCCACGGCTGCTGCTCGCCGACGAGCCGGTGTCCGCACTGGACGCGTCCAACCGCAACCACGTGCTGCGGCTGCTCGACGACCTGCGCCGGGAACTCGACCTCGCGGTGGTGCTGATCTCGCACGACCTGGAGTCACTGGCCGGCGTCGCCGACCGGCTGGCGGTGCTCTACCGGGGACGGATCGTGGAGAGCGGTCCCGCCACCGAGGTCCTGCGCCGCCCGCTGCACCCCTACACGGCGCTGCTGGCGGCCTCCGCCCCCGGCGGCGGTGCGGCTCGGCGCGCCGAACTCGCCGTGCTGCGCGGCCCGGCGCCCGACCGGCCGGACCGCTCCGCCTGCGCCTTCGCCCACCGCTGCCCGTTCGCCGACGCCGCCTGCGCACCCCGCCCGACCGACACCACCCCGCTCCCGGGCCGGACCGTGGCCTGCCACCGAGCCGCCGACTGGCGTGCGCACCTGCCGTCCTGACGGCCCGTCCCGCCCCGTCGTACCTGACGGCCCGTCAGTCCGTCCGTCTCGCACCGACCCACACCCCGCCCCGGAGGGCCGCCCGATGACCGTCTTCGCCCCGCCCGTCGCCCCGCCCGGGTTCCCGGCCCCCGCGCTGGACCGGCTGCCGGAGCTGACGGCGGCCCTGGCCGCCTGCGCCGCCGCGCACGACCGGGACGCCGAGCTGCCGCTCGCGGACTTCGAACTCGTCCACGGGGCAGGCCTGTTGACCGCGACGGTGGCCGCCCGGCACGGCGGCCCCGGGGCCGGTCTCGCGGACACCGTGCGGATCCTGCGGGCGCTCGGCGCGGGCGACCCGGCGGTGGCGCTGATCGCCGCGATGACGCTGTTCACCCACGCCGCGGAGGCCCGCGCCCCGCACTGGCCGGCCGGACCGCTCGCCGACCTGCTCGCCGAGTCCGCGCGCCGCCCGGTCCTGGTGAACGCCCTGCGGGTGGAACCCGAACTCGGCAGCCCGGTCCGCGGCGGCCTGCCCGCGACCACGGCCCGGCGCCGCGGCGACGGCTGGGAGCTGACCGGCCGCAAGATCTACTCGACCGGCGCGTGCCTGCTGGACTGGCTGCTGGTGTGGGCCGCCACCGACGAGGAACGGCCCCGGGTCGGCTCGTTCCTGGTCCGGGCCGGCAGCCCGGGCGTCACCGTCGACCCGGTCTGGGACCACCTGGGCCTGCGCGCCTCGCGCAGCGACGACGTCCGGTTCGAGGCCGTCCCCGTCCCGGGCGACCGGGTCGCCGGACTGTCCCGCCCCGGCGCGGACGGCGGGCGCGACCCCGTCGGCGGCGCCTGGAACAGCCTCGGCCTGGCCGCGCTGTACCTGGGCGTCGCGGGCGCCGCCCGGGACTGGCTGCTCGGCTTCCTGCACGAGCGGACCCCGAGCGCGCTCGGCGCGCCGCTGGCCTCGCTGCCCCGCTTCCATAGCGCCGTCGGCGAGATCGAGGTCGCGCTGGCCGGAGCGAACCGGCTGGTCGACGTGCTCGCCGCGGCCGTCGACGCGGGCGAGCCCGGCGCCGCCGAGCAGGCGGGCGGCGCGAAGGTCCTCGGCACCCGGGCCGCGATCGACACCGTCCAGCAGGCGGTGGCCCTGGTCGGCAACCACGGCCTGACCCGCCGTCACCCGCTGGAGCGCCACCTGCGCGACGTGCTGTGCGCCCGCGTCCACACCCCGCAGGACGACTCGGTGCTGCTCGCCGCGGACCGCACCGCCCTCGGCCGGAGCCGCCCGGTCTGACCGGCCACCAACTTCCCTTCCCCCGAACCGCATCAACCGAGAGGACCACTGCCATGCCCGTCGAGTTCGTCGGCATGATCTCCACCCACGACGTCTCCGAGACCCGCCCGGCCGCCGGCCCGGTGGTGGACGTCGACTACACCCGCCGGTTCGCCCAGGCGCACGAGCAGGCCGGCTTCGACCGGATCCTGATCGCCCAGTCCTCGGCCAGCCCGGACCCCAACCAGGTCGCGGCGTTCGCCGCCGCGCACACCGAGCGGCTGGGCCTGCTGGTGGCGCACCGCCCCGGCTTCCTCGCCCCGACCGTCGCGGCCCGCACCTTCGCCACCCTCGACCAGTTCTCCGGCGGCCGGGTCGCGGTGCACATCATCACCGGCGGCCACGACGCCGAGCAGCGCCGCGACGGCGACTACCTGACCAAGGACGAGCGCTACGCCCGCACCGACGACTACCTGACGGTGGTGAAGAAGGCCTGGACCGAGGACGCGCCGTTCGACCACGAGGGCTCCCACTACCGGCTCGCCGACTTCCACTCCGAGGTGCGGCCGGTGCAGCAACCGCGCATCCCGCTGTACTTCGGCGGGTCCTCCGAGGCCGCCTACCGGGTGGGCGGCAAGCACGCCGACACCTTCGCGCTGTGGGGCGAGCCGCTCGCCGAGACCGCCGAGCAGATCGACCGGGTGCGGGCCGCCGCCGCGGCCGCCGGACGCGAGGACGTGCCGGGCATCAGCGTCTCCTTCCGGCCGATCCTGGGCCGCACCGACGAGGAGGCGTGGGAGCGGGCCCGGGGCATCCTGGGCACCATCGAGCGGCGCGGCGACGCGTTCGGCGGCCTGCGGGCGGTGCTGCCGGTCGGCCCCGGCGCGGCGCCGCAGAACGTCGGCTCGCAGCGGCTGCTCGCCGCCGCCGCCAAGGGCGACCGGCACGACCGGGCGCTGTGGACGGCCACCGCGAAGGCCACCGGCGCCGCCGGGAACTCCACCGCGCTGGTGGGATCCCCGGAGACGGTGGCGCAGGCCCTGCTGGACTACGTGGACATCGGCGCCACCACGCTGCTGATCCGCGGCTACGACCCGCTGGACGACGCGATCGACTACGGCCGCGAACTGCTGCCGCTGGTCCGCCAGGAGGTCGCCCGCCGGGACGCCGCCGCGACCGCCGCCGTCCCGGCCACGGCCGGCGCCCGATGACCGCGCCCGCTCCCACCGCCGCCGGGCCCGGCCCGGCGGCGGTGCCGGACGGCCACTGGGAGCCCGCCCCCGGCACGGCCGTCCGGGGCACCGTGGTCCTGCTCCCCGGCCGAGGCGAACACCCGGGCGTGTACGCCCGGTTCGGCCGACGGCTGGCCTTCGACGGCTACCGCCTGCTCGTCCCCGCCACCGCAGGGCCGTCCCCGGCGGACCCGCGCCACGACGCCCCGTCGGGCACGGAGCCGACGGACCGTCAGAACTCCGGCTCCGGCGTGGGCCACGGGGACGGTTCCGATTCCGGCCCCGGCTCCGCGTATGCGGCGCGCGCTCACCGACCCGGAGCGTCCCGGAGCCCGGCGCCGACGGACCGTCATGTCCCGGTCCCGGCAGGCGTTGCGTCCGGGCGCGCGGCCGCCGTGTTCGCGCGGGCCCGGGCCGAGCAGGCGGGTGGGGGGCCGGTGGTGCTGGCGGGGTCCGATCTCGGGGCGCTGCTCGCGCTGGTGCTCGCCGAGGCGGTCCGCCCGGACGGGCTGTTGCTGGGCGGGCTGCCGGGAGGCGGAGCGTCCGACTGGACGGGGGACGAGCTGTCCGCGCGGACCGCGTGCCCCGTCCACCGCGGGCTGCTGGCCGCCGATCCCGCCTTCCGGCCCGGCGCGCTGCTCGACCCGGTGCCCGCCGCGCTGGCCGCCGCGGCGGCGGAGAGCCGTCCGGCGGTCCCGGTGCTGGCGTTCCACGGGCTGGCCGACCCGGTCGCGCCGGTCGGCGCGCTGCGGGAACTCGCGGTGCGGCTGCCGTTCGTGGACGCGGTGGTGGTGGCCGACGGTCGCCACGACGTGTTCAACGACGCCGCCCACCGCAGCGTCGCCGCCCGCACCGTGCTGTGGCTGGAGCAGCTGCGGGCCGGCCTCGACCGGCCGCCCGCCCCGCCCCACCTGCTCACCCCGCTCACCCCCGACCCGGCCGCGGCGCCCGTCTGACACCCGTCCGCACCCCGTCCCCACCGTCCCCGTCCGTCCCCGGAAAGGACCGCGATCATGACGACGCTCGACGAACGACCGTCCACCGCGACGCCCGCCGACCTGCTGCGCCGCACCCTGCGCCGGCACGCGTCCGGGGTGGTGGTGATCACCGTGCCCGGACCGGCCGGGTTCACCGCCACCTCGTTCACCTCGGTGAGCCTGGAGCCCGCGCTGGTCTCCTTCTACCTCGCCGAGGGGGCGTCCACGGCGCCGGCCGTGCGTGCGGCCGAGGCGTTCACCGTGCACGTGCTGCGCCGCGAGCAGGAGGAGCTGGCCCGGGCGTTCGCCCGCAGCGGCACCGACCGGTTCGCCGGGGTGCCGTGGAGCACCGGACCGCACGGCACGCCGCTGCTGGACGGCGCCGCCGCGTGGCTGACGGCCCGTCGGGTGGGGCTGCACCAGGTCGGCGACCACCTGCTGGTGGTGGGCGAGGTGGTCGCCGCGGACGCGCCGGGCGGGGATCCGCTGCTGCACCACGACGGCGGGTTCGGCGGGTTCGCACCGTCCTCGGGGGAGGGCACGTGGCGCTGACCGTGCACTGGTTCCTGCCGACCACCGGCGACAGCCGCCAGGTGGTCGGCGGGGGCCACGGCTCCACGCCGGGGGCGTCCGGCTCGGACCGGCCGCCGTCCCTCGGCTACCTGGGCCAGATCGCCCGGGCGGCCGAACAGCTCGGCTTCACCGGGGTGTTGACCCCGACCGGGCCGTGGTGCGAGGACGCCTGGCTGACCACCGCGATGCTCACCGGCCAGACCGAACGGCTGACCTTCCTGGTGGCGTTCCGGCCCGGCCTGGTCTCGCCGACCCTGGCGGCCCAGATGGCGGCGACCTACCAGAACCTGTCCGGCGGCCGGCTGGCGCTGAACGTGGTGACCGGCGGCGAGTCGCAGGAGCAGCGGGCGTACGGCGACTTCCTCGACAAGGACGGGCGGTACGCGCGCGCGGGGGAGTTCCTGTCGGTGACCGGGCGGCTGTGGCGCGGCGAGCGGGTCGACCACGAGGGCCCGCACCTGCGGGTGGCGGGCGCCCGGCTGACCCGGCTGCCGGACCCGGTGCCGCCGGTGTACTTCGGCGGTTCGTCGGCGGCGGCGGAGCAGGTCGCCGCCCGGCACGCCGACGTGTACCTCACCTGGGGGGAGCCACCCGCGCAGGTGGCGGCGAAGAACGAGCGGATCCGGTCGCTGGCGGCCGCGCACGGGCGCACCCCCCGGTTCGGCGTCCGGCTGCACACCATCACCCGGGACACCTCCGCCGAGGCCTGGGCCGAGGCCGACCGGCTGCTCGCGGGCATGGGCCCGGACCGCATCCGCGAGACCCAACTCGCCCTCGCCCGCAGCGAGTCGGAAGGTCAGCGGCGGATGCGGGAACTACACGGCGGGTCGGCCGACCGGCTGGAGGTGTACCCGAACCTGTGGGCCGGCTTCGGCCTGGTGCGCGGCGGCGCGGGCACCGCGCTGGTGGGCAGCCACCAGGAGGTCGCCGACCGGATCGAGGAGTACCACCGGCTGGGCGTCGACGAGTTCATCCTGTCCGGGGTGCCCCACCTGGAGGAGGCCTACCGGGTCGGCGAGGGCCTGCTCCCGGTGCTCGCCGACCGGGGCCTGCTCGCGGCGGACCGCTGACCGGAGCGCTGACGGACCGCTGACCGGTCCGCCGCGTCGGCCGGCCGTCAGTCGCCCGGGTGGGACATGGTGTCGATGGCGATCGCGGCGGCCAGCACGGTCGCGTGGTCGGTGTCGGGGCCGACGTCGATGCCGTAGGTGTCGCGGACCCGGAACCACTTCTTCGAGACCTCGGCGACCTTGATGCCGTCGCGCTCGATCGTGTACTCGTGGTCCAGCACGTTGCCGTGGCACCGCAGCTCCGGGCCGTCCTCCTGCTGGATCCGCCAGCGGTCGCGGACCGGGCCGACCAGGGCCTTCTTCACCATGGCGACGCGATGGCCGTCGGCGTCCTCGATCTCCATCGAGTCCTTGATCCGCAGCGGGCGGCTCTGCACGGTGGCGACCTTGTGGCCCGTGCGGTCCTTGATGGCGAAGGTCTTGCGCATCCGCAGCGCCTTGCCGTCGACCTTGTACACGTGGTCACCGGAGTCGTCGTCGATCCAGAAGTCGTCACCGATCGCGAGCACCTTCTGCCGCATCCGGTAGCGGGTCACGCCCTCGCCGTGCTCGAACGCGTCGTTGGCCTGTCGACGGGCCCGTCGTTCCTCGAACATCCTGGCGTCCTCTCCTCGGCGGTGGGCTTGCGCCCCTTCCCGTTCCCGGGCCGGCGGGCTGCCGGCGCGGTCAGCCCTTGGCGCGGCGGCGGGCGAGCAGCCAGCCCAGGGCCATGCCCACCAGGAGCGTGACCAGCAGGACCAGCCAGAGCGGGAGGGTGACGGTCGGGATCCAGAGGCGGATCTGCACCGAGGCGGTGTTGACGGCGATGAACCAGATCGCCAGCACCGCGAGCACGGCGAACGCGATGGTGCGGATGCGGACGTCGCGGCCGCGGACGTTGACCGTCGGCGGACGCCCCGAACTGCTCGTCTTGTCAGCCATACGGACCATTATGTGAGCAATGTCCGCCTCCGGCCCGGTCAGGGGAGGGGCCCGTGCGGGAAGGTCTCGAGGAGAGATGGACTGACAGATATTGAAATCTGTCAGTCCATTGTCGTACGGTGGAGCCATGGAGAACACGAAGCTCGGCACCGCCGGTCCGTCCGTCTCACGGCTGGGCCTGGGACTCATGGGGATGTCCGGCATGTACGGCCCGTCCGACCGGGCCGAGAGCATCGCCACCGTGCACGCCGCCCTCGACCAAGGCGTGACGCTGCTCGACACCGGCGACTTCTACGGCATGGGGCACAACGAGATGCTGCTCCAGGAGGCGCTGCGCGGCCGTGACCGCGACCGGGCGGTCATCAGCGTCAAGTTCGGTGCGCTGCGCGACGCGGACGGCGGTTTCCACGGCGTCGACCTGCGCCCCGCCGCGATCAAGAACTTCGTGGCGTACAGCCTGCAGCGGCTCGGCGTGGACCACATCGACGTCTACCGGCCCGCCCGGATCAGCCCCGAGTTCCCGATCGAGGACGTCGTCGGCACCCTCGCCGAGCTGGTCGACAAGGGCTGGATCCGCCACATCGGCCTGTCCGAGGTCGGCGCGCAGACGCTGCGCCGCGCCCACGCCGTCCACCCGATCACCGACGTCCAGATCGAGTACTCGCTGATCTCGCGCGGCATCGAGCAGGACATCCTGCCCACCGCGAACGAGCTGGGCGTCGCCGTCACCGCCTACGGCGTGCTGTCACGCGGCCTGATCAGCGGGCACTGGAAGCCGCAGGCCACGGCCGGCGACTTCCGCTCCCACCTGCCGCGGTTCAGCGGCGACGCCCTCGACCACAACCTCGCCCTCGTCGAGGCGCTGCGGAAGATCGCGGCGGAGAAGGGCGTGACGGTCGCCCAACTCGCCATCGCCTGGGTGCTCGGCCGCGGCGACGGCCTCGTCCCGCTGATCGGCGCACGCCGCCGCGACCGCCTCACCGAGGCGCTCGGCGCCCTCGACGTATCGCTCACCCCGGCCGACCTCGCCGCCATCGAGGCGGCGGTCCCCGCGGACGCCGCGATCGGCGAGCGCTACGACCCGGCCCAGATGCGCATGCTCGACAGCGAACGACGAGACGGTGAACGATAACCTCGGGGCCATGACCGAACAGCTGACCGCCGAGCGCGTCCTCGACACCGCCGAGGACGTCCTGCGACGCTACGGCCCCGCGAAGGCGACCGTGGTGGACGTCGCCCGCGCGCTCGGCGTCAGCCACGGCACCGTCTACCGGCACTTCGCCACCAAGGCCGCACTGCGCGAGGCGGTCGCCGAACGCTGGCTGCTGCGCACCTCGGTGCCGATGGCCGCGATCGCGGACGACGCGTCGGTCCCGGCCCCCGAGCGGCTGCGTCGGTGGGTCCGCGCACTCAACGCGACCAAGCGCCGCTACGCCGCCGACGACCCGGAGCTGCACCACACGTTCCGGCAGCTGGTCGGCGACCAGACCGGCATCGTCACCGCGCACGAGGACGAGCTGGCCGGGCAGCTCACCCGGATCATCGCGGCGGGCGTCGCGGCGGGCGAGCTCACCGCCGCCGACCCGGCCACCGCGGGCCGCGCGGTCTTCCAGGCCACGGCCCGCTTCCACCACCCGGCGCACTCCGCCGACTGGACCCTGCCGGGCAACGACGCCGACCTCGACGCCGTCGTCGACCTGATCCTCGCGGGGCTCGCCCCGCGCTGACCCGGCTGGATGCTGAGGGTTCGTCAGAACCCGGCGGTGGTGGGCCGAAGCGGTGAAAGTGGGGCCCGCCCGGGCCGCGCGTCCGGCGACGGCGGCCCGGGCGAGTGACGATGGCCGCAACCCGTCTGACCGGTTGTGCCGTCGCCACTGGGAGCCCCGTATGTCCATCGCCTCGTCCACCCGCCGACGCGTCAGCAAGGGCTCGGTCCTTGCGTGTGCCGCCGCCCTGGCGGTGGCCCCGCTCGCCCTGGCCGGGCCCGCCAGTGCGGCGCCCGGCGACAACGGCGACGTGAAGATCCACGACTCGACCACCGCGGTGGACAACCAGCGCGACGACCCGAAGGTGTGTCAGTTCTACCTGGACGCCTTCAACTTCGACACCATCCAGCTGGTGAGCTGGCAGATCAGCCAGCAGCCGCCCACCGGCACCGCGCTCGTCCAGTCGGGCAGCATCGTGCTGACCACGGGGGTCGGGCACACCGCCAACTACAGCCTGCCCAGCGGGCACTACAAGCTGGACTGGACGTTCGCCGGGGAGCAGGGCGAGGCCAAGCACAAGGTCTTCACCGTCGACTGCACCTCGCCGAGCCCCTCGCCCAGCCCGTCCGCCAGTGCCTCGCCGAGCTCGTCCGCGAGCGCCTCGCCGAGCCAGCACTCGAGCCCGTCGGCGTCGACCTCCCCGTCGCCGACGCGCTCCGGGCCGCCGTCGTCCCTGGCGCCGGCTCCGCACGGCGGGGTCGAGGCCGGTGCGGGCGGGTCCGTCGACGAGGTGAGCCCCACGGAGATCGCGATCGGCGGCCTGCTGGGGGTCGGCGCTCTGTGGTTCGGCGTGCGGACTTACCGCCGTCACCGCAACACCGATGCGCGCTGATCGGCGACCCCGCCGGATCCGGGCGGCGGCCGCCACGGTGGCCGCCGCCATCCTCTGCGGAGCCTGGCTGGTGGACGACGGCCTGACCACGTCCCACCCGGCCGACCCGCCGCGCGCCGACGGCACGCCGGCCGCTCCGGCGGCCCCGACCGCCAGCCCGCACGCCCCGCTCGCCGCGTCGCCGCCGCGCCGCATCCGCATCCCGTCGCTCAAGGTGGACGCCCCCTTCACGGGCCTGCACCTCGACGAGGGGGGCCGGCTCGCCAGCCCGCCGGCCACCGCGCGCAACCTCGCCGGGTGGTACCAGGACGGCACCGCCCCGGGCGCGGCCGGCACCGCGGTCGTGGTCGGACACGTCGACAACCGGGCCGGACCGGCCGTCTTCTATCGGCTCGGCTTGCTGCGCAAGGGCCTGGACGTCGAGATCACCCGCGAGGACCGCGCCACGGCGGTCTTCACCGTCGACGACGTCCGCAGCTATCCCAAGGACGCCTTCCCCGACAACGAGGTCTACCGCAGCGACGGCCGACCCGAGCTGCGCCTCATCACCTGCGGCGGCCAGTACAGCCCGCACACCGGCTACCAGGCGAACACCGTGGTCTTCGCCCACCTGAGCGCCGTGCGGTGAAGGGGTCCGAACCGGCCTGATAAAACTTGCGGGGCACGCATCTTTGCGCGCCCCGCAAGTTTTGCTACTGTCGAGCCATGGGGTTGCGAGAGCGGAAGAAGGCCGAGACGCGCGCCGCGCTCAGCTGGGCGGCGATCCGGCTGGCCGTGGAGCGGGGGTTCGAGCACGTCCGGGTCGAGGACATCGCCGAGGCCGCCGGCGTCTCGCCGCGGACGTTCAACAACTACTTCTCCAGCAAGGGCGAGGCGATCGCCGCCCGCCACCTGGACCGCTGCCTGCGGGTCGCGGAGGCGCTGCGCGAGCAGCCCGACGAGCCGCTGTGGGAGGCGGTCACCCGGGCGGCGCTGCGGCAGTTCGCGCCTGACGCCCCGTCGACCGCCGACCCGGTGTCCGACGTGGCGAAGTGGACCGCGGGCGTGCGCGTGCTGATGGCCGAACCGGCCCTGCAGGGCGAGATGCTGCGGGCCGGGGCGATCGCGGAGGCGGAGATCGCCGCGGCCGTCGCCGACCGCACCGGCGCCGACCTCCGACGCGACCTCCACCCGCACCTCGTCGCGTCCGCCGTGATGGCCGCGACCAACACCGCCGTCGCCCACCACCTGCGCACCGATCCGCCGGTGGCCGTGCCGGACCTGCTCGCGGACGCCCTCGCGCAGTTCGAGGCGGGCCTGGCGACTCCGTAGTCCCTCCCCTCGGCACATCCCCCTCCCGGCGATCCACCCGGTCCTTCCGCAGGGCGGACACGCGCAGCCCGGCAGGCCGTCGGGCCGGTGTCCCCTGCCCGAAAAGGAGTCTGATCATGATCGACGTCGCCATCGCGGGCGCCGGACCCAACGGCCTGATGCTGGCCTGCGAGCTCGCCCTGGCGGGCGTGCGCCCGCTGGTGCTGGAACGCCTGGCCGAACCGTCCGAGGAACAGCGCGCCAACGGGCTGGTCGGGCAGGTGGTCCGGATGCTCGACCGGCGCGGCCTGTACGAGCGGCTGACCGCGCCCGGGGCGATACCCGAGCCGACGCCCGGCTTCGTCTTCGGGGCGTTCCCGCTCGACCTCAGCGACCTGCCGGAGAACCCGCTGTACGTCCTGCCGGTGCCGCAGCGGCGGATCGAGCAGATGCTGGCCGAACGCGCCGCGGAACTCGGCGTCGAGGTCCGCCGCGGCCACGAGGTGGTCGGCCTGACGCAGGGTCCGACGTCGGTGACGATCGAGCTGCGCGGACGGGAGCCGGTCGAGGCGGCGTACCTGGTCGGCGCCGACGGCGGGCGCAGCGCCGTCCGCAGGCTCGCCGGGATCGACTTCCCCGGCGTGACCACCGACGACTCGGTGTCGCGGACCGGCCACGTGGGCGTCACGCCGGAGCAGGTCGGCCCCGACGGCGGGCTGATCGTGCCCGGGTTCGGCGTGGTCCCGCCGTTCCGGCACCTGCGCACCGAACGCGGCCTGGTCGCCTGGGCGCCGTTCCCGGGCCGCACCCCGCTGCTCTCCACCGTGGAGTGGGACCAACCGGCCGAGGGCGAGGCCTCGTTGGACGAGCTGCGGGCCAGCGTCGGGCGGGTGCTCGGGGCGGACGTGCCGCTGGGCGTGCCGACCGGGGAGGGCCCGCACCTGATGCGCCGGCTGTTCGGCGGCAACACCCGGATCGCGGCGCGCTACCGGGCGGGCCGGGTGTTCCTGCTCGGGGACGCCGCGCACGTGCACTCGGCGATCGGCGGCCCCGGACTCAACCTGGGCCTGCAGGACGCGGTCAACCTCGGCTGGAAGCTCGCCGCGGCGGTGCACGGCCACGCGCCCGAGGGTCTGCTGGACAGCTACGAGGCGGAACGGTCGCCGGTGGCACGGCGGGTGGCCATGCACACCCAGGCGCAGACGCTGCTGGTCCGCCCCGGCGGCGACGTCACCGCGCTGCGGGAACTCCTCGGCGAGCTGATCGCCCAGCCGACGACCCGTCAGCACCTCGCCGACCTGCTGGCCGGTGCGGACGTCCACTACCCCATGGGCCGGGCGACCGGCCCGCTGGTCGGCCGCTGGGCCCCGGACCTGCCGGGCCTGCGCGAACTCACCCGCACCGCCCGCCCGTTGCTGCTCGACCCCACCGGCACCCTGGACGCCGGCCGCTGGGCGACGCACGTCGACACCGTGACCGTCCCGCAGCTCGACACCGCGATGCTGCTGCGCCCCGACTGCTACGTCGCCTGGCAGGGCGACACGGCCGAGGGGCTGCACGAGGCGCTCGGCACCTGGCTCGCCGCGGCCTGACCGGCGGGCGGGGCGGCCGGAGCGCAGCGCTCCCCGGCCGCCGCTGACGGTCCGTCAGGTGTGCTACGGGGCCTGGACGGTGGCGGTCGCACCGGGCGTGACGGTGACGGTGGCGTAGCTGTAGACGGTGCCGTCGACGGTCCTGGTGGCGGCGGGCTGCGGGACGCCGTTGACGGTGAGCGTGGGGTGGCTGCCGGGGATCCGGGCTTCCCAGGTGTAGGCGTCGGTGCCGGCGGTGTTGGTGAGGGTGGACTTCGTCGCACCGTCGTGGCGCAGGCGGAAGGTGTTGTGACCGATCGCCAGGTCGTCGATCTGCAGCCAGTCCGTGCCGGTGGGCAGGTGGGAGGCGGTGGTCAGGGTGCGGGCGGGGGCGTTCGGGTCGACGCCGAGCAGGCCCTCGACGGTCTGGCCGACCAGGGTGAAGGAGACCTCGGGGTAGTCGCCGTTGGGGCCCTGCCGGGTGACCACGTGCTGGTCGTCGCGCCGGTCGTAGACGTACTGCATCCACTTCCAGGCGGTGTCGTTGCGGTTGTAGGCGAAGAAGGTGTCGGGCAGGTAGGTGTAGGCCTCGATGTTGGTGGGCCGGTCGCTGCCGGCGGACTGCTGGTCGATGTAGTCGAGGTAGGCGTCGTTGCGGGGCCCGGCGTCGACCAGGTGCTTCATCGGCATGAACCAGCTGTTCTCCCGGCCCCAGCCGGTGATCGCGGCGCCGCTGGTGCTGTAGCCGCGGACCATGTCGGCGCCCGTGCCGGTCCCGCTCCAGGTGGTGTTGAAGTACGTCTTCAGGTCGGCGGCCTGCCGCGCGTACTGGGCGGAGAGCGCGCTGTCGCCCCGGCCGGCGGCGAGGTCGGCCATGGCGAGGAAGGCCTGGTACTGCGAGGCGATGGAGTCGCCGGCCTCGGCGAAGTGGTCGTCGCCGGTCTCGTCGTAGCTGGCCGCGCCGGAGAAGATGCCGAGGCCGGTGCCCTCGGCGACGCCGTTGGGCTTGGCGGAGTCGTGCAGGTCGATGAAGTCGCCAGTCGCCGCCGGGCGACCTGAGCAAGGGGGTAGGACATGGACATCTCTCGTCGGGGCATCCTGAGAGCGGGCGGCGCCCTCGCCGCGGGCGCCGGACTGACCGGCCTGACGGCCTGCAGCGGCTCGGGCGGGACCGGATCCGGCGGCGCCGGGTCCCCCGACCGGGGCGAGATCACGGTGTGGAGCTGGGCCGGCCCGGCGGCGGAACTGAAGGCGCTGACACCGGCGTTCAACGCCCAGTACCCGGACATCAAGGTGACGGTCGAGGACATCGGCAACCCGGCCATCTGGGACAAGATCACCACCGGCCTGGCGGCCGGCGGCACCGGCCTCGCGGACGTGCTGCACATCGGCGTCGACTACCTGCCCGGCTACGTCGAGAAGTTCCCCAACGGCCTGGCCGACCTCGGCAAGCTCGGCGCGAACCAGTACCGGGACGCCTTCGCGCAGGGCCTGTGGGCCACCGTCTCCGGCCGGGGCGGCCGGGTCAACGCCCTGCCGTGGGAGGCCAACTCGGCGGGCTTCTACTACCGCGCCGACGTGTTCGAACAGGCCGGGGTGGACGTGAAGTCCCTCGACACCTGGGACGACACGATCGAGGCCGGCAAGGTCATCAAGGCGAAGACCGGGAAGTACCTGCTCGGCATCGACAAGCCGGCCTCCCAGGCGGACGCCGCCAACTTCTTCCAGATGCTGCTCCAGCTCCAGGGGGTCTTCTACTTCAACCTCGACGGCGCGATCACCCTCGACTCGCCCGAGGCCGTCAAGGCGATGACGATCATCAAGCAGCTCAACGACGCCGGGCTGGTCAGCGACCTCTCCGGCGGATGGAACGCGCTGATCGCCTCGATCAAGGCCGGCACCGCCGCCGTCCTGCCCTGGCCGACCTGGTTCGGCGGGATCATCGAGGAGAACGTGCCGGAGGAGAAGGGCAAGTGGGGCGTGCGGCTGCCCCCGGCCGTGCGCCGCGGCGGCAGCACCGCCGCCACCGTCAACTCCACCCACCTGGCCGTCGCCGGCAGCAGCAAGCAGCAGGCCGCCGCCTGGAAGTTCGTCGAGTTCGCCCTCACCCGCCCCGCCTCGCAGGTGCGGATCTACCAGGACAAGGGCATCGCCCCGGCCCTGATGAAGGCCTACGACGACCCGGTCTTCCACACCCCGTCCGCGTTCTTCTCCGGCCGGCAGAAGGGCGAGGTGTTCCTGGCGGCCCTGCAGGCACCGTCCCCGGCCTACAACTACAGCGCCGACTACGCCCGCGCGCTCAAGGTCGTCACCGACGCCCAGACCAAGGTGCTGCTCAAGGGCGCCGACCCGGCCGAGGTGCTCAGGCAGGCCGCCGACCAGCTCGCCCAGCAGACGGGCCGCAAGGTCGTCCGATGAGCACCGGCCGCCGCCTCGCCCCGTACGCCTTCGTGCTGCCCGCGCTCGCCCTGTTCGCCGCGTTCAAGCTCTACCCGATCGCCTGGTCCTTCGTCCTGAGCCTCTACCGGACCGTCGACGGCGCCGACACCTTCGTCGGCGCCGACAACTACGCGCGGCTGCTGGACGACCCGCTGTTCTGGACGGCGCTGAAGAACACCGCCGTCATCCTGGTGATCCAGGTCCCGGTCATGCTGGCGCTCGCCACCGGGCTCGCCGTCGCCCTCAACTCCCGTCTGCTACGCGGCCGGACGCTGTTCCGGCTGGGGTTCTTCCTGCCCATGGTCACCGGCCTGGTCGCCTACGGCGTGGTCTTCTCCGTGCTGCTGAACGAGAAGTACGGGCTCGTCAACTGGCTGCTGCACTTCGCCGGCGTCGACGCCGTGCCCTGGCTGACCGACCCGCTCTGGGCGAAACTCTCCCTCGCCCTCGCGCTGACCTGGCACTACACCGGCTACAACGCGGTGATCCTGCTCGCCAGGCTGCAGACCGTCCCGCGCGAGCTGTACGACGCCGCGGCCGTCGACGGGGCCGGCGCGCTGGGCTCCTTCCGGCACGTCACCCTGCCCGGGCTGCGCCCCGCGCTGCTGCTCACCACCGTGCTGTCCACCATCGGCACCCTGCAGATCTTCGACGAGCCGTTCATCCTCACCCACGGCGGACCGGACAACGCCACCCTCACCATCGGCGTGTACCTGTACCAGAACGCCTTCAGCTACTTCGACTTCGGCTACGCCTCGGCCATCGCCTACGCCCTGGCCGTGCTGATCGGCATCCTCGGACTGGTCCAGTTCAAGGTGCTGGGAGACCCGTCATGACGCGCACCACCCGGGGCCGCGGCCTCGCGCTCAGCTGGGGCCTGGCGATCGCCCTGGCGGCCGTGCTGCTCCCGTTCTACTGGCTGGTGGTCGCCGCCACCCACAGCAGCGGCGAGATCTTCGACAGCCCGCCGCCGCTCACCCCCGGCGGCCACCTCGCGGCCAACCTGCGCAGCCTGCAGGACACCGCGCAGTTCGGCCGGGTGGTGCTCAACTCCCTGGCGATCGCGGCGATCTACACGCTGTGCGCGGGCACGGTGTGCACGCTGGCCGGCTACGCCTTCGCCAAGTACCGCTTCAAGGGCCGGGACGCGCTGTTCGGGCTGCTGATGCTGGGCCTGGTCGTGCCCGGCCAGGTCACGCTGGTGCCGCTGTTCAAGCTGATGGCGGACCTGCAGTGGCTGAACACCTATCAGGCGGTGATCCTGCCCAACCTGGCGCTGCCGTTCGGGATCTTCCTGATGCGCCAGTCGATGGGCGCCGTCCCCGACGAACTGCTCGACTCCGGCCGCATCGACGGCTGCGGCGAACTGCGGCTGTTCGTCCGGGTCGTGCTGCCGCCGATGCGCCCCGCCCTCGCCGCCCTCGGCATCTTCCTGTTCCTCTTCCAGTGGAACGACTTCGTCTGGCCGCTGATCGTGCTGCGCGACAGCGCCTCGCTCACCGTCCCCGTCGCCCTCGCCTCGCTCAAGGGCGTCACCGACACCGACTACGGCGCGATCCTCACCGGCACCGCCGTCGCCGCGATCCCGATGGCGATCGTCTTCCTCACCCTCCAGCGCCACTTCGTCTCCGGCCTGCTGGCCGGCGCCGTCAAGGAGTAACCACCGTGACCCCCCTGGCCCCCGAGGCCGTCACCACCGCCGAACTCGCCCCGGCCAGGTACGCGCCGCTGCTCGACACCGTCGAGATCGCCGTCCTCGCCGACGGCGCGGACACCGGATGGAGCCTGGACGACGCCGAAGCGGGCGTCAGAGTGCTGCGGATCGACGCGCCCCGGGCCGCGGTCGAGGTGCGCCTGTCCGTCCCGCTCGGCGACGCCGCCGGCTACTGGCACCCCGGCGCGGACTGGCGCCGCACCCTGGTCGCCGACTGGGCGGGCCGCGCCACCGTCAGCCTGGTCAAGGGACTGGCCGCCGGCAGCCTCTACGACCACACCGGCGCCACCCTGCTCACCTTCGCCACCGCCGACCCGGTGCCCGAAGTCGCCCTGCGCTACGGCGTCTCCGAGGAGAACGACACCCACGTCGTCCACCTCCACCTGCCGCCCGCCGACCGGCCGCACCGCCTGCTGCTGGTGCCCCGCGCGCCGACCGTGGCCGCGGCGCTGCGCCCGCTGCGGTCCTGGTACGCCCGGCACACCGCGACCATGCCCGTCCCGGAGGCCGCCCGCGTCCCGCTCTACTGCACCTGGTACGCCTACAACCAGGCGGTCAGCGCCGACCAGGTCGCCGCGCAGGCCCGGCTCGCCGCCGGCCTCGGCTTCGGCGCGCTCATCCTCGACGACGGCTGGCAGCGCCACGCCGCCGGCCGCGGCTACGCGGGCGTCGGCGACTGGACCCCCGACACGACCAAGTTCCCCGACCTCGCCGCCCACGTCGCCGAGGTCCGGGCGAACGGACTGCGCTACCTCGCCTGGGTCGCCCCGCTGCTGCTCGGCCCCGAGGCCGACTGCCACGACAGGTGGGCGCGCCACGCCCCCCGGGCCGCCGGCGTCCCCGGCGCCCACGTCCTCGACCCGCGCCACCCCGAGGTGCGCGCCCACGTCGTCGACACCTGCGTGCGCCTGGTCCGCGACTACGGCCTCGACGGCCTCAAGATCGACTTCCTCGAGGAGGCGATGGTCTACGCCCACGACGGCGGCGCCGACGTCGGCCGCGCCCTGCTCCAGCTGCTCGCCGAGCTGCGCACCGCGCTCGAAGCCGTCCGCCCCGACCTGCTGCTGGAGCTCCGCCAGCCCTACGTCGGCCCCGCCATGGCGGCCTTCGGCAACCTGCTGCGCTCCTTCGACTGCCCCGCCGACTCCACCGCCAACCGGGTGCGCACCCTCGACACCGCGCTGCTCGCGGTCGGCGGCGCCGTGCACAGCGACCCCGTGATGTGGGCGGCCGGCGCCCCCGTCGAGAGCGCCGCGCGCCAGCTGATCGGCGCCCTGCACGCCGTCCCGCAGGTCTCGGTCCGCCTCGACACCCTGCCCGACGCGCACCTCGACGCGCTGCGCTTCTGGCTCGCCGAGTGGCGGCGGCTGCGCCCGCAACTGCTCGACGGCACGGTGGAACCCGGCCGCCCGGACGAGCTGTGCACGCTGGTGGAGTCCGTCGCCGACGGCACCTGCGTGCTGGACGTGCACACCGAGCGGGCGGTGCCCGTCGCCCCCGCCGCGTTCACCGAAACCGTGCTGGTCAACGGAAGCGCCGCGAGCCGCGTCGTGCTGGACGTGCGGGACGGGCCGCACGTGGTCGAGATCACGGTGCACGGCCCCGACGGCCGTATCATCGAGCGGGTCCAGACCACCCTCGCCCCGGGCCTGTGCAGCGTCCAGGTGCCGCGGACGGGTCTGGCCCGGATCCGAAGCAAGGTGTGAGGCGGCCCGGTGGAGCACACGGACAACATGACGGACCGTCAGGCGAAGGGGAGGACGTTGAAGGTCGGCATCGTCGAGATCGCCGCTCACGCGGGCGTGAGCGAGGCGACGGTCAGCCGGGTGATCAACCGGCGTCAGGGCGTCGCCAAGACCACCCGGGACGCGGTCGAGCGGGCGATGAGCGAACTCGGGTACGAGCGCGCCGTCCAGGGCCAACTGGTGGCCGTGGTCACCGAGCACGTCTCCAACCCGTTCTTCGCCGACGCCGCCGAGCGCATCGAGGCCGCGCTCGCCCCGCACGGCCTCAAGACGGTGCTGTGCCCGGCCTTCCCCGGCGGCGTGCAGGAACGCGAGTACATCGGCGCGATCATCGACAAGGGCATCGCCGCGGTGGTGTTCCTGTCCGCCTCCAACACGGTCGAGGGCGCGGACACCGAGATCTACGAGATGCTGCGCTCGCGCCGCATCCCCTACCTCGGCGTCAACGGCGAGTTCGCGGACGGCGTGCCGGTGCCCGTCTTCTCCACCGACGACCGGCTGGCCGCCGAGCTCGCCGTGGACCACCTGCACCGGCTCGGCCACCGGGCCATCGGCATGGCCTCCGGACCCTCGGGCAACCACCCGGCCGACCGGCGGGTGCAGGGCTTCATCGACGCGATGGCCCGCCGCGGCATCGAGGACGCCCAGCGCCTGGTGATCCGTCAGTCCTACACCGTCGAGGGCGGACAGGCCGCCGCCGGCGCGTTGCTCGGCCTGGGCGCGACCGCGATCGTCGCCGCCAGCGACTACATGGCGCTCGGCGTCATCCGAGGCGTGCGCCGGCTCGGCCGCTCGGTCCCCGACGACGTGTCGGTGGTCGGCTACGACGGCACCATGATCACCGAGTTCACCGATCCGCCGCTGACCACCGTGCGCCAGCCCACCGACCGCCTCGCGCTGGAGGTCGGCCGCAGCGTGCTGGCGCTGGTGGGCGGCCGGGACACGCCCACCGGGGAGCTGCTCTTCGACCCCGAGCTGGTGATCCGGGCGTCCTCCGGCCCGGTGGCGGGGAGTTGAGGGTCCGTCGCCCGACGGGTCCGGGCCGTCAGGTGAGCGGCAGGCGGTCGACTCGGGCGAACTCGTAGCCCCGGTCGAGCAGGCCCTCGATCACGGCGGGCAGCGCGGCGGCGGTCTGCGAGCGGTCGCCGCCGCCGTCGTGCATCAGGATCAGCGAACCGGGCCGGGCCTGGTCCAACACGGCCCGGCTGATCGCCTCGGCGCCGGGCATCGACCAGTCGGCGGGTTCGACGTCCCAGAGCACCACGGTGGCCCCGTGCTCGGTCAGCCAGTGCAGTACCTCGGGGGAGCGGGAGCCGTACGGCGGGCGGAACATCCGCGGGCCGTCCCCGCCGACGGCCAGCGCGATCGCCTCGTCGGTGCGCTCCAGCTGGGCGAACAGCTCGCCCCGGGAGAGGTCCGGCAGGTACGGGTGCGACCAGGTGTGGTTGGCGATCTGGTGCCCGGCGGCGGCCATCCGCTCCAGCTCGGCGCGGTGCGCCAGCGCCTGCAGGCCGACGCAGAAGAACGTCGCGGGCACCCCGTAGCGGTCGAGCACGTCCAGGATCCGCCCGGTGTGCGGGGGGTTCGGGCCGTCGTCGAAGGTCAGCGCCACCACCGGGCGTTCGCAGCGGGCCTCCCACAGGCACCGGCCCGAGCGGCGCATCCGGTCGAGGTCGGCGGCGGCCGCGTCGATGTCCGCAACCGCCTGCTCGGCCCGCCCGGCCAGCGTGCCGGTGGCGATGCCGAGCCGGACGACCGCGCCGGGGTCGCGCACCGCGGCGCCCGCCAGCTCCGCCGCCGGGACGGAGCCGAAGGCCGGCCGGGCCGGGAGCACCCACGGGTCGGCCCGGAACACCGGCAGGCCGGCGTTCAGCAGACCGCCGTCGAGCAGCCCGTTGGTCGAGTCGATGACGGTCGCCAGCTCCTCGCCCGCGCGCGCGAACTCGCCCTGGAGAGCCAGGAGATGGTCGGTCAGCGCGCGGAGCCGGCCGGCCGCGAAGCGGGCCGCCGGTGCGGCCGGACGGCCCGCGTCGTCGAGCACGGCGACCTCGTAGCCGGACCCCGTCCAGGCGATTCCCGAAAAGCGCATCGTCGTTCTCCGCGGGGCCGGTCGCGGCCGGCCGCCGCGAGAACGGTTGGGAGCTTGGCGGACCGCCGCTCCGCCGTCAACCCGTCGCACAGGGCATGGAGCTGACGGGCAATCGTCCTGCGCAGGCGGGCCTGGTGTCGCTCGATCGAGCGAAGTCCGGGGCCGGGACGGCGATCTGGGCCGATGGGTCGTACTCGATCTGTCAGGGTGGGTGCGCGCCACCGACGAGAGGACTCACCGCCGATGACCGACGAGATCGCCTTCGCGAAGATCCACCCCGCGATCGGGGTCGCCCGGGTGGGCAACAGCACCCGGGCGGACGGCTGGTTCCACGGCCCCGAGACACCCTCGCCCGAACCGGCCGCGCCCGGCTCGCACAAGGACGACACCGGCGCGATCAAACGGCAGGCGGCGCGCTTCCGGATCTACGGCTACGACGCCGCGGGCCGCGTGGTGCGCGAACTCACCACCGCCGACCCGGGCGTGGCCATCGAGTGGGGCGTGCACGTCGCCAACCGGAAGGCCGCCTGGTACAACTTCGACCTCGCCTTCGACATCCCCGACATGGCCGGGATGAAGTCCGCCCGCCGCAACGCCAAGCAGACCGAGCGCGAGCACCTGGTCATCGACCCCGGCCGCAAGACCCTGCGGGCCGGCACCGCCGACCAGGTCGAGTTCACCGGCGGCACCTTCCTCGGCGTCCCCGTGCCGCTGGGCCGCATGCACACCGACGACCAGGGCCGCCTCGTCGTCCTCGGCGGCGCCGGCACCTCCGGCGCGCCCGGCGGCGAACAACTGCAGTCCTTCGGCAACAACGACGGCTGGTACGACGACACCTCCGACGGACCGGTCACCGCGACCGTCACGCTGAACGGCGCGCAGCTCCCGGTCACCGGCGCCTGGGTGGTGGTCGCCCCGCCCAACTTCGCGCCCGAGGTGAAGACCCTGCGCACCCTGTGGGACCTGCTCGACGACCTGTTCCGCGGGTCGGGCGGGCTCCCCGCCGACCCGGCCGTGAACTTCGCCCGCGACATCGAGCCACTCCTCCGGCGCTTCCACGAACTCCAGTGGGTCAACAAGGGGTTCGCCACCCACTACGGCCGCGGCGGCCCCGAGGACTTCCTCGCCCCCGCGCACCTGGACCGCCTGTCCAGCACCGCCGAGCGCAACCGCGAGCTGCGCCGGCAGGTCTACACCGCCATGCGCGACCACGCCCGTGACGGCCTGTCACCCCAGCCGTGGCCGTGGTTCTACGGCGACGCGATGGCCAGCCGGCCGAAGTCCCCGCTGCAGTACCTGACGCTCTCCGACACCCAGGTCGGACAGCTGGAGGCCTGGTCCAACGGCGAGTTCAGCACCGACCCCTGGCCCGGCTTCCCGCACCGCCTGGAGGACGCGCCGCTCGCCGACCAGCCGGGACTGCTGGACCGCGCCGCCCTCGACTTCTGCCTCGCCGACGCCTTCCACCCCGGCTGCGAGGTCACCTGGCCGATCCGGCACGCCACCCTGTACGAGGAGCCGCTGCGCGTCCGGCACCGCCCCGACGACCAGCCCGAACCCGACTACGGCCCCGAGCTCACCACCGCCCGCGCGCTCGGCGACGACGGCCCGCTGCACGCCCAGCCCCCCCGGCGGCCTGACCCGCTGGATGGCCATCCCCTGGCAGACCGACACCGCCAGCTGCCGCTCCGGCTACGAGTCCCAGGCGCTGCCGACCCGCCGCTACGACCCGCACGTGCCGACCTTCTGGCCCGCCCGCGTCCCCAACCACGTGCTCACCGACGCCGACTTCCGGATCGTCAACCAGGAGGACGGCCAAGGAGGTTCGGACGAGGAACGCGAGGACGCCTTCGCCCGCCGGGCCTCCTGGCTGCGCGGACTGCACGGCGAGTACCGCGACCAGCTGGCCCAGGCCGTGGCCGAGTGGTACCACTTCGGCATCGTCGAGCGCCGCCCGTACACCGTCGGCGACGGCAGGTTCCCCGACGTCCTGCAGGTCGAGTCCGTCCCCGGCTTCCCGCTGGATGGCGTCTCGCCCGACCGCAACCTGGTCACCCTGCACGTCCCCGAGGCCGCGGCCCTGGACACCGCCGCGTACGCCGGACTGCTCGGGGAGACCGCCGAGCGCACCGGGTACGGCACCCACGAGATCGCCGTCGGCTACATCGACAAGCTCGACCCGTTCGGCGAGGAGTCCACGAACGGGGGCGGGGCCAGCCGGGCGGAGGGCGGCGGTCAGTGAGTGCGGGCGCGGGCGCGGGTGTCGGTGCGGGCGTTGGTGTCGGCGGCGGTGAACTCCCGTGCTACGACGTGGTGGTGGCGGGCGGCGGTCCCGCCGGGGCGGCGGCCGCGCTCGCGCTGGTGCGGGCCGGGCGGACGGTGCTGCTCGCCGACGCCGGTCGCGGCCCCGTCCCGGTCGGCGAGGCGCTGCCCGCCGTCGCCCGGGTGCTGCTGGGCGACCTCGGTGCGTCGGCGGTCCTGACGGACGGTCACCTGCCGTGCCCGGCCAACCGTTCCGCGTGGGGGACGCCCGAACTCGGGGCGGTCGACGCCATCCTGGACCCGCACGGCCACGGCTGGCACCTCGACCGGCCGCTCTTCGACCGCCGGCTCCGCGCGCAGGCCCGCGCCCAGGGCGCCCGGTTGGCCCCTCGGACGGTGGCTCGCCCCGCCGCCCGGGCGGCCGACGGCACCTGGACGGTCGAGCTGCGCGGCGACGGGCACCGGCGCGCCGTGCGCTGCCGGTGGATCGTCGATGCGACCGGCCGGCGCGCCGCCGTCGCCACCGCGTGCGGGGCGCGGCGGCTGGTCCGGGACGGCCTGGTCGCCGTGCACCTGACGCTGGACCCGCCCGCGTCGCGGCCCGCCGACACCACGACCACCGTCGAGGCGGCCCCGGACGGCTGGTGGTACACCGCGCCGTTGCCCTCCGGACGGCGCCTGCTCGCCTGGTACACCGACGCCGACCTGCCCGGCGCGAGCCGTGAGCGGCCCGGGTTCGAGGCCCGGCTGGCCGCCACCCGCCACGTCAACTCCCTTGCCGCCGCCCACCCGTGGCCCCCGGACGCCAGGCCGCGCCGAGCCCCCGCCCACACCGCCCGGCTCGACACCGCGTACGGCGACGGCTGGACCGCCGCGGGCGACGCCGCCGCCGCGTTCGACCCGCTCTCCTCCCAGGGCATCCTCACCGCCCTCTTCACCGGCCTGCACGCCGGCCGGGCCGTCCACGCGCACCTCGCGGGCGACCCGCACGCGCTCCCCGCCTACACCGACACCCTCACCGCCGTCGGCGCCCACTACCTCCGCAACCACCGCACCCACTACACGCGCGAACAACGCTGGCCCGACCGGCCGTTCTGGCACCGGCGGCACCTGCCGGCTCCGGGTGGCGGCGGGCCGGGCTGACGGAGGGTGGGACTACGCTGCCGAGCAGTCAGGTCCGGCCGGTCAGCGAGGAGTACGTTTCGATGGTCCGCACGACACCGCCTCGGCCGGTCGACGTCGAGGAACTGTTTCCCGAACTGGCCGCGTACCGGGTGAACGCGGTGCGGCTGCACCCGCGGCGGGGCGAGCCGGGGGAGCGGGAGAGCTCGGTCGGGGGACCGGTGGTGTGGCCGCGCGGTGAGGCGTGGCCGCGCTGCGAGGAGGAGCACCCGGGGGCGGGGTACGCGCCGCCGGAGGGGGCGGGGGCGATCCCGCTGGTGCCGGTGGTGCAGCTGTTCGCCGCCGACGCGCCCGAACTCCCGTTCCCGGCGGGCACGGACGTGGTGCAGGTGCTGTGGTGCCCGTTCGACCACGAGGAGGACTACGCGCCGCGGCCCGCGGTGTACTGGTGGGACGGATCCCGCCCCGACCTCGCACCGGCCGACCCGCCCCGACCCGACGGTGCGCCCGAGGACTACCTCCCGGACCGCTGCGTGCTGCACCCGGAGCCCGTGGCCGAGTACCCGAGTTGGGACCTGCCGGCCGAGCTGCACGGGCGGCTCAGGGAGCGGTTCGACCGGCTCGAGGAGGAGACCGGGTGGTCGTACCAGCGGCACCTCTCGGTCCCCGACGGCATCAAGGCCGGCGGCTACCCGACCTGGACCCAGGAGCCGGACTGGCCGGACTGCCCGGGGTGCGAGCGCCGGATGGAGCACCTGCTGTCGATCGGCAGCGCCGAGTTCGACGGCGGGAGCTGGCGCGCCTGGCTGCCCATCGAGGACACCCCGGCCACCGGCACCGTCTGGGACCTGCCCTACGAGCGGCGCACCCTGGTCCAGGGCGCGCCCGGCCTGATGCTCGGCGACATGGGCGGCGTCTACCTGTTCACCTGCCCGCGCTGCCCGGACCGCCCGTTCGCGCACCGCTTCGACTGCTCGTGAGGGTGTCGGACGCCGCGCGCTGACGCCGCCGTCGGCGCCGGGAACGGAGGGCGCGCAGGAGCGCGGCGTGGAGGGCGACGGTGCCGGCGGTGGCGACGCCGGCGAGGTAGGCGGGGAGCGCGGTGCGGAGGGCGTCGATCACCGGTGGCCGTCCGCGGTGGTGCCGTCCGCGGTGGTGCCGTCCGCGGTGGTGGCGGCCGCGCGGGTGCGGGCGGTGTACCGGTCGCCGAGGCGCTTGAGCTTACGGCGTACGCGCTCGCCGAAGGCCTCCGGGTCGGGTCGGCCGGCGAAACGTGCGGCCTCGGCCCAGCTGCCGGTCGAGGGATGCGCCCAGGCCATGGCCACCGCGCGTTCGGCGCGGGTGAGTTGGGCCACCACGGCGGCCACCCGGGGGTCGTCGAAGGCGGCCTCGAAGACCAGGTCGTCCATGCGCAGCTCGCCGGCGACCAGGTCGAGCAGGGTCAGCCCGTCGCCGATCGGCGTCTCCAGCAGGAGCACGCGCGAGCCGCGGACCCGGCGCCGCCAGACCGGGACCGCGGCGCGGTGCAGGGCCTCGGCCTCGGACTTGATCCGCCCGACCACCGAGGCGTCGATCCGGCCACCGTGGTTCAGCGGATCGGCCCAGCCGCCGATCAGCGCGGTGCTCACCGCGTCGTCCCACTGCGGGCCGCGGGCCAGCACGAGCGTGCGGCGGGTGAACTCCGCCACGACGTTCGGCCCGCAGGCGTGGCCGACGATCGCGTCGCGGGCCTGCAGGGCGCGGAAGACGGCGGTGTCCAGGGGCTCCACCGGGCGGGCCGCGCCGTCCGCGCTGTCGGCGCTGTCGGCCGGCTCGACGAGGAGCTTGCGGGTCACCGCCCGGCAGGCCACCGCCCAGCCGTACTTGCCGCCGGCGTCGCGGTCGACCGCCACGCTGCCGTCCGGGCCGAACGACAGGGCGAAGTCCTTGTCCCAGCGCAGGCCGTAGGGCGAGTAGGGCGCGTGCTCGTGGTGCTGCTCGGGATGCCGGCCGTGGTGCTGGTCGGGGGAGTGGGACACGGTGCGGGGTCTCCTTGCGGGTGCGGACATAGCCTCCCTTCTCGGCCCCGGGCCGGGCCGCAAACGGCAAAGAATCTTGAACCGGTCGATGTGACGGCCGTCACATCGCTGGATTCCGTGCGGCGGGGCTCCCTAACATGAGCACCACTCGCATTCTGCTTCCCGTTGCCCGGCTTCGGAGGACTCGCATATGACGGACCGTCACGCTCTGCCCGCAGGCTTCCGGTGGGGCGCGTCCACCGCGGCGTACCAGATCGAGGGCGCGGTCGACGAGGACGGGCGCGGACGGTCGGTGTGGGACGTGTTCTGCGAGCGCCCCGGCGCGGTGAAGAACGGGCAGAGCGGGCGCGAGGCGTGCGACCACTACCACCGGTGGGCCGAGGACGTGGAGCTGATGCGCGACCTGGGGCTGGACGGGTACCGGTTCTCGATCGCCTGGCCGAGGATCCAGCCCACCGGCAAGGGCGCGGTCAACGCGGCCGGCCTGGACTTCTACGAGCGGCTGGTGGACGGGCTGCTGGACGCCGGGATCACCCCGCTGCCCACGCTGTTCCACTGGGACCTGCCGCAGTCCCTCGAGGACGAGGGCGGCTGGCTCAACCGCGAGACCGCGTACCGGTTCGGCGAGTACGCGACGCTGGTCGCGGACCGGCTCGGCGACCGCGTCCCGGCGTGGATCACGCTGAACGAGCCCTTCGTGCACATGGTCTTCGGCTACGCGCTGGGCATCCACGCCCCCGGGCGGGCGCTGATGCTGGACGCGCTGCCCGCCGCCCACCACCAGCTCCTCGGACACGGGCTGGCCGCCGCCGAACTCCACTCCCGCGGCCTCGACGTGCTGATCGCCAACAACCTGACGCCCGTTCAGGTCGCGAGCGAGACGGCGGAGGACCGGGCCGCCGCCGACGCCTACGACGCCCTGCACAACCGGCTGTTCACCGACCCGCTGCTGCTCGGCCGGTACCCCGACCTGTCCGCGTACGGCCTCGGCCCCGACCTCGGCGGCGCCGTGCGTGACGGCGACCTCGCGCTGATCGCCGGGACCCCGCTCGCCGGACTCGGCGTCAACTACTACAACCCCACCCGGATCGCCGCCCCCACCGACCCGGGCCTCCCCTTCGCCGAGGCGCCCATCGACGGCGTCCCCCGCACCCACTTCGGCTGGCCGGTCGTCCCGTCCGGCCTGCACGAGCTGCTGCTCACCCTCCGCGAGCGGTACGGCGACGCCCTCCCCCCGATCACCGTCACCGAGAACGGCTGCTCCACCGAGGACACCCTCGACGACACCTTCCGCATCGACTACCTCGCCGCCCACCTCGACGCCCTCGCCCGCGCCGCCGCCGACGGCATCGACCTGCGCGGCTACTACACCTGGTCCCTGCTCGACAACTTCGAGTGGGCCGAGGGCTACGACCAGCGCTTCGGCCTGGTCCGGGTCGACTTCGAGACACAGGTGCGCACCCCGAAGGCCTCGTACGCCTGGTACCGGGACCTGATCGCCGCCCACCGGGCGAGGTGACGATCGCTAGGAGCGGAGCAGTCCGTCCAGGAAGGCGTTGCCGAACACCCGGTGCGGGTCGTGGCGGTCCAGGACGGCGATCGCCTCGTCCCAGCCCGGGCCGCCGCCTGCGCGGAGGCTGTCTGGGATGACGCGGCCGAGCACGTCCGGGTCGGCCCAGGCGGCGTCCTGCGTGTAGGCCCAGCCCTTGGACCACTCGACCCGCAGGCCGGCCCGGGTGCCGTCGAAGGTTCGCAGCAGGAACTGTTCGAGATCCCGGCAGAACCGGTGGAGGCCGGGGGTGCCGGGCAGGCTGAGGATGTCCACCCAGACGGCGGTGTCCCACTCGGGCTTGTCCGGGCGGGGCCGCAGGGCGGACAGCAGTGGCGGTCGGGCGCCGGGCACGCCGGAGACGGCCGGGTCGTCCAGGCCGGTGACCCTGATCTCGACGGCCCCGTTCACCGGGTACTCGCCGCGCTGCTGGTACTCCGTCAGCAGACCTTGGTAGCCGGTGGTGAACTCGCTGACCACCCACTGGAGATCGGCCCGTCGGGCAAGCACCGCGTACCCGCTGGCGGTGACCCGCAGGGTGGTCGGCCGGACGTACTGGAGCAGGGCCCGCGAGGGGCCCCAGAGGTCGGAGTGCAGGCCGTCCGCGAGCAGGTGGGTGAGCAGCTCGCCGGTGAGCAGGCTGCGCAGCAGGCCGGTGGAGAGCAGGACGT
The DNA here is from genome assembly GCF_053595195.1 of Kitasatospora sp. NPDC002522. NCBI lineage: Bacteria > Bacillati > Actinomycetota > Actinomycetes > Kitasatosporales > Streptomycetaceae > Kitasatospora > Kitasatospora sp. NPDC002522. The sequence continues at coordinate 128,278 of NZ_JBSFXE010000010.1, forward strand.
CGGTCAGGTCGCCGGTGAGGCCGATCTTGGTGATCAGGAACTGGAGTTGGCCGAAGGTCGGGGCCAGCCACCAGGCTCCTTCGACCAGTTGGCCGGCGAGTTCGGCCACCGGCTCGGGGATGTTGTCGGAGAAGGGGTAGTTGTACGGCTCCGTGACGGTGCGGGCGGCGAACGGGCGGGTGGGGGCGACCTGCCAGGTCTTGAGCCAGGGGTGCGTGGTGAAGGCGTACCAGATCGCCTCGGCGCGGCCGTCCCTGGCGACGAAGTCGGCGAAGGTGCGGCTGCCGGACGTCCCCGGTGCGGCGAAGAGTTCGGCGGCCGGGACGTCGACGCGGCTGACGCAGCGCAGGTTCGGGTCGGCGCCGACCCGCAGCACCACCTCGGTGAGGAAGGCTCGGCCCAGCTGGACCAGGAAGGCGGCACTGTCGGCCTGGCTCCGGTCGAACTCCTTCAGCACGTACCGGACTTGGGCGTCGTCCCAGACCACGGCGGTGAGCGAGACGACGTGATTGCTGAGCGAGCCGTAGCCGTGACCGACGGGCGCGGTCTCGCCGGTGGCCGGCACGGCGGTGCCGTGGCCGCCGATGGCGAGGACGCCGCCGACGGTGAGGTCGCCGGGTGCGGGGCAGGCGGTGACGCCGAGGCCGTGATCGGCCAGCCGGGCGAGCAGGTCCTCCATCGAGGCGCCGGTCTGCACCCGAACGGTCGGAGCCCCGGCCGCTGAACTCCCCGTCAGGGTGATGGCGGTGAGGCTCCGGGTGGTGTCGACCAGCAGCACCTGGGCCGTGGCAGGGGTACCGGGGGCGACGGTGAGCGGCGCCCAGCCGTGCCGGTACCCCTGCGGACGCAACCGCCAGCCTGCGGCACGGGCCCAGTCGGCGAGGTCGGCGACCTGGTGCGGATCGGTCGGGGCGCAGACCCAGAGCGGGTCGGTTCGGACCTCACCGGCCCAGTTCTCGTACACCCTCTGATAGGGCACCAGCCCGGCCGGGAGGCCGGCGGGCGCGGTGCCGACCGCCCGCGCACTGTCCGGCCCGACGGTGCCGCGCAGCAGCCACACGGCGGCGCCCCCACCGAGTCCGGCAAGCGCCTGACGCCAAGTCAAGCCATCGCGTCTGTCGTGCTGTTGGTCTGCCACGAGGTGACGCTATCAACGGAGAAGGCTGCGGCACTGACGCTCTCGACGGAGACCACGCCGCGAGTCGCCTCCGGCTCGGCCGGAGGATCTCCAAGCGAACGAGGCGAACGAGGCGTACGAGGCGTACGAGGCGTACGAGGCGACCGGGCGCGTCCGGAACATCGGTGCCCGCCGGAAGCCGAGGGAAGGGTCGGCGGCCGGCGGGCCCGCCGGGGTGGTCGCGGCCACGAGCCGGGCGCGGATTCGGCGGGCTATCGGGTCACGAGGGCGTGGACCGGGTAGACCTTCGGCTGCGGGTTCTGAACCCCCAGTTCGGTCAGAATCGGAACGATGGCCTTGCCGAACTCCCGGAACGCCTCCTCCGACTCCCAGACGTCCACGACGAGCCAGCCGTCCGCCGTGGGCGCGGCGGTGTGCGAGATGAGCCCCGCCACCGGCCAGTCCGCCGGGCTCGTCACCGGTCCCGGACGGCCCGCGACCATCTCCGCGCTCTTGTCGTACTGAGCCTGGGTCATCCCCGGCACCTCGAAGACCGCCACGATCGCCATGCTGCACTCCCTTGACATCGATCGAACTCCAACAGGCCGAGTTGACCACCCGGGCTGTCCGCCCGCACACCAGCCACAGCGAACGGGTGTGTCCAGGGGGCCCGTCGCACGTTCGGAACGGCGGGATCGACGGGGGATGTGCAGCGGGATGCCTGACACCTCGTCGGCCTCCGCGGCTTCCCGGCGGGCGCCGACGGGTCGTCAGGCGCATGACGACCCGTACGACGGGTAATACGCTCGTGTGTTCGGGAACTGGCGAGTGCAGCGAGGCGTGCTGCTGATCTGCGCGGCGCTCGGCCTGACGGCGGGCCTGTGCCTCTGGTTCGCGCGCGGCTTGCCGGACTTCGGCGAGAGCCTGGCCCTCAACATGGCCCCCGAACTCCTCACCACCATCACCACCCTGCTGGTCATCCAGCCGGTGGTGACCAGGCTGGAGGAGGATCGGGTCCGCGAGCACCTCCGGCTGGACTTCGGCTCCTTCTGCGACAAGGTCGCCCAGACCAGCGACATCGTCTGCATCCTCGACACCACCTCGACCATGATCTCGGGCGACACTGCCCAGCGGTTCGCCGACGCCGCCGCCTCCGCGATCGGCCGGGGCGCGATCCTGCAGATCATGTTGCTCGACCCGGATTCCCTCGCCGCCCAGCAGCGCTCCCACGAGCTCAGCGCCGATGTCCGGCTCGAAATCCTCCGCACCGTCCGCGACCTGCGCCGGATCGAGACCCGGCTCGCACCCGAGCGCCGCGCCCAACTCCAGGTCCGCGTCTACGATGCCGCGCCGTCCATCCAGCTCTACCGCTGCGGCCAGCGGATGATGGTGAGCTTCTTCCCGGTCGACCGCCGCTCCGGTGACGCCCAGCAGCTGGAGGTCCGTGTCACCACTCCGCTCGGCTCCTTCGTCTCCGAGCGCTTCGCGGAGCTGTGGAGCAGCGGACGGTCCATCAACGACCTGCTCAAGAAGCAGGTCCAGCTCCTGGACGACTCCGGCGCCGTCGGCGAACCCATGTGGCTGGAATACGTCCAGACCGACGGCGGCATCTACGTCAGCGACCACCGCCTCCTCGTCGAGCTCGCCCGACGGGGCGGCCGTCCCGTTCGCGCGCTCCTCGACGGCGGTGCCGCGCCCGTCTTCCACCTCGCCCTCCTGGAGGACAGCGAAGCCCCCTTGCGCGGAGCCCTCATCTCCGCCCACGCCGAGAAGTACGGTTCCGACGCCGACGTCTTCATGAGTTTCCGCCCTGCTCAGACGGCCGTGGAGCAGTGAGCCAGTTGATACCCGTCACAGCCACTTGATGGAGCAGCCCATGCTTGCCCGGTGGGGTTCCGGGACGGGCTTGCCGGCGAGGACCAGGCGGATGGCGTGGCGCAGGAGTTCGCCGGTGACCGGTTCCTGGTTGCCGGGTGTGGACTTGTCCATGGCGCCGCGGTAGGCCAGCTCCCGGCGGGCGTCGTACAGGAAGAAGTCCGGTGTGCAGGCTGCACGGTACGCCCGGCCGACGGACTGGTCGACGTCGAGGAGGTACGGGAAGGTCCAGCCCGTACGCGCCAGCTGGCTGCGCAGCCCGTCGGCGTCGTCGGTGGGCGCGATGGCCGGGCTGTTGGTGCAGATCCCGACGACGGCCAGGTCCGGGAACTCGCCGACCAGGCGGCCGAAGGCCTGCTCGACATGCCTGACGTACGGGCAGTGGTTGCACAGGAAGGCCACCAGCAGGGCCGGTGCCGCGGCGAAGTCGTCCCGTGCCACGGTTCGGCCGTCGGTCGTCTGCAGTGAGAAGTCGGGTGCGGGCGTGCCCAGCGGAACCATGGTGGAGATGACGGCCATCTGGCTCACTCCCTCCGGCTGACCGAAGCGGCCGACGCGGGTACTCCCGGCGTGTACTCCCATGGTCGTCCCGCAGTGCCAGTGGTTGCCAGTGGTCGCCGGTGGTCGCCAGTGCCGCCGCGTCGGGTCGTCGCCGTGATCGAATCGTGGGAACAGCTCGCACTGGTCTACGTCTCGTCCGACCGTCGAAGGAGCCCCCACCGTCCCATCCCTCGATCAGAGCATGGACATGAGAGATGACGGCACGTCCGGGATACCGGTGCGGTCCGGGGTGTTGGCGATGTGGTCAGGGCCGGCCAGGACGGGCCGGGCCCGCTCACCAGGGAGTGCTCGGCTCGTACGGCAGGCCGGTCGCCGCTCGGCCTATGCTGGCGCTAGCGGCGAGAGGTCCAGTGTTGCGGTCTGCCGATCGGCCGGACCAGGACGTAACCGACTGCCTTGAGCGAGGTGGACCACGGTGAGCAGTGGCACTCCTGGCGCCCCTCTGAGCTCGCACCGCGACCCGCAACCGCAGGGTGACGCCTACGCGGTGGTCGACCCCGCCGGCCGGCTGCTGCACTGGAGCCCCGGCGCGGAACACCTGCTCGGGTACTCGGCCGACCAGGTCCTGGGCACGGCGGTGACCGACCTCCTCGGTGACTGCGCGGACACCGCCCGCTTCGATGCCGACCGGTCCGGCTACCTCGGCATCACCTGGCTGCGTCACCGCGACGGCAGGACGATCGAGGCCGCGCTCTGGGCCACCCCGCTCAGCGGCGCCAGCGCCGGGGCGAGCCGGCTGATCCAGGCCGACCGTGGCGACGCCGTCCGGCGGGCCCAGTTGGACCGTGCCCTCCTGAAGGGGCTGTTCACTGACTCCCCCGTCGCCATTGGCGTGTTCGACGCGGACCGGCGCTTCCTCGCCCTGAACCGGGCCGGTCGGCGGGCGGGCGGCTTCACCGAGATCAAGGGCCGAACGCTGCGGGACGTGGCGCCGCCCGGACTGCTGGACCTGGACGCGTTCGAGGAGCGGCAGCGCGCCGTCCTCGACACCGGCGAACCGCTGGTGCGCGTCCGGGTGGAGGGAACCTCGTCGTCGCCGAGCCGTCGCCGCCTGGTCTGGTCCGAGACGGTCATCCCGCTGCGCAGCGGCACCGGCGAGCCGATCGGCCTGGTACATATCCTGGTCGACACCTCCCGGGAGGAACAGGCCAGGGAACGGCTGCGGTTGGTGAACGAGGTCGGCCTGCGGATCGGCGGCCGGCCCGACGTTCAGCACATCGCGCAGGGGCTGGCCGACTTCGTGGTCACGGAGTTGTGCGACTACGCCCATCTCGACCTCTTCGAGCACGCCTTCGGAACCGTCGAGCCGGAGGCCGGCGCCATCGCCTCGGAGCGCCCGCTGCTGAGGGCGGCGACCGCCACCACCGCCGACTGGTGGCCGGCCCGGACGGTGGCGGACGTCGGGGAGGCGGACCCGTTCGCATCCGCACCCGGCGGGCCCGAGCTGCGGTCGCTCGCCAGCGGGCAGCCGCTGCTGCTGACCGGCGAGGGGTGGTACTCGGCCGCCGTCGACGGCGGCAACGCGCGGGCCGCCGCTGCGGCACGTGACCACGTGCACTCATGGCTGGCCGTGCCGCTGTCCGTGCGGGGCGTGCCGTTCGGTGTCGCCGTCTTCGCCCGGTTCACCGAACCGGGCAGCGAGGCACGCGCCTTCGACAATGATGACGTGGCCACCGCCGTGGAGATCGTGCAGCGTGCCGGCATCGCCATCGACAACGCCCGCCGCTTCGGGCGGGAGCGGGTCCGGTCCCAGGACCTCCGGCGCCGACTGCTGTCGAGGCCGCTGTCCGACATGGACACCGTCGACGTGGCCTACCGGTACCTGCCGCCACGCGGCCCGAGCGGGCTCGGCGGCGCCTGGTACGACGTCATCCGACTCTCCAGCGCCCGGACGGGTCTGGTGGTCGGCGACGCGGTGGGGGAGGAGCTGCATGCCGCGGTCTACATGGCCCGGTTCCGGACGGCGACCCGGGTCCTCGCCGCCATGGACCTGAGTCCCGACGAAGTGCTCGCCCGTTTGGACGCACATGTGAAGCGCGTCACGGCGGACTTCGCCGTCGGAACCGGCCCGATCGGGACCACCTGCCTGTTCGCAGCCTTCGACCCGATCAAGAGCGAGCTGTCGCTGGCCAGCGCCGGCCATCCGTTGCCCGTGATCCGCAGCGCCGACCAGGGCCTGAGGGTCCTCGACATGCCGATCGGCCCGCCGCTCGGGGTCCAGGGCACGCCGTACCAGAACACCACCATGCCCTGGAGCGAGGGGGACGTGCTGATCCTCAGCACCAAGGGCCTCGGCGCGGACAGCGACGGCCGGCCGGCGGCGCTGCTGGCTGCGTTGGGCTCGCTGACCCTGCCGGCTGGGCCGCACGTCGACCTGTCGGTGCTGAGCACCCGCCTGATCGGCCGGCTTGCGTTGCCCGATCGGCTCTCCGACGCCGCCGTGATGGCTGTGCAGCCGCACAAGCTCGGCTCGGAGCACCACGTCAGCTGGGATCTGGAGGACGATCCCACGGAGGTCGGCCGTGCCCGCACGCTGGTGACCGAGCAACTGAAGGCATGGGACCTGGCAGAGCTTGGATTCGAGACCGAGTTGATCGTGAGCGAGCTGGTCACCAACGCACTGCGGTACGGCAAGCCGCCCATCCAGCTGCGGATGATCCTCGACCACGGTCTGACCTGCGAGGTGGTCGATCACAGCAGCACCTCACCGCACGTGCGGCACGCGGCGGACACCGACGAGGGTGGCCGTGGGCTTTACATGATCGCGCAGCTCGCCGACCTGTGGGGGACCCGCTACCACGACCGCGGCAAGACCATTTGGGTTCGGCAACCGGCTCCCGCCCCGACCAAGCCCAGGTCGCCGGCCGACCCCGACCGGACCCGACCAGGGTTCGCCTAGCCAGTTGAGACCTTGTCCTACGTGGTGATCTTCGCCAGTCGTTTGACACGGCGCCGGTCGACGAGCTGGAACACGTCCTCGACGCCTTCGCCCCGCACACGATCACACCGCAGGCAGCTACCCGGAAGCGCCGGGACGGCCAGGTGGTTCGACACCGTGATCTCCCGGGCCCGCATGCACCCCCGCCCGGCTGCTGCTCGACGCGGCTCGGCAGGGCCCCAGGTGACCCCCGGGCTGCCGCAGATCGGGGTCTCGGTAGGAACGGAAAACCGGCGGCGGGCGCCAGAGCGTCTTGTCTCGCAAGCTCACGTCTTCCGGGCGCCGGACGGCGGTGACCCGGGCGAGGCAGATTGCCTTGGTCTTGTCCGGCGGGGAGGGACGGCGCTCGATGCCGAAGGTCGGGTCGGTGGTGATCCAGCCCTGCCGCAGCCACCATCCGATCGCCTTGCGCACCACCGACAGCTCGCGGTTCACGGTGTCCGGCCATCTCGTCCGCGCGGGCGGCAGTAAGTCGTGGATTTACCACGGCAGGGCTTCCGGCCGTCGTTCGGCGGCGGCAGCGAGTTGGCCCGCCAGGTCCTTGAGGGCTTGGCGGAGTTCGTCGGGGCTGTGGATGGTGAAGGGCCACTCGAGCGAGGCGAGCAGGTGTGCCATGCCGTCGAGGCGTTCCGCCCGTGCCTGCATCAGCACGCCGGTGGGTTGGGCGGTGAGCGTGACGGCCGCGCGAGGCAGCCTCCGGGCGATCTCGTCGAGAGGGCCGTGGATCGTCACCTCGACCTGCCAGGGGTAAGGCCCCTGGGCGAGGTTCGCAGTGAGGTGGGCGACCGGGTCGAAGCCGTCAGGGGTGGCGAAGGTCTGCGGGCGGGGGGTGACGGAGGCGATGCGATCGATGCGGAAGGTCCGCAGGTCGTCGCGGAGGCGGTCGTGGCCGACGAGGTACCAGCGGCCGGTATGGAAGACCACGCCGTAGGGGTCGATGTCGCGCTCGGTCCGGTCCTGCCGCCGGGACAGGTAGGCGATCCCAACGGTCGTCCTGGCACGCGAGGCCTGGGCCAGGTCCAGCAGGACACCGCTCCCGGGTGCCTGCGCGCTCACGGCGTTGGCGGTGAAGGACAGGGTCTCTCGCATGGCGGCGAGCGGCTCCCGCAGGGCCTGCGGAAGCACGCGCTCGATCTTGGCCCGGGCGCCCGCGCCGGCCAGCACCGTCGTACCCATCCCGAGCCGGTCGGCCGCAAGGAGTCCGAGGACGACCGCGAGGGCCTCGTCATTGGTGAGCACCAGGGGCGGCATCCGGTAGCCGCGGGCCAGTCGGTAACCGCCATGGCGGCCGCGCTGGGCCTCTACGGGGATGCCGAGATCGCGCAGGTGGGCGACGTACCGGCGGACCGTGCGGACGTCGGTGTCCAGCCGGTCGGCCAGCTCCGTCCCGGTGAACCCGGCGTTCGACTGGAGCAGTTCCAGCAGGGTCAGGACGCGGGTCAGGGGATGCGACATGGATCACTCGACATTTCAGGGCTGATTCTGTCCTGTATCGACTCTACGCTCCTCTGCAGCACCTACTCCAGGGAGATCAGATGGCCACCTTCGTACTCGTTCCCGGCGCCTGGCTCGGCGCGTGGGCCTGGCAAGACACCGCCGACGCGCTGCGGGAGCACGGCCACACGGCGCTGCCACTGACGCTGACCGGCTTGGCCGAGCGCGCCGGGGAGGGCGGGCCCCAGACAGATCTGGACGCGCACATCGCAGACATCACCGACTTCGTCGAGAAGAACGAGCTGCGCGAGGTCACCTTGGTGGCGCACAGCTATGCGGCTGCCCCCGTCACCGGGGCGGCCGGACGACTCGGCGACCGGCTGGAGCGCGTGGTCTACGTGGACAGCGCCCCGTTCGCCGCGGGAATGCGCATGCTCGACCTCATGCCGCCGGAGGTAGCGGACCAGCTGAGCCGGCAGGTCGCGGCTCACGGCGACGGCTGGCGGCTCCCGATGCCGCCGTTCGAGGTCCTGGGTGTGTCCAGCAGCCTCGACGGACTGGATGTGGGACAGCAGGACGTGCTGAGCGCTGGTGCCACCCCTCAGCCGTTCGGCACCTACACCCAGCGGCTGGCCGGCCCGGCCGAGCCCGGCCCCGGTGTGGACCGTGTCCTGGTCGCCTGCCACGACTTCCAGGGCCTGCTGGACAGCGGGGTGCCGATGCTGGCCTTCCTCAACCACGCGCCGTGGCGGCGTTTCGACCTGTCCACCGGGCACTGGCCGATGCTGTCGGCGCCCGCCGAGCTCGCCGACATCCTCCACACGGCCGTCTCCTGACCGACACTGACGCACAGCGCATGCCCGACCACGAGGGTGTTCGCGGGCTGCGGGCCCGCGCGCAGGCGTTGGCCGGCGGAGTGCGGGAAGGCTCCGCCACGGCGGTCGCCCGCCTTCGACGGCGACCCGACGACCTCGGTCACCATCGCCCCCGACCCGACGGGCGCCGCCTCCGTGGGCATCGACCTCGGCGCCGGCCACGCGTCCCCGGTCGTCGCGGTCCGCTACCTGCCCGCGATGAGCTCACTGACCGCCGGCAACGGCGGAAACGAACGCCTCGCCCAGAAGACCATGGTCGGCGGCCAGTTCCAGGGCTGCACCAGCGGACCGGCCGCGGGCTGCGGGACGATCGCGACCATCGCCTACCGTCCCACCGGCGACTGGCAGGTGCTCCCGATCGGCGACACCACCGCCTAACAGGCCATGGCGGCCTGGTTGGCGGAGACGGTGTAGCCCGACGACGAGCCCGTCCAACCGGAGAAGCCGAGGCTCGCCGGGGTCGCCTGGGCGACCGGCGCCTCCTGGCCGTCTACGTAGACCTGCCTGCTGGTACTGCCGGCCGGCACCGGAGCGGACCAGACGCCGCTCGATCCGACCTGCGTCCAGCCGGTGACCCGGGAGGCCCCCGAGATCACCGGGTGCGCACCGGGCGCGGCCTGCCAGACCACGGGATGGCCCGCGGCACCGGAGTCCCCGGCGCCGAACGACCAGGTGCTCGACAGCCGGTACGTGCCGTCGGCCAGCAGCGCGCTGACGTCCGCGCCGCTGTTCGCCGCGAGCTGGGTCCTGACCGCGCCCTGCGCTTCGGCCAGGGAACACGGCGACGACACCGAGCAGTTCGTGCCGGTTCCGGACGGCGAGGCGTAGAGCGTGACGGTCGGTGCCGCCCCGGCGGAGGGGACCGCGGACAGCGCCACCGCGGCGGCCAGGACCGTTCCGGCCGAGCCGATGCGGCGCAGTGCTCTGCGCGTGAGTGAGTGTTCGACTGCCACGGGCGTCATCTCCTGATAGCGGGATCGGCCGTTTCGGCCGGATGCCGGGACGGGGCTTCCCGGACGAGCCGCACGGGCCGGCCGGCCCGATCGGGTTTCCGTGGTCCGGTGGCAGCGTCCTTCCGGAGACGTCGGAGTCGGGACGTGTGGAAGCGCCGTATCGGTACCCAGGCCGGGGCGGAGGCCCGCCGGGCAGCCCCTACAGCCGATGTTTGCTGAATTTTGACCACCTCTGATGCCGTGTCAAGCGTTCTGGCACGTCGCAGCGCCCTCTTCAGGATTGACTACATCGGAGGAGTCATATGGCGAAGCCCCGGTGGTCCAGGGGGACTTGGGAGGTCAACCTGGTGCCACCGGGGCCTGGTCGGGTGGGTCTAGACGCCGTAGACCGCGAACTCCCAGAGGGAGTAGCCGTACGCGGTGCCGCGCTGGGTGCCGAGCATGCGGATGTAGCGGCCCGAACCGTTGAGCCCGGTCAGGTCGTTGACGCCGCCGGTGCCGGTGGTGGTGGAGTAGATCGAGGTCCAGGTCGTGCCGTCATCGGACACCTGGATCTGGTACGCCTTGGCGTAGGCGGCCTCCCAGGTCAGCTTGACCTCGTTGACCGTGTGGACGGCACCGAGGTCGACCTGGATCCACTGCGGGTCCGAGTAGTCGCTCGCCCACCGCGTCGCCGGGTCGCCGTCGACCGCGAAGGACGGCGCCAGTCGGCTGAGACCGGACTCGGTGCTCGAGGCGAGCGCGGTCTTCCCCGCGGCCAGGTTCGCCGAGGCTCCGTAGACCTCGAACTCCCAGAGCGAGTAGCCCCAGCTGGTGCCGCGCTGGGTGCCGAGCATGCGGATGTAGCGGCCCGAACCGCTGAGTCCGGTCAGGTCGTTGACGCCGCCGGTGCCGGTGGTGGTGGAGTAGATCGAGGTCCAGGTCGTGCCGTCATCGGACACCTGGATCTGGTACGCCTTGGCGTAGGCGGCCTCCCAGGTGAGCTTGACCTCGCCGACGGTCCGGACGGAGCCGAGGTCGACCTGGATCCACTGCGGGTCGGAGTACAGGCTGGACCAGCGGCTGCCGTAGCTGCCGTCGGTGGCGTTCGAGGCGGTCAGCCCCGCGGTTTCGGCGGACGAGGCGGTGGCCGGCCGGTTGAGGGCCAGATCGCCGGCGGCCACGTCGACCTGCCAGCCGGGGATGTGGCCGACGGCGGTGATCACCTGCTGGAACTCGCCATACGTGGATACCAGTTTGGGCGAGCCCCAGGTCTGCTGCGCCAGTGCGCGGAGCGGGTTCGCGATGCCGCCCGCGACCTGGCGCTCGGTCTCGGCGTTCGGGTTGTCGCACCACACGTGGAGGATGGACCCGAGGTTCCTGGTCTGGTCGGTGATGGTGGTGCCGCCCTGGAAGATGCCGGGGTTCCACTGCTCGTACATGTACGTCGTGTCGGGCTTCGAACCGCCCAGGACGTAGTAGGTGGGCGTCCAGCTGCCGTTGTTCACCAGGTGGCCGGCGGTGACGAGCTGCTGCGGCGTCAGGCCGTAGTTGTACCAGTAGTCCACGATGATGTCCGGGGCGACCGGGATCGTGCCGTCGCCGGACTTGATGCCGTCGTTCCACATGCGCATCGTCTTGCCCGCGCCGCGCACCAGGCCGTCCGCCCAGCGCACGAAACCGTAGAACACGTCCTTCGCGGTGGCGCCCGCCCCGTACTGCTGCCGCGCGTACGCGAGCAGCTGCGGGTACTGGCCGTAGTTCACGCCGTACTCGTCCGCGCCGAGGTGCCAGTAGGCGGCGGGGAAGAGCGGCAGGTACTCGGTGATCAGGTCCTTCATCAGCGTGTACGACGCCGGGTTGGACAGGTCGATGTCACCGGCGTCCGGCGTGGACCCGTCGGCGGCCCTGAGCTTCAGCTCGGGGTGCGCGGCCAGGATGGTGTCCATGTGCCCCGGCATGTCCAGCTCGGGCACGATCGTCACGTGGTACTTCGCCGCGAAGGCGATCAGATCGCTGATCTCCTGCTTGGTGTAGTGCTGGGCGGAGACGATCTCCGGGTGGGTGCTGCTCTCCAAGCGGTAGCCGAGGTTGTCGGACAGGTGCAGGTGCAGGTAGTTGAGCTTGAGGTACGCCATCTCCTTGACCTGGTCCTGCAACCAGCCCACCGAGTAGTACTTGCGCCCGACGTCGACCATCAGCCCGCGTTCCACCTTGGCCGACCAGTCGCGGGCGGAGCCGCCCGGTATCACCGGGCTCTGCTTGAGCAGTTGCAGGAGGGTGCGCGTTCCGTAGAACACCCCAGCATCGGCCTTCGCCTGGACGGTGATCGAGGAGCCGACGCTCAGGGTGTAGCCCTCGGTCCCCAGCCCGGGGTCGCTCGCGCCGAGCGTGAGCAGGATGTCGCCGGGCCCGACCGAGCCGGCGGCGGCCGTCACCTTCGGCACGCTCACCCCGGTCAGCTGCTGGATGTCGTCGGCGAAGAGCGCCGAGTCGGTTGCCAGTTGCGAGGCGTAGGCGCTGTCCACCACGATCCGCGTCGCGGTGCCGAACGAGTACGGCGTGCTGCCGGCCGTCCACTGCTGCAGCGCCGGAATCGTCTGCGGGGCCGAGGTCGCGGCCCGGGCCGGCGGTGGTGCGGTGAGGCCGGCGATCGTCGCCGAGGCCAGGCTCAGGACTGCGAGCAGTCCGAGCCGGTGCCAGGGGAGCTTCATGGATGGAACCCTTCTCGAGGGGAAGTGGACCATGTACGCGGCTGCCCGTCACGGCAGCGCAGAGGCTCCGCAGAGCCGCCGGACGTCCGATACGTGACGATGCAGGACCGGGGTGCCGCCGCAACGCCCGGCACGCCGGGGCGCCGTGCCGGAGCACGGCGACGCTGGGACCCCGGCGTGACCGGGCGGAGGGGCGGCGGAGCGGTCCGGACCCGCGCATTGGTCTGGACCATTACCTGTGTTGGTCTAGACCAATGTGGAAATCGGTCTAGACCACTTGAGGTGGGATCCTAGCAGTGGCCGCCCCCTTTCGGGTACCCGTCGAGTCGGTAACGTCCTTGTGAACAACCATTTCTGACGGATCGTCAGATCCGGGATCGACGTCAGGCCGGCAGTAGCTGCCAGTGCTGGCTGGTGCTGCCCGTGTCGGTCTGCTGCTGGATGCCCGCGCTGTCGGCGGTGGAGTCGCCCGCGACGCCGAGCACCTTGCCGCTGCGGACGCTGACCACCTTGACGTAGCCGCCGCCCGCGTCGGTGAGGGTCCACTGCTGATTGGTGCCGTGGGTCGGGGTCCACTGGATGACCGAGGCGCCGTCGGCGGTCGAGCCGCCGTTGACGTCCATGTCCAACGCCGAGTGGACGTTGGTGAGTTCGAAGCCGCCCGTGGTGACCGGGGTGAGCCGCCAGCGCTGGTTGTCCGAGGCGTGGTTCGCGTACTGGATCAGGGCCGTGCCGGTGGCGGTCGACGAGCCCGGCACGTCGATCACCTTGCCGCTGCGGCGGTTGACCAGTTGGAACACGTCGGCGGGGGCGAGGGTCACCGAGCCGCCGGCCGGGACGGTGACGGCCTGGCTCCAGGCGCCGGCCTTCACGGTGGTGGCGCCGCCGCGGACGCTGTGCAGGGTCAGCGTGGTGACCTTGCCGGCGCTCCACGCGAGGTCGACGGTGAAGCCGCCGCGCACGCCGACGCCCGTGATGCGGCCGGACGCGGCCCAGGCGGAGGGCATCGCGGGCAGCAGCTCCACCAGGCCGGGCCGGGAGTGGACCAGCATCTCGATCATGGCGGTGGGGGTGCCGAAGTTGGCGTCGATCTGGAAGACGCTGCCGCCGTACTGGTCGAACATGTTGATGCTGCTGCCGTTGTTGCCGTTCACCACGGGCTTCAGCACGGTGAGCACCAGCTGGTACGCCTTGTCGGCGTTCTTCAGCCGCGCCCAGCACAGCGCCCGCCAGGCGCAGGCCCAGCCGTAGCTCTCCATGCCGCGGGCGGTCAGCAGGTTGGTCGCTCCGGTGACGAGCGCGGCGGGGCTGGTGGCCGGGTCGATCCGGTCGCCGGGGAAGAGGCCGATCAGCGGCGAGAGGTGACGGTGCGTGGTCTCGCCGAGGTTGGCGTCGGTCATCCACTCCTCCACCCAGCCGGTGGTCGCGCTGACCCGCGGCAGGTAGAGGCGGGACTGGAGGTCGGCGACGGTGGCGGCGTAGGCCGCGTCCCGGCCGAGCGCGGCGGCCGCGGCGCGGTAGTTCCGGAAGAGCTGCCAGACCAGTTCCTGCGCGTAGGTGATGCCCAGCGCGTTGGTCGGGCCCTGCTCGGGCGACCAGTCGTGGTCGTCGACCAGCACCTGGGAGCTGGCCCCGGTGACCGGGTCGGTCACCGTGGTGGTGACGAGCCGGGCCTCCCAGAACTGGCAGGCGCCCTTGAGCAGGGGGTAGATCCGCGCCAGGTACGCCGGGTCGAGGGTGAACTCGTAGTGCTCGTACAGGGAGTTGCTGATCCAGGCGTTGCCGGCCGGATGCCACCACCAGCCGGAGCCGCCCCAGATGTTGGTGGAGATGGCCACCGTCCACCCGGCGATCTTCCCCGAGGTGTTGCGGAAGCCGTTGCGCGGGTCGTTGAACAGCGCCTGCGTGGTCGCCTGCCAGCCCGGGTACTGGGCGAGGCAGTAGTCGGCGAAGGCGTCGAAGCTGCCGGGCAGGCCGGCCCGGTCGGGCAGCCAGTAGTTCATCTGGACGTTGATGTCGGTGTGGTAGTCGCTCATCCAGTTCGGGCTGTTGGTGTCGATCCACAGGCCCTGGAGGTTGGTGGGCAGGCTGCTCCGCGAGCCGGTGATCGTCAGGTAGCGGCCGAACTGGAGGTAGGAGGCCTCCAGTTCGGGGTCGGGTGCGGAGCCCGCGGCGGCGCGGGCGGTGAGGCGGGACGCGGTGTCCATCGCACGCTGGGCGGCGGTGGAGGCGCCGAGGTCGACGGTCATCGTCTGCTGGAGCGACTGGTAGTCCGCGACGTGGGTGGCGAGCAGTGAGATGCCGGCGACCGGGGCGGCGGCCGCGGCCTTGCCGCGCGCGACGGTCAGCGGGTCGAGCGAGGCGTCCTGGTACCCGGTGGCGGAGTCGGTGGAGTAGTTGGTGCCGCCGCTGACCAGCAGCACCACCTCCTGGCAGCCCGTGAAGGTGACGCTCGCGCCGGACACGCCGACCGTGCCGGTGCCCGAGGCGGCCTTGGCGGTGGCGGCGTACCTGAGGCCGTTGGGCAGCGCGGCGGAGAAGGAGGCGGTGCCGGAGGCCGCGTCGGCGGTGACGCTCTCGCCGCGGGTGCCGGCGAGGGTGAGGTTGCCGGTGAAGGTGCCGCCGCCGCTCTGGCTGAGGCGGATCACCAGCAGGTCGTCGGGGTGGCTGACGAAGACCTCGCGGCGGTAGGTGACCCCGCCCAGCTGGTAGCTGGTGACCACCACGCCGTTGCTCAGGTCGAGCCGGCGCTGGTAGCCGGTGATCGCGCCGGCGGTGTGGGCCGGGATGTTCAGGTAGGCCTTGGCCAGCATCCCGAAGGTGCCGAAGTCCCCGCTGCCGTACGGGAATTGGCCGTCCGAGCCGAGCGAGGCGTTCGGCCCGCCGGTCCACAGGGTGGCATCGGCGAGGACGAGGGCGTCGTGCGAGGGGTCGCCGGTGGTCATCGCGCCGAGACGGCCGTTGCCCACCGGGAGGCCCTGCTTCATGACGGCCGCCTCGGTGGCGGGGGAGCCGTACCAGAGGGTCAGGGCCTGGGCGTCCGGCACCAGGGTGGGCGCGGGAGGCCGGACCACGTCCGCCTGCGCCGTGAAGGTCGGAAGGGAGGTGAGCGCGAGCGCGGCGCCGAGGCCGACGGCCGCGCGCAGCACCCCGCGACGGCTCGGCTGGTCGGTCGACGGGTGGTGACTGGTCATCAGGAGGTCCGTTCAGACGGGTGGGGGAGTGGGCTGCCGCCACGCGGTGGTGCCCCGCAGGGACTCGTCGTCGATGGTCGGAGCCGGTGAGCTTCGGTGCGCGCTCTCGCTGGCTGACCAGTCGTCATGTGGCTGAGCTCCGAGGCACTTTGCTCCGATGATTAGGAGCGTCGAGGCGGATGGCTCCCGAGGTTACGAGGGTGTGTCGACCCGTGGCAAGGTGTAGTCATCGGACGAATCTGCGGCGCGCCAGCTCTGGATGGAGTGATGGAGGGTGCGTCGATCTGCAACAGCCATGCGTGAACATGCTCGTTTGTACTGATTATCAATCATCTATTGACGGCTCGGCTAGCCTTCGCTGAACTTGGTGCCCGCCAACAGGCCCCCGCCATCGAGGAGTAGTGGCTCATGCGAAGCTCACCCCGCCCCGGACGCCTTCGGCCGCTCGCCGGGCCGGCAACCGCGCTGCTCGCCCTGTCCGCCTCGTTGCTTGCGCCGGCCGCGCACGCATCCCCGACCGCGACCAGTCCGAACGGGAACTCCCTGGCGGTCACGCCGCCGATGGGATTCAACAACTGGGCCCGGTTCGGCTGCGGCACCGACAACCCGAACACCGGCGACGTCGGCCCGACCGAGGCGCTGATCCTGGCCCAGGCGAGCGCGCTGGTGAACTCGGGCCTGCGGGACCGGGGCTACACCACCGTCACCGTCGACGACTGCTGGATGTCCCCCTCCCGCGACGGCAGCGGCAACCTGGTCGCCGACAGCGCCAGGTTCCCGCACGGCATGGCCTACATCGGCACCCAACTACACAACCAGGGAATGAAGTTCGGCATCTACGAGGACATCGGCAGCTCGACCTGCGGCGGCTTCCCCGGCAGCTGGAACCACTTCCAGGCCGACGCCGACCTGTTCGCCTCCTGGGGCGTGGACTACGTCAAGATGGACGGCTGCAACATGCCGGCGGCGTCGAACAGCGCCACCGGGTACATCAACGCCTACACCGCCTTCGGCGCGGCGATGAAGAACAACGCCGCCAAGCGGGACATGGTGTTCTCCGAGTCCTCGCCGGCGTACTCCTACATCGGCGCCACGCACCTGAGCGACTGGTACGCGGTGATCGACGCCGCCAGCCGGACCGGACAGCTGTGGCGCGAGGGCAACGACGTGATCATGCACAACCTGGCCGGCTCGGCCTGGGACAGGTCCGGCAACGGCAGCGGGATCATGACCCAGTACGGCTACAACTGGCCGCTGTCGCGCTACTCCGGACCGGGCAGCTGGAACGACCCCGACTTCCTGATCACCGGCGACCACGGGCTGACCGATGACGAATCGCGCACCCAGATGGCGCTCTGGTCGATGATGTCCGCCCCCCTGATCATGAGCGTGGACGTCACCGCACTGTCCGGCGCCTCGCTGGCCACCCTGAAGAACAGCGACGTCATCGCGATCGACCAGGACGGCCTCGGCAAGCAGGCCGGCATGGTCGGCCAGAACGGCACGATCGACATCCTGGCCAAGCCGCTGGCCGGCGGGGACCGCGCGGTCGCACTGCTCAACCGCGGCACGACCGCGACCACCGCCTCCACCACGCTGGCCGCCGCCGGATTCCTCGGAAGCGGATGCACGGCGTCGGTCAAGGACCTGTGGGCGGGATCGACCAGCACCAGCACCGGCACGATCAGCACCACCGTCGCGGCGCACGCGACCGCGATCCTCCGGATCCACCCGGTCTCCGGCTGCACCGGCACCCAGCCCACCGGACAGATCACCGGCAGCGCCGGCACCGGCTACTCCGGCACCGCCGGCAAGTGCCTCGACGACTCCGGCTCGGGCACCGGCGCGGGCAACCCGATCATCCTCTTCCACTGCACCGCCGGCGCGAACCAGCGCTGGACGCTGCCCGGCGACGGCACCGTACAGACCCTGGGCAGGTGCCTGGACGCGGTCCACCAGACCGGCGACAGCCGGTACGTCGGCTACTGGGCCAAGCTCAACCCCTGCGACGGCCGGGCCACCGAGCGCTGGACCTACCAGCGCAACGGCTTCCTGAAGAACGACTCCCTCGGCTACTGCCTCGACGACTACGCGTCCCAGACCGCGGACCTCACCCCGATCATCGTCGACACCTGCGCCAACTCCGAGGCGAACCAGCCGAACCAGGTGTGGGCGCTGCCCAGCTGACCCCGATTCAGACCGGTCCGCCCCGGCCAGGAGTGAACCTCTACCGCCTTACGGAAGGGTCCACTTCTGGTTGGCGCCGCCGTTGCAGTCCCAGATGACCAGCTGGGTTCCGTTGGTGGTGCTGGCTCCGGGGTCGTCGAGGCAGCGGCCGGACTGACTGCTCTTCAGCGAGCCGTCGGACTGCGGGGTCCACTGCTGGTTGGTGCCGCCGTTGCAGTCCCAGAGCTCGACCAGGGCGCCGTTGGCGGTGGCCTGGTTGGTGACGTCCATGCACTTGCCGTTGATCCGCAGGGTGTTGCCGACGACGGTCCAGGTCTGGGCGGCGCCGCCGTTGCAGTCCCAGAGCTGGACCTTGGTCCCGTTCGCACTGCCGTTGCCGTTGTCGTCCGCGCACTTGCCGGCCACGCCGGAGGTGACCGGACCGGTGTGGGCCGAGGGGGTGCCGGGCTTGAGGGAGAAGTTGTCGAACTGGTCGGTCTGGAATCCGACGACGCCCAGACCGGCCTGGCCCCGCGGATACGAGGAGTCCGTGGCGCTGCCCAGCGTCACCCCGTCGACCGCGGCGGAGAGGGTCGAGTCCTGCATCGTCAGGGCGACGGTGTGCCAGCGGTTCGTGCCGAGCGCCGTGGTCGTCCCGCTGGCCAGGGTGGTGAAGGTCCACGAGGTGTCGCTCTTGAGGATGGACCAGGCACCGGTGTCGGAGACGCGCAGGTGGTAGGCGTTCAGGCCGTTGTCGTTGCGGCCCTGCTGGTTGACGCGGCCCAGGACCTCGATGCTTCCCGGCTGCTTGAGCAGGGTGTCGACGGAGGCCGTGTAGTTGTCCCACGAGCCGTCACCCATCATCGTGTACGGCGTGTTGAAGGACTCGTCGGTCCAGCGGATCGGCTTCGTGGCGGCCATCTGCTGCAGGCAGGTACCGGTGCGGCCGCCGCCGCAGGGCAGGGTCTGGAAGGCACCGTTCATGTCGGCGAAGTACTTCGGGGAGGTGCTGGCGGCCGGCGTCTCGAAGGTGTCCGCGTAGGGCAGCGCCAGTGCGGCCGGGGCGGGCGGCGTCGCGCTGCCCTTGCCCTGCCCGGTGGTGGTGGTGACGGTGTAGACGTAGCCGGGCTGGAGCGTCAGGGTGTAGGCACCGCCGGTCGGCATGAGGTCCTGGATGTGCGCGAAGTGGTCCGCGGAGTTGGCGGACTTCACGTTCGTGGCCCAGACGTGCACCTGGCCGGTGGACAGGCCGCCCGTGACGGTGAGGGTCGCGGTCTGCGCGGCCGTGGCGTCCATCGTCTCGATGACCGTGCTGTAGTCGGAGTTGTTCGTCGACTTGAGGGTCACGTAGCTGCCGTTGGCGCGGGCGCCGCCGAGGTATCCGCTCGCGCTGTCGACGTAGTGCCAGCCGGGCTGGGTGAACTGGGTGGTGTGCGCGGTGACCCAGGTGGTCTTCCCGATGCTGTAGTTGCCCGACCACGGCTGGTTCGCGACCGACATCCCGTCGGTCGAGAAGAAGAGGTTGGGGTACAGGGCGGCGATGACCGGCCAGTTGATGTACGAGGTCATCCTGCCGTCGAGGTAGCCGCGGTTGATCCCGCGGGCGGTCGCGGGCGCTCCGGCGTCGGCGTCCTGCGAGCCGTTCTCGCTGGCCCACAGCGGCTTGCCGAGGCTCTGCGCGTTCGCCGTGCTGTTGCACGTGGTCTCGCTGCTGAGGTAGCCGCACGGGTAGTGCACCCCGACGACGTCGACCGCGTTGCGGAACGCCGGGTCGCTCACCATCGCGTCGGCGACGGCCCAGTCGCTGTCCGCGGCGACCACCTTGACGGCGGCGTGGCCGTTGGCGTTCAGCGCGGCCCGCAGGTTCTCGTACCAGGTCTTGTCGTAGCCGCGCTCGTTCCAGCCGCCGAGGTAGTCGATGGTCAGGTTGTGCTGCGCCGCGCAGCCCAGCCACGAGTTGAGGTAGTCGATCATGTCGGTGGACCAGAAGTTCCCGCCGCCGATCCAGCCCGGCGCGCCCCAGGCCAGCGCGGAGAGCTTGATGTTGGGATTGCGGGCCTTGGCCTGCTCGGCCAGCCACCACTCGTAGCCCTGGTTGCAGTCGACGGCGCCCTTGGTGTGCTCGTGGCTGGCCTCGGCGCCGTCGGTGGAGTTGGTGTCGCCGCCGATCTCGATCTTCAGGACCTGGAGCGCGGCGCCGTAGCCGGGCTTGAACAGGTAGTCCAGCAACTGGCTGCGCTGCGGCTCGGGATAGTCGATCAGCAGCCGGGAGTTGCCGCCGCCGCCGGAGATCGCCCCGACACCGTCGAAGGTCAGGCCGGGCTTGGTGCCGTCGACGGTGATCGCGGTGGAGGTCGCGGCGGTGGCGGCCTGCGCAGGCGCCGCCAGGCCGATGCCGACCAGGCTCGCGAGCATCGCCAGGGCCGCTCCGGCCGCGGCTCCGCGGCGGGGAGCCCGCCTTTGCCGGTACGTGAACATGAACCGTCGTCCCTTCGGTGGTCCCGGCCCCCTCGCCGGGGCTGCGGCCATCGGGGGTGGGAGGCCGGTCGCCGCGTGCGAGGTTGATCGGTGTTGGTGGATTGAGTCGGAGCGTGACTGTAGAGGGGGCCTGACTGTGCGTCAATGGGGTGAACAGGGTGGGATGTTGGTGGTTTTCGAGCGATGTGGCAGTGCGTGTGCCCAGTGGATCAACTGGTCACCACCGATGCAATGACCGTTGACGTGTCTCGAGGTGGCCGGGCGCCAGCGGCCCGGGGCCTGGTCGATCACCCAGGGAACGGTCCGCAGATCTGTGTGCGGCACCAGGCGCGAGGGGTGTCGGTCCGCTGCTTCAATCGGGCCCGTTCCCGGGCTCACGGTTCCGGCCGGCTTCGGTCGGTACTCGTGGCTGCCCGCGTCGATCTCTCGGAAGGACGGATGCGGTGGCATTCAAGGCTCTGCGGCCCGTGGTCGCAGGAAAGGCGCTGGCGGTGGGCGCCGCGCTGGTGGTCGTGGCGGCGTCGGGAACGGCGTACGCCAACACCGTGGGTGTCACGGTGCGGACGCCCGGGGCGACGCCCGGGCCGGGAAGCGCGAACTCCTCGGTGTCCACGAGTGCGCACTGCACCGGCGGGCTGGTCTCCGGTGGCGGGATCAACCAGGCCATCGGCAGCGGCGCGGGGGTGAACGGCAATCACGTGATGGGCAGTGAGTCGACCGAGTACACCGGGTCGACCGGGGCGGTCGGCACCGACGTGACCTACTGGATCGCGAAGTGCGCGAGCGGCGGGCAGGTCAACTCCTCGTTCTCCACGACCCCGTACGCCATGTGCTTCACCAGCAGCCTGATCGCCCACACCCAGGTGGTGATGAACAAGGCCAACACGCCGACCTCCGCCACCACGGTGGGCATCGTGACCGCGACCTGCCCGGCCAACACGGTGCTGCTCGGTGGCGGGGCCCTGCTCGCGCCGGGCACCGTCGGCACGCTCAAGCCGGTCGCGTCCTTCCCGAGCTTCGACGACGCCGCCCACGACCACGGCCGGAAGGCGGCCGCCGACGGCGAGACCAACCCCGACTCGTGGACCGCCGTCGGCGGGATCGGCGGCGGACGGGACGCCGGCAACACCACCTACGCGTACGCGATCTGCAGCGGCGAGGGCGTCAACGTCCGGAACATCGGCACCACCGTCCGCTACCGCGAATCAGCGGTCCCGAGACCGCGGGCACCCACCAGACGGCGACCGTCGGCTGCGCCGAACCCGACGGCGGGCACCGGCACGAGGTGCTGGTCAGCGGTGGCGCCGCGGCCAGCGGCGGGCAGGTGACGACGGCGGGCTTCACCAAGGCGGGCTCCCAGGGCACCCACCTCACCGGGAGCTACCCCAGCGACGCCGACGGCACCCCGGTCGGCGACCGCACCGCGACGCCCGCGTACTGGACGGCCGACATCCACGTCGGCGGTTCGCCCTCGCCGCACACCTTCTCCGACGTCTGGGCGCTCTGCCTGGACCTCGACCGCAGCGGAGCGCCGTGACCCGGCGGTAGTCGCACGGGGCCACCGACCCCAGGGGTGATGATTCGTCACCCTTGGGTCGGTGGCCGGTGGTGGGGGCCGTCAGGCCGGCACCTGGAGGCGGGTCCAGCTGGAGGGGCCGGGCATGCCGTCCGCGTCGCCGCCGGAGAATCCCAGGGAGCGCTGGAAGGCGGCGTAGGAGTTCTGGTCGGCTGGGCCCCAGTCGGGCCCGGGTCCGACCTGGTAGCGGGAGCAGCCCACCGAGACCAGCCGCTGTCCCATCCGGGTGATGATGTCGGAGTGCTGGCCGACGTGGAAGAACTCCGTTCCGGGGAACGGCTGCAGGCCGTTGCCACCGCCGCCGGCGGCCGGGCTCCCGGCCCCGGCGGCAGTGCCGCCCCAGGCCGGGTCCGCGGAGACGATGCCCTCGGCGTACTTCGGGTAGCCGTACGCGTAGACGCCGGAACTCTCGTTCCCGAACCGGGACCGGGTCTTGGCGTAGCAGCCGTCGCCCTCGCTGCCGCCGGTGATGTTGGTGTTGAACTCGACGGTCTGGATGGACGAGGAGTCGTAGCCCACGACGAAGCCGGTGTGGGCACCGCCGCGCGGGTACTCGGCCGAGGAGACGAAGAACTGCGCCCCGACGGCCGGGAACTCCGAGGACCGGCTCCACGACTGGTAGGTGCTCAGCGAGTCGTAGCAGGACTCCGACTTCGGTATCAGCGAGTCCAGGCCCTCCAGGCGGAAGCACACCCAGAAGCCGATGTCGCACCAGGCGACCCGGTCCGGCTCACCGTAGATCTCGGAGAAGTTGACGCCGTAGATGTTGCGGATGTCGTTGTTCCATTCGTTGTTGGAGAAACCCTCCTGGGCGCCGATGAAGGACTGGAACCTGCGCGTGACTTGCTCGACTTGACTCATGGCGTGCCTCGGTCGGTCAGTACGGGAAGGGCGGGCGGTGGGGATCCGCCTGCTGGACCTTGGCGGCGAGGTTGTGCCCGTCGCGGGCGACGCCGTAGGTGTCCATGACGTAGTTCATCGACGCGGCGATGTTCGCGACACCGTCGTAGATGTGGTTCGCGGTGCCCGACTCGTGGAAGTGGGCGAAGGTCGGCGGAATGCACTGCACGACCCCGCGGGAGCAGTACAGCGGATAGCCGTCCGACTGGATCGGGCCGTGCGCGTTGCGGTCGTTGCTGTTGACCGCGTCGAAGTCGTAGCCCGACTCCCGCGAGGCGATGGTCATGTAGCCGGGCAGCCACCAGGTGAGCGGCACGTCCATGTGCTGGCACACCTGCTGGATGGCGACGCTGGTGCTGCCGTCCGGCACCCGGTCGAAGACCACGTCCGACAGCCCGATCCCGCGCGACGGCGGGCCGTTGTCACCGTCGACGACCGAGAACAGGCCGCTCTCGTGGCCGAGCCGGGTCAGGGACGTGGCTCCGGGAACGCCGTCCGCGTCCGCGCCGGAGTAGCCGTAGGACTGCTGGAGACGCCGGTAGGCGCCAAGGGTCAGGGTGCCGAACGAGCCGTCCACGTAAGCCCGGTCCAGTAACCCCTTGTCGGCCAGTGCCTCCTCGACCGGCCGCACATCCTCCGGGAACAACGCGGCCCCCTGCGGGGCGGGTGGATCGGCCGCGGCTGCTCTGACCACATGTGAGACGTTCACCTGTGCCATGTCATCACCTTCTCGGGATCACCCTCCCTCCACCGTACGACCGGGTTGACCAGGTCCGATATCGGAGGGGCGAGCGTGCGGAGAGAGGCTGTGGTGCGCCCGGTGGTACGAGGGGCGCGAGCGGCCGCGGCGGGCCAGAGGGGGCACGGAGGCGAAGAAAACTCCGCCCCGGCGGAGCGGCCGGGGCGGAGGCGGGCGGAGCGGGGATCAGGCGGCGGCGGGGGCCGGCAGGTCGATGCCGCGGGTGGTGACCAGGTGGGCGGTGCCGTCGACCAGCCGGTAGGAGAGGCCGACGACGGCGGCGCGGCCCTCGGACACGGCGTCGGCGAGCACCCGGGAACGGTCCATCAGCAGGTCGACGGTGTGCCGTATGTGCTCGTGGATGAAGGCCGAGTCCTCGGTGTGCCCGGCGGCGCGGGCGGCCAGCACGCTCGGGGTCACGCGCTCGATCACGTCGCGGACGAAGCCCTCCGCGGTGGTGCCGTCCGCGACGGCCTCGCGGGTGGCCGCCACGGCGCCGCAGGAGTCGTGCCCGAGCACGACCACCAGCGGGCTGCCCAGCACGCTCACGCCGTACTCGATGCTGCCGAGCACCTCGGAGCCGACCACGTGGCCCGCGGTGCGGACCACGAACAGGTCGCCCAGCCCGCGGTCGAAGATGATCTCGGCGGCCAGCCGGGAGTCCGAGCAGCCGAACAGCACCGCGAACGGAGTCTGCGACGGAGCGGTCTGTGCCCGCCGGGCGGCGTCCTGGTTCGGGTGGTCCGGGGACCCATCGACGAACCGCCGGTTGCCGGCCAGCAGCATCTCGAACGCGTCCAGGGGGGTGAGGGGCGCGGCGTCAGTCATGCCCGCAGACTACGTGCCACGTGTTACGGGGGCGCGTCCGGGCCATCCCCTGGACCGGGGGACACCGAAGAGGACGCGGAAGGTGACCGCCCGGTCGCGTGAGGTGACGGAGCGTCGGGATCGGTCGCGGGGGAGGAGACGGGCCTCGCGGGTGCCGACGGGGGTGAACAGCACGCGCGAGGCCCGTGACGGCCGGGCGCTGCTCCCCCGGCCGGGTCCCGGATGCCACAGAGTACTGGTGCCGGATCAGTTGCCCCAGTAGGCGCGGACGGTGAGTCGGGAAAGATACGGCAGAAATACGGGTGCACCGGCCGGAGCGGTCGTGATAGATCAACTTCGTGCCCATGACACTCGAGTTCTCCGACCACCTGCGGCTGATCGACGAGCGGTCGACCGCGTTCCGCGCGGCGGCCCGCTCCGCTTCCGACCTCGACCTGCCGGTGCCGAGCTGCCCGGACTGGACGCTGCTGGACCTGGTCCGCCACCTGGGCGGGGTGCAGCGCGCCTGGTCCGCGATCGTCGCCGTCGGCCCCGCCGACGCCCGCCCGGTCGGCACCACGGCGGAGTTCGCCGAAGGCGCCCCCCGGGAACTCGACGCGCTGCTGGAGTGGTCGGCCGAGTCCACCCGCCTGCTGCTGGACGCACTGCGCGAGGTCGGCCCCGAGCGCGGCTGCTGGACGTGGTGGGGAGACTCGCAGTCGCCGCAGACCGTCGGCGCGGTCGCCCGCCACCAGGTCCAGGAAGCCACGGTGCACACCTACGACGCCCAGCTCGCCGGCGGCGCGCCCGAGCCGCTGCCCGAGGAGCCGGCCCTCGACGGCGTCGACGAGTTCCTCACCACCTGCTGCGCCACGGACAGCCCCTGGCCGCACGAGGACGCGACCGTCGACTACCGGGCCACCGAGGGCGGCGCCTGGCGCCTGACGCTCACCGCGCAGGGCTGCCGCGTCACACCGGCCCCCGCCGCGGGCGAGCCGGGCGACAAGGCCGACGTCTCCGCCTGGGCCTCCGCCGGCGAGCTGGTCCTGATGCTGTACGGGCGCCTGGAGATCGACGAGGTGGCCGCCGACGGCGACCGGCACGTCATCGAGCAGCTCCGCGACTGGGAGCCGTAAGCAACACGCCCTGGCCGGCCGGGCCGCGGGTCAGTACCGGACGGGCAGTTCCAGGAGGCCGCGGGCGCGTAGGGCCGGGCGGTGGCGGAGGTGGTCGGTGGGGGCGTCGAGGGCGAGGGCGGGGAAGCGGCGCAGCAGTGCGGTCAGGGCGAGTTCGGTCTCCAGCCGGGCGAGCGGTGCGCCGAGGCAGTAGTGGATGCCGTGGCCGAGCGCCAGGTGGCCGCCGTCGCGGCGGTGCAGGTCGAGCCGGTCCGGGTCGGCGAACCGCTCGGGATCGCGGTTGGCCGAGGCGAGGGCGAGCAGCACCGTCTCCCCGGCCGGGACGGTGACCCCGCCGATCGTGACGTCCTCGCGCGGGAAGCGCCGGATGGCCAGCGGGGCGGGACCGTCGAAGCGGGCCAACTCCTCGACGGCGCCGCCGATCAGCCCTGGTTCGCGGCGCAGGGCGGCGAGTTGGCCGGGATGGGTGAGCAGCGCCAGGACGGCGTTCGCGATCAGGTGGACGGTGTTCTCGTAGCCCGCGAACAGGATCAGGAAGGCGAGCGAAGTGAGTTCGTCCGCGCTGAGCCGGTCCCCTTCCTCGTGTGCGGCGATCAGGTCGGAGAGCAGGTCGTCGGAGGGCCGGCCGCGCTTGTGCTCGATCAGCCCGGTGAAGAAGCCGAGCATCGCGCCGACGGCCGCCTTCGCGTCCTGCGGGCGGGCCGGGTCGGGGGTGACGAGGGTGTCGGTCCAGGCGCGGAAGTCGTGCCGGTCGTCCTCGGGCACGCCGAGCAGGTCGGAGATGACGGTGATGGGCAGCGGCGCGGCGTAGGCGGCGACGAGGTCGGCGCGGCCGAGCGGTTCCATCGCGTCGAGGAGCTGTTCGGCGACCCGCTCGATCGGGCCGCGCAGTGCGGCGACCCGGCGCGCGGTGAAGGCCTGCGCGACCAGCCGGCGGATGCGGGTGTGGTCCGGCGGGTCCATGTTGAGCAGGTTGGCGTCGAGCGCGGGCGGCAGTCTGAAGCCCAGGTAGTTGCCGGGTGCGGCGTGTGTCCGGTCGAGCGAGAGGCGGGGGTCGGCCAGGCCCTGGCGGACGTCCGCGTAGCGGGTCACCAGCCACACCGGCAGCCCGTCCGGCCCGGTCACGCGGTGCACGGGCCCGTCCGCGCGGAGCGCGGCGTATCCGGCGTAGGGGTCGGCGATCAGGGACAGGACGGTCGGGTCGGCTGAGGTCACGCGCCCACCCTACGGGGAGCCGGCCGGCTCGCTCCGAGCGGTGCGGTCACCGCTGATCCGGCGTCAGTCCCGGTAGAGGACGGCCATGGTGGCGGTGAGGGTCGCGGCGGCGACCAGGGCCCAGGTGGTCTGGTGGTGCAGGACCAGGACGGCGCCCGGGGCGGCGCCGGCCACCATGGTCAGGGCGGAGAGGACGCGGCGGCGCTGGCGGGGCGCGCTGCCGCCGGCGGGGCGGGAGTCGGAGGCCAGGCCGGTCAGGGTCATGGTGAGGACGGTGGTGGTCAGGTCCGGGACGCCGAAGCTGCGGACCGTGCCGTTGCGCATTCCCATGGCCAGGGCGAGCAGCCCGATCACCGGGTACTGGACGGCGCCGTGGGTGCCCCAGACCGCCACCACCACGGCGGCGAGCACGTGCAGGGCGGTCTCCGTGAGCAGCGCGGGCCGCAGCCGGTGCCGGGGGAGCCGGCCCGCGCACACCGCGCCGAGCAGGAACGCGCCCAGCGAGGTGGCCGAGCCGAGCACCGAGAAGCCGGGTGCGCCGGCCAGCGCGAAGCCGATCACCACCACGTTGCCGGTCATGTTGGCGGCGAAGACGTGGCCGAGGCCGAGGTAGCTGACCGCGTCGATCAGTCCGCTGACCACGGTGAGCCCGAACAGCACGAGCGCCAGCGGGTCGGAGTCGCGTACGGCGGTGCCGGTGGGCCGCGGCGGCGGGGCGGGCTGCTCGGCGGACGCGGTCACGGGACTCTCCTCGGGCGAGGTCGCTCTCGACGGTACGTCACCCAAGTGTTCAGCAAAGTGTTCTGATCATGTGACAGATTCGGTGGCGGGTCGTGATCCGGAGTAGCTTGTCCGTTCGAGCACCGACAGGCGAGCGTGAACAACGGGGGAACGGCCATGAGCGAGCTCGACGACGCGCGGGAAACCGCCACCGCACCGCGGTTCGACGCGCCGCGGCCCGATGCGGCGGAACCCGCACCGCCCGGGGGACGGGCCGCGGCCCGGCGCGCGGCCAAGGGCGGCGGCCGCCGACGCAGAGCGCCGAAACAGGGCCTGCGGCGGTGGGCGAAACCGCTCGCCGTCACCACCGGCGTCGCCGTCGTGGTGACGGCCGGCGCGGGCTACCTCTACTACCGGCACCTGAACGGCAACATCCAGGCCGGCACCCGCAACCTCGGCGACGAGCAGGGCAACAAGACCGCCCCCGACGCCAAGGGCCGCACCCCGCTGAACATCCTGCTGCTGGGCACCGACAGCCGGGCCAGCAAGGAGAACGTCGACCTGGGCGGCTCCGCCGACGAGGCCGGCCGCCCCGGCCTGGCGGACGTCCAGATGCTGCTGCACGTCTCCGCGGACCGCAGTAACGCCTCGCTGGTCTCGATACCCCGGGACACCATGGTCACCGTCCCCACCTGCAAGGACGGCACGAAGACCTACCCCGCCACCCCGCACACCGCGATCAACGAGGCCCTCGCCCGCAGCGGCCCCGGCTGCGTCCTCGCCACCTGGACCTCGCTCACCGGCCTGTACATCGACCACTACATGATGGTCGACTTCAGCGGCGTGGTCCGGATCGCCGACGCCATCGGCGGCGTCCCCGTCTGCGTCACCATGAACATGTACGACCGCTACCAGCCCGGCGTCGGCGGCACCGGCCTCAAGGTGCCCAAGGGCACCCACAACGTGATGGGCGAGGACGCCCTCAAGTGGCTGCGCACCCGCGACGCCTGGGGCTCCGACATCGGCCGGACCAAGGCCCAGCACCTCTACCTCAGCTCGATGATCCGTCAACTGCGGGGCAGCGGACGCCTGGACAGCCCCACCGAGCTGATGAAGCTCGCCGACGCCGCCACCAAGTCGCTGGCCGTCGACACCGCGATCGCCGACCTGATGAAGCTGTACAACCTCGCCGAGGACATCCGCACGGTCCCCACCGAACGGATCAGCACCCTCACCGTGCCCACCCTCGCCGACCCGGCCAACCCCAAGGCCAAACTGGTCCTCAAGGACGCCGACACCAAGCAGATCTGGTCCATGCTGCTCGCCGACCGGCCGCTGGACGGCAAACCCGCCGAGCAGCCGACCGCCACCGCGTCCGGCGCGCCGCCCGCCGCTTCGCCCACCGCCACCCCGTCGCCCGTCGCCCCGCCGGTCAGCGTCAACAAGGGAGCCGTCGGGCTGACCGTGCAGAACGCCTCCGGTGCGGGCCGGCGGGCCACCGAGGTCGCGGGCGCGCTGGTCGAGGCCGGCTACGGGCGGGCCGCCGCGGCGAGCGGCGGCGGCACCCGGGAGACCACCCAACTCCTCTACCCCGCCGGGCAGCGCGCCCAGGCCGAGGCGGTCGCCGCCGACCTCAAGCTGCCGGCGAGCGCGCTCACCGAGGCCGGCAGCGGGAAGACCCTCACCCTGGTCATCGGCAAGGACTGGACCAGCGGCACCGCCTTCCCCGCCGCCACCCCCACGCCCGTGCCCACCGCGCTGCCGACCTCGGTCGACGCCAAGACCTCCGACGACGACAAGGACTGCATGGAGGTCAACCCGCAGGGCGGCATCTACACCTACTGACGCGCCGGCCGGTCGCGGTGGCGCGGGTCGCTCGGGTCGGCGGTGTCGGTGGGGTGCGGGTGCAGCCCGATCGCGCGGCGGGCGTCGGCCAGGGTGGTCGCCCAGTCGCCGGTGAAGCGCAGCGCCCGGTCGTCGATGTAGACCGCCGCGCCCAGCTTCTTGTTCGTCACCAGCAGGCAGTCGCCCTGCCAGTACGCCCGGTCCGGATCCTCGTCCACCAGGGTCTCCAGCCCCGAGTACTGCCGCAGCCACCCCGCCACCTCCGGATGGAAACGGCGCGGCCGGGCGGTCAGGATGAACACCGAACGGACCTCCCGCAGAGCGTGCAGCGACTCGATCGCCCCCGGGAGCGGCTTGCCGTAGATGCGTCCGTCCTGCCAGCCGTCGTCGTGCGCGACCAGGGTCTGGTCGAAGTCGATGCCGACCGCGTGCGAGGCGGGCGAATCCGGGTCCAGCGGAATGACGGTCATCTCTCCGGTCTCCTCACGAGTGCTGCGCTGAGTGCTGCGCTGAGTGCTGCGCCGAGCGGTGCGCCCGGGTGGCGCGCCGCGTGGCGCGGAAGCGGGCCGACGGGATGTCGGCTCGATGGGAGATGAGTCGGGAGCGGCCGTTCGCTTACCCGCCTTTCGGCGGCTTTCGGTGGCGTTCGGTGATGGCTCGTATTCGCCGGGTGACGGTGGGGTGGGGTGGATGGTGGGTAGGAGGCTGATGATCTGTCAGGTGGTGCGGGGTGGAGGAGAGTGGCGTGTCGCCGTACGAGGACGAGGGCGGGGCCGGGGGGAGCGCGAACTCCTCCGCGCTGATCCATGACGGCGCCGGGCGCTACCTGCTCCACCTGCGCGACGACTACCCGCACATCTGGGCGCCCGGCGAGTTCAGCCTGCTCGGCGGCGGCCGGGAACCCGGCGACCGGACGCCCGAGGACACCCTGCGACGCGAACTCGCCGAAGAGGTCCCGGGGTTGGCGCTCGGCGAGGTCGCGCCGCTGGCGGTCGAGCGGGTCACCGCCGTGGACGGGTCGGCCGTGGTGATCCAGATCTTCGACGTCGAGTGGGACGGCGATCCGGACACGCTGGGCCTGCGCGAGGGCGTCCTGCTGCGCTGGTTCCGGCCCGAGCAACTGGGGCGGCTGCGGCTGCGCCCGTCGACGCGTCAACTGATCGAGGAGCACTGGGAGTCGGTGCGACGGCGACGCGAGCGGGCGAGGCCCGGCGGGGCGGTGGTACGGCGGGCGGAGCCGGCCGACGGGCCGGAGCTCGCCCGGCTGCGGGCGATCATGCTGGAGTCCGCCGGGGTGCCGACCACGCCCGCATGGGCCGCCGAGTGCGCCCGCTGGTTCGCCGAACGGCTGGACGGCGACCCGCGATTCGGCGCGTTCGTCGCCGACGACGGCAGCGGCCGGCTGCTGGCCCTCGCCATCGGCCAGTACGCCCTCGGCGCACCCCGCCCCGGCGAACTCCCGAACGTCGGCCACATCACCTCCGTGGTCACCGACCCCGCCCACCGCCGCCAGGGCCACGCCCGCCACGTGGTCCAAGCCGTCCACGACTGGCTCACCGCCCGATCCTGCCGCCGCATCGGCCTGACGGCGTCCCCGGAAGCGGAGTCCCTCTACCGCGACCTCGGCTACACGGATCCAGTGGGCCCGGTGGCCCTGGTCTGGCGCGCGGGGTAGGGCCCTGCGGGGGCCGAGGGGGAACGGAAGAGGGATCGGTGAGGCCGTTGGCCTTGGTGGGGCGGGTGGGGTCGGTGGTGCTGGTGTGGGGGGTGCGGGCTCTGGGTCGTGGCTCATGGCCAGACGACGAGGGTGATGGCGTAGTGCGCTGATGTGTCGGTCACGCGGGCTGCGGCGTAGTGGCCGGCGGCGGTTTGGAGGCAGAAGGTGGTGCCTGCCGTGGGGCCTTGGTAGATGCCCGGGAAGTCGCCTGGTGCTTGGGCGAGTTCATCGATGCACCGCTGCCGGTCCGGCAGTGACGGGGCGGTGGACGGCGGTGCGGCCTTGGCTCCGTTCGAGAGGACGACGTCGATCTCGTTGGCGAGGAGGTTCAGTGTGTTGTTGGGGCCGTACAACTCGGGTGGGCTGTAGTCGAGGTCGTACGGCGTTCCGTCGGGGCTTCCGTCATAGGTCAGGGTTCCGCTGAAGTAGACGGCTGCCGGGGGCGGGGTCGTCGTGGCAGACGGCTGGGTGCCCGCGGTCGTGCGGACCGGCCCGGGAGTGCTTGCGGTGGTGGTCGTGGCGGTGAGGGCGGAGTGGCTCGGTGCCACGGTCCGACCGTCCCCACCACTCCCCGACTGTCCGGATGCCACGGAGGTCGCGGACGTCGCGGGAGTCTCCGTCTCCGTGGCGGGCGGTGTTGCGGCCGTCGAGGATCGCGCGGGGGGGTGTGCCGGTCGAGGGCTTGTCCGCTCCGACCCCGAACAGGTTCAGGGCCAGGCCGGTCAGGAGCACGAGGGTGATGGCGCCGGCGATGGGAGCCGCTCTGCGCCAGGGGGACGGTGTGCGGGGCGCGGGCGCGGGCGGGAAGTAGTTGTGCTGGATGTTGGAGGCGCCGTGCTGCTGCGCGGTGTTCCCGGAGAAGGCCGCGGTGCCCGTGTTGTGGCTGCCGGTCTGGACCGTGGTCGGCCCGGCGAAGATGTTCTGCTCCGCGGTGCCGCCGTCTCCGGCCGTCGGCCCGGTGATCGCCTGGATCTGGGCGACGGCGTGCTGCAGGCTTTCGGCGAACGCGGGATCCTGCTCCATGGCACGTCTCAGGGCGAGTTCCACCTGCTGCCGGGTGCGCGCGGTGGGGTGCTCCCGCGCCGAGCCGGCCTCCTCGGTCAGGTCGCGGAGCGCGGGGTCCTCGCCGAGCTTGCGGCTGACCAGGTCGTGGAGTCGGCGCATACCGGCGTCCAGTGCGTGGTCGACCTCATCGTCGGCCAGTCCGGCCACCCGCTTCGCCTTGCCGACCAGCCAGGCGAACACGTACCCGACCGCGATCTCCACGCCCGTCACCGCCGCCCCCAAGCAAGGTTGACTGCCCGTCAGACGGTACCGGTCAGGGCCTGCGCCTGCGCCGCATTTGACGGACACCTCGATCGGAGAGGTCCGCCGGAACGGAGCGGGCGCAGGCCCCGGGAGGTCAGGACGCCGGGCCGGTCCAGGTGGTGGGGACGTGGCCGAGGCGGACGCGTTGGGGGTGGTCGCCGACGGGGACGGAGGAAGTGGGGAGGCCGGTGGCGAAGTCGATCGCGGTGACGCGGTCGGCGCCGCTCTCGGAGATGATGCAGGAGCGGCCGTCGCCGCTCACCGTGGCCCAGTACGGCTTGACGGCCGGGACCAGCGGGCCCTCCTGGAGGGTGGCGCGGTCGACGACGGTGGCGTAGTCGTCCATCGTGCCCGCGACGCACAGCCGGTCGCCGGCGGGGCTCATCGCCAGGCCGTGGTGGCGGGAGTCGTTCACCCAGGTGGTGCGGTCCTCGCTGGTCGCGGGGTTCTTCGGCAGGGTCTTGACCCGGGTGATCCGGTCGCCGGCGACGTCGTACTCCACGAAGCCGTTGAAGAAGGAGACCTGGAAGTACAGCGTCGAGCCGTCGGGGGTGAACGCGGCCGGGCGGACCGCGTTGGACAGGTCGGAGCGGCCGAAGGCGTCGAGCCGCTGGCGCATGTCGATGGTGCGGACCGGCTGGAAGGTGTCGGCGTCGACGACGGTGATGTGGCGGTCGCCCTTGGTCCAGTCGAGCCACGGTGCGTCCAGCGCGGTGGTGACGTCGCCGATCGACATGTTCCAGATCAGCCGGCCGCCGTCGGTGAACAGGTTCTCGTGCGGCTTGTCGCCGGTCCGGAACGAGCCGAGCTGCCGACCGGTGGCGATGTCCAGCACGTGCACCGTGTTGGCGGTGGAGGCGGAGACCGCGACCCGGGTGCCGTCCGGCGAGACCGCCATGTGGTCGGATCGGTAACCCGCCACCGGGAAGCGCCAGTTGATCCGTCCGGTGGCGACGTCGATGGAGACCACGTCGGCGAAGCTCGGCCGGGAGACCACCACCGCCGAGCCGTCCGGGGTGGAGTACATGTCGTCGACGAACTGGTCGTGCCCCTCGCCGGGGCCGAGCCGTACGCCGAGGAAGTAGCCGAGCTTGACGGGGTTCAGGTAGATCTCGGCGAGGCGCTGGTCCTTGTCGGGGATGACGTTGATCCGGCCGATCCGGGCCAGGTCGCCGCGGGAGGTGATGACGTCCGCGGTGCCGTCCCAGTTGTTGCCCACGAACATCACCTCCCGCAGCGACGGGGCGGCCTGCTGCGGCCCGCTCGCGGCGGAGGCCGCGGCCGAGGCCGCAGACGGGAGGGCCAGGCTCAGCGCCGCCGCGAGGCCGAGGAGCGGCCGAAGACGACGGGAGCGCCGGTGCTGGGGGAGGGACATCGCGGGCTCCTTCGCGGTGCGCGGGCGGGCCGGCGGCCGGTGGGCAGGCCGGGGCCGCGCTGCGCACGAAGTCTGAAATGACGGATTGTCAGATTGGCGCTACTCGACGGTAGGGAGGGTGCGGCGGCCCTGACAAGACCCCGGTGGGCGAGAATCGTGTCGGGCGGCGAGGCGATGGGGCGGGTGGGGCGGATGGGGCAGGCGACGGGCACGTACGGCGGCCGGTCGGCGCAGGAGCGGCAGGCCGAGCGGCGGGAGCGCTTCCTGGCGGCCGGACTCCAGCAGTTCGGCGACCGGCCCGGTTACCGGCACGCCTCGGTGGCCGGGCTGTGCGAGGCGGCCGGACTGTCGACCCGTCAGTTCTACGAGGAGTTCCGCAACCTGGAACAGGTCCTCGCCCAGCTCCACCTGCAGGTCAACGACCACAAGGAGCAGGCCGTCCTGCACGCCCTGACCAACGCCGCCGGGCAGCCCTTCGCCCAGCGGATCGCCGCCGTGCTCGGCGCCTACGTCACCGCCGCCACCGAGGACCCCCGCCGGCTGCGCATCGCCTTCGTCGAAATCGTCGGCGTCAGCGAGGAGTTGGAACGCCAGCGGCTGGTGCGGCGCAAGCGCTGGGTCGAACTGATCGTGGCCGAGGCGGAGGCCGCCGCCGCCCGCGGCGAAGTGCCGCCCCGGGACTTCCGGATCGCCGCCACCGCCTTCATCGGCGCCGTCAACGGACTCCTCCACGACTGGACGGCCGGACAGTTCGAAGCCACCCTCGACCAGGTGGTCCACGAGCTGACCACCCTCCTGCTCGGCGCCACCGGCCGCTGACACCCGGCGCGCCGGCACGCCGCCCGGCGGTGGCGACCAGGCGATGGCGGCCGGCCCGGTGGCGACCAGGCGGCACCGGCCCGGCGGTGGCGGCCAGGCGGGTGGAAACGGGACGGGCGGGTGGGGATCGGCCGGGTCGGCGGGCGGGGGCGTGGTCGGCTTGACGGGTGGTCGAATCCGCCGCCGGCCCGTTCCGTGCCGGTCCGTTCCGTGGGAAGTGATGTGCTGTGATGCGACGATCCTCGGCTCTGCGGCTGGCCGCCGTCCTGGTGGCCGCAGCCGTGCTCGGCCCGGTCGGCGGGGTGCAGGCGCAGGCCGCGCCGGTGTCCGTGGTGGCGCCGCGGACGGTGGACGAGGACTGCCCGCTGGACCCGGCGCTGGCGGCGCGGCTGGACGAGGCGATCGCGCGGGTGCAGGCCGAGACGGGGACGCCCGGCGTCGCGGTGGGAGTGTGGCTGCCGGGGCGGGGGAGCTACCTCCGGGCGACCGGGGTGGCCGACCTCGCGACCGGCGAGCCGATGCGGACCGACATGATGGTGCGGATCGGCAGCGAGACCAAGACGTTCACCGTCACCGCACTGCTGGAACTCGTCGACCAGGGACTGGTCGGACTGGACGACCCGATCGCGAAGTACGTGGACGGCGTGCCCGACGGGGCGAACATCACGCTGCGTCAGCTCGCCGGGATGCGCAGCGGGCTGTTCCCGTACACCTCGGACGAGGAACTGCTGCGCACGGTCTTCACCGACCCCGGGCGGAGCTGGACGCCCCAGGAGCTGCTGGCGTACGGCTTCCGGCACGACAACACCTTCGCGCCCGGCGCGCAGTTCGAGTACTCCAACACCAACCTGATCCTGCTCGGCCTGGTGGTGGAGAAGATGACCCACCGGGACCTGGCGGAGGTGATCCGCGACCGGGTCGTGCGGCCGGCGCACCTGCACCGGACGTTCCTGCCGTCCGGGCCGGAGTTCCCGCAGCCGCACCCGCACGGGTACACGCTGGACCTCGCCGGGCAGCGCGTCGACGCCACCGACTGGAACCCGAGCTGGGCGTGGGCCGCCGGCGCGATGATCTCCGACCTGCCGGACCTGCGGCGCTGGGCGAAGGTGGTGGCCACCGGCGAACTGCTCAGCCCCGCGACCCAGGCGCAGCGCCTGCGCTTCGAGCCGACCGGCTTCCCCGGGACGGGCTACGGCCTCGGCCTGATCGACAGCGACGGCTGGATCGGGCACAACGGTTCGCTGCCGGGCTACGAGACGGTGACCGTCTACCTGCCGGAACAGGACGCCACCCTGGTGATGATGCTGAACACCGACCAGCTCGTCGGGACCCAGGAGCCGAGTTCGCTGTTCGCCCGCGCGATCACCGAGATCATCACACCGGACCACGTCTACGACCCGAAGCAGCCCCCGCTGCGCTGACGGGTCGTCGGACGGTGCGGCTCGGGTCTACGCGGCGAGCAGCGGGGCGGTCTCGGCGCGGGTGAGTGCGATCAGGGCGACGTCGTCGGCGAGGTGGTGGGTCCAGTCGCGGACGTCGTGGTCGAGGAAGGCCAGGAGCTCGGCGGGGCTCTCGCAGGGGTGCGTGGTGACGCGGTCCGCGGCGGGGTAGAACTCGCCGCTGGCGTTCCGGGCCTCGGTCAGGCCGTCGGTGTACAGCAGGAGCGACTCGCCGTCGACCAGCGGGAGTTGACGGGGCGTCGGGGCGTCCGCGCCGAGCGCGCCGAAGCCGAGCGGGAGCAGCGACGGGACGGCCACCTCGCGGGCGCCGGACGGGCCGACGGCGAGCGGGGCGAGGTGGCCGCAGTTGACCACCTCGACGGCGGGACGGTCGGCCCGGTGCTCCAGCAGCAGCGCGGTGGCGAACAGCTCGTGGTCGCCCCGGGACGCGGCGACCCGGGAGGTCTGCCGGTCCAGCCGGGCGGCCACTCGCCGAGGTCGCCGGTCTCGTGGGCCTGGGAGCGGAAGCAGCCGAGCAGGTCGGTGACGGTCTGCACGGCCTGCAGGCCCTTGCCGCGGACGTCGCCGATCAGGATCCGGGTGCCGTGCTCGGTGTGCACCGCCTCGAAGAAGTCGCCGCCGATGCCGGTGCCCGCGGTCGCCGGCTCCTAGTGGCCGGCCAGCCGCAGACCGCCGAGACGCTCCGGAATGGTGTGCAGCACGGCCTGCTGCAGGGCCGCCTCGCTGGCCCGGCTGCGGGCCAGCCGCTCGCTCTGCTGCCGGCGGGTCCACACCGCGAGGCCGGTCACCGCGCCGACCGCCAGCGCCGCGGCCAGCGCCGCCGGACGCTGCGCCGCCTGCTCGCCGGCGATCACCCGCACCAGCAGGTACTCGCCGCCCGCCGCGGCGGCCACGCCGACCGCCACCGCCGGGATGCCCGCGACCAGCGCGGCGGCGGCCACCACGCCGACGGCGACCCAGAGCAGCTGGGTGGCGTCGCCCGGGGCCGCACCCAGGCTGATCGCCGAGGTGTAGGGAAGGGCCTGCGCCGCGGCCGCGCCGAGCAGCACCGCGACCGGGTGCAGGGCCGCGGCGCCGAGCCGGGCCCGCGGCAGCGAGGAGAGGAACCAGGCCATCTGCGGGACCTGGGCGATCATCACACCGAGGCCGGTGAGCGCGGTGGCGAGCGAACCGGCGGCCAGCCAGGCGTCCGTACCGGCGGGCAGCACGTGCAGCAGCACCAGGCCGAGCGCGGCCAGCGGGAGGCCGAGCGAGCAGCCGGCGACCGGGGCGATCCGGCGGTGGCGCACCAGCACGGACCCGGCCGCGCCGCCCAGGCCGAACATCGACAGCAGCAGCGTGCCCTGCGCGGGGGTCGCCCCGGCCTGCACGGCCAGCACCGGCACGGCGGCCATCAGCGCCAGCTGGGTGCAGCCGACGGCGACACCGGTGGCCAGTGCCATCCAGGCCGCCCGGGCGGGCATCGCGAACGGCAGGCCGCGGCGGACCAGCCGCCAGCCCAGCACGGTCAGCCCGAGCGGGACGGCGGCGAACAGGGCGACCGTCCGCGGGTCGGCCCAGCCCCAGACCGGGGCGACCTGCAGGGCGGCGACCGCGGTGGCCGCGACGCCCGCCAGGGCGGTGGTCAGCACCCGGTCCCAGGTCCCGGCCGGGGAGCCGACCGGCTCCGGCAGCCGGCGGCGGGCCGAGGCCAGCAGGACCAGGGCGATCAGGCAGCCGATTCCGGCGGCAGCGCGCAGCGAGAACAGCGACGGGGTGCGCGGGATCAGGTTGGCGGAGACGAAGAACGCCGCCGACATCACGGCCAGCCAGCCGCCCAGCACCCGGGTCATCCGGCCCGGGGCGTTGAGCGCCGGCACCAGCATCAGACAGCTGACGAACAGCGCCGCCGCGGCGACCGTGATCACCCCCCGGCCGAGCAGGTACGACCAGCCGGAGAAGGCCGCCGTCTGGACGGCCAGACCGGCGGCGAGCGCCGCCAGCGACCACAGCAGCACCCGCCGCCGGCCCCAGCGGTCGCCCGCCTGGCCCGTGCCGAACATGGTCAGCACCGTGGCCGCTGCGCCCGCCACCTTCATCACGGCGACCTGGCCGGGGCGCAGGTCGAAGGCGGCCACCACGACGGGCTGGGCCGCACCCTGCAGCACCGGGGTGATGACGTAGTAGACGGCCGCCAGCGACAACAGCACCGAGACCGGCCGTCCGGCACCGCCCCGCGCCAGGGCGGGCAGGGCGGTGACGGCGCGCGGCGGGTCGGCCGTGATCTCGGCGGCCATGCGGAGAACCTCGTTTTCGGTGGCGAGTGGGACTTCCTCCCCCTACATTCCGAGGCTCCCGCGAAAATGTGCCGCAGATAAGTAACAAAAGTCCCCTGTCGGGAAAGGCTCGGCGAGCCTGCCTGAACCTAGGGCAGCGGAGCGAGCGAGACGCCCGAGGCGTCCTGGCCCGCGGTGCTGCGACAGGCGAAGTTCCGGCCGGCCGGCTGGGCGGAGACCAGGTTCAGGCAGCGGCCGAGGCCGAGCTCCCCGTAGTAGTTCGGGTGGAACGACTCCTGCATGGTGCCCTGGGTGGCGCCGGTGGTGAGGAAGCGCGCCCACTCGCCGGTGGCCGCCGTCACCGGCTTGGTGTCGGTGGCCAGCCGGGCCGCGGTGGCGCAGACCTCGTGGCCCTGCAGGAAGTTCTGCAGGTCGAGGAACTGCACCCGGCGGTCCGCCGCCACCTGGGCGAGACGCTGCGCCAGCTGCGGGACCAGGCCGTCGCGGGCCCAGTCCAGGTCGCCGTCCCAGAACGGGCAGCCGCCCGTGCTGGTGCGGGCCCAGCCGCTCTCGCCGTAGCGGGCCTCGGAGCTGCGCGGGATCGGCGACGGGTAGGACTGCAGCACGATCCGGTAGTCGGCGTCCGCGTAGCCGTCGGCGGTCATCACGGCGCGGATCTCGTCGATCGACCGGCCGACGTCGGCCATCGCCGAGTCGATCTTCGCGTCGATGGCGGCCTGCTGGTCGTCGTGGCAGTACGAGTACCAGATCTCGTAGTCCTTGACGCAGGTCGCGATGGCGTCGGCGAAGCCGAGGTCGTTGCCGCCGATCGACAGTGCGATCAGGCCGACCCGGCGCTGCGACGCCAGCGTGGCGAGCTGGTCGGCCTGCGGGGCCTCGCCCTTGAAGGACTGGCCGCCGCTGCCGGCGCGGAACACGTTCGCGGTGGTGGCGCCGGAGCAGGCCAGGTTGACCGCGGTGGCGGAGCCGAAGGCGCTGAGCACCTCGGCGGAGTCGGAGCGGTCGCACCCGCTCTGGTAGGTCGTGCCGTACACCTTGGCCGGGGTGTAGCCGCTGCCGTTCCACGCCCGGTCGGTGCCGCTGCGGCTGCCGGAGGAGGTGTCGCTGTTGCCGGCCCAGCGGCCGCCCTCGCCGGAGATGTAGCTGTCGCCCAGCGACACCGCGATGGCGGGGCCGCTGCCCGGGGCGGCCAGCGCGGTGGGGGCGCCGACGGCCAGCAGGCCCGGGACGAGGAGCGGGAGCGTGAGGGCGGCGGCGGTGAGCCGTCTGCGGGCGCGCCGGGGCGCGGTGGGGCTGATCGGTGACATGTGAGGGTACTCCTGCGCTCGGCCTCAACTGCCTGACACAGCAAGGCGCGACGGGGGAAACAGGAACCGGCGGGGGCGGATCCGCCCAAGGGCCGGATATGGCGAGAAATGTGACACAACCGGCTTTGTTACCGCTAGGTATCTGCAGCACCTTTCTCGGCTCGCCGCCCCACCCGTCACATCTACGCGCGATGCTCAACCCGCCTGGTCCGTACCAGAGTTGATCTCCGGGCGGGCATCCCGGGGGTCGGTGGCGGGGCGTGACAAGTCGAGCGCGGAAAGTGTTCACTCGATCGGATGGCCGACGGTGCGTCAGGGCGCGGCGGGCGCGGGTTCGTGGCTTGCTGGCACCTGGTGGAGCGCGGAAGGCGCGCTGCGGAGGAGCGGGAGTCCAGTTGCCCAGAGTCACACCGGACCGGCGGGACGGCGGTCGCCGGGCGGAAGCGCCGGAACTCGCCCGGGGGCAGGTGCGGCCGTGACGCCGGGGGCGGCCCTGCTGGTCGTGGCCGGGGTGCTGGCCGGATCGGCGCTCGGCTGGTGCGCGGTGAACCGGGTCGTGGGCCGCCGCGAGCGGGCCCGGGCCGAGCGGGCCGCCGCCGACCTGGCGCTGTGCGAACGCCTGTGGGCGCTGCCCGCCCGCGACCGGGACCGGGGCTGACAGCGGAGCGGGGCGGCGGCCCGGCCGTCGGTCAGTGGTGGTCGGCGGGTCGCGGGTGGTGGCCGCCGCGGGGCTTGGGCAGGTGGTTGTCCAGCGCGTGGCCGGTGTGGTCGTCGGTGTGCCAGGACTGCGACTGGAAGGCCAGGAACATCGCGATCCAGCGTGACGCGCCCGGCAGATGGATCAGCAGCGCGCCGTCCTGCCACACGCCGTCGTCGCCGCGGAACTGCGTGCTGTTGCCCTGGTTCATGTGCACGTCGTGCACGCCGTTGCCCGGCTTGAAGCCGAACACCTTGTCCGGCACGCTCGCCTCGGTCGGCCACCGCTGGCCGAACACGTACAGCACCGCCCGCGGGTCCTCGATCGCCTGCAGCACCTGACGGTCCAGCAGGTCCGGCAGGTCGTTGTCCGCGCCCGGGCGGTCCGGCGGCAGCGTGCGCATCGCCGCGTGGTCGAACAGCTTGCCGCGCACGAAGTCCAGCGCCGCCGTGCCCGGCCGGGACGGCAGCGCCGTCCAGCCGGCGGCGGTGGCCGGAAGCTGCGCCGTCACCGGGTGTGCGAAGTCCTCGTCCACCAGGTACAGCAGCTCCGAAGGGGCCTGCTGCGACTGGACGTTGACGGCGGCCCGGAAGTGCGTGCCGGCCTGGTCCACCAGGTGGATCTGGTAGTGCGGGGTGTCGGTCGTGCCCTCGCGGCGACGGTCGACGGCCCGGGCGGCGAGCACGCCGTAGTGGTCGATGGGCATCCGGAGTCCTCCCGGCGGACGGGTACGAGGCGAGCTTTCCTTCCCCGCACTCTCCCGCACGGCTCGTCGCCCCGGCCGCCAAGTCACCCGATGTTCACCCGCCCGGAAGCCAACTCGCGCGTACGCCTTGACCGGGTCCGGCCGAGCTCCGGAACGGCGACGGTCTCCGCCAGCCTGATCCCGCGCGCTCCCCAGCTTCGAAGGTTCCCGCACTGGCGGAGCAGCGCTAGGCCACCGGCGGGTGTCAGGAGGCCTCGCGGAGGGGGCGGGTGCGGGCGGAGTCGGTGTGCAGGAGGGTGCGGGCGGCGAGGTCCACGGCGAGGTGGGTGCCGCCGAGGAGGACGGCGCGGTCGCCGAGCGCGGAGCGGAGGACGGCGGGCGGTTCGGGCAGACGGCGGGCGAGTTCGGCCCGCAGCGGGCGAAGCATCCCGGTCGGGTCGAGCCCGCCGCTTCCGCCGAGGACCACGGTCTCCAGGCCGGTGGCGAGGGCGAGCGGCACCAGCGCGTCCACCAGCCGGGCGAGCGTCTCGGCGGGCGTGGCCGGGACCGGTCGCGGCGAGCCCGGACGGGCGGCCAGGTGTGGTCGGCGGTGCAGCACCAGCCCTACGCCGGACGGATCGGCCACGTCCACGAACGCCAGGTGTTCGACCTCGCGGCCCGCATTCAGCAGGTGCCGGTGCTCTGCGTACGCGGCGAGCTGGGACGGCCGGACCTGGATCGGTTCGGCGACGGTCTCCCGGCCGACGGTGCCCTGCCCGGCGCCGGTGGCGGCGGTCCGGCCGCTGGCGCCGTCGCGGCCGTGCACGGCGAGCACCCCGCCGTGCAGATCGGCGACCGTCACGCCGGTGCCGCGCAGCAGCAGCTCGCGTAGGCGGCGGGCCTCCTGGCGGGGGTCGTCGGTGCGGCGGCGGGGCCGTTCGACCTCGGCCAGCGGGACGCCGTCGAAGCCGGCCAGCAGGGCCCGGCACGTGTCCGGGCCGATCTCGGCGACCAGAACCCAGGCGGCCTCCGGGGCGAGCGCGAACGCGACGGGGGGCCGCCCGGTGCGCACGGTCGCGCCGTCCGCGCGGACCAGGCCCTTGTCGAGCAGGTCCTCGAAGATCGCGGAGACCGTGGGCTTGGACAGCCCGGTCAAGCGGGCGAAGTCGGCGCGCGAGCCGGGGCCGCCGGTGCGGAGCCAGTCGACGGCGAGGCGCAGGTTGTGGACGCGGGTGAACTGCGGGGTGGCTCCTGCCGGGAAGCGCATGGGTCTGCCTCTGCGGGATCGGGAATCGGATGGTCGGAGCGCGCCGGGCGGAGCGGGAGACCTGACGGTCCAGCCTGCCGGGAGGTCGGGGTCGTTGGGCCTGACGGTGCGCCAGGTCGGGAAGGTGCTGCGGGTGACGGTCCGGCGGGCGGACGACGGGCGTCCGCCCGCGTGTCGGAGCGTCGGGAGCGGGGTGTCGGTGGAACGGTGGCAGCGGACGGTGCGTCAGTGGACGGCGGCGCCGGACAGGTCGGGGAAGAGCACCTCGGTGAGGTAGCGCTCGGCCTCCTGCGGGCCGAGGACCCTGGTGAGGATCGCGCGGCGACCCGGGTCGGTCAGCTGGGCGGCCCGGTAGCGGTCCCAGTGGGCGAGGAGTCGGCGGTCGAGCGCAGGTCGTCGAGCGGTTCCTCGGAGGCGATCGCGGCCAGGTACTCCTCGATCACGGTGGCCGCGAATGCGCAGAAGTCCTCCAGCTCCGCCGGGTCGGCGGGCGTGACGGCCAGGCAGAACGAGGAGAACACCGAACACCACGGCGGCAGTTCACGGGCCACCGAGCGGGTCGGCCGGTCCGGCGTGGCCAGGATGCGCCGGTAGCGCTCGGGCAGGCCGGCCTCGGAGACGGGGGAGAGGTCGACCACCGCCGCCAGGGCGCCGCGCGGACCGGCCGCCGCGAAGAGGCCGAGGATCGGGGCGGGCCGCTCCGGCCACGGCACGGCCACCACCCGCACCCCGCTGACCTGGCCGAGGAACTCCTGGACGTCCACGTAGGCGAAGTGCTCGGAGCGCAGCGGCGTCGGGCGGACGGTGTACGCGCCGTCCGGGCTCGACAGTTCCGGGGCGTCGAACTCGGCCGGTATCGGGGCGGGCATCACGCCCGGCAGGGCCAGCAAGCCTGGTGCGGGTCTCGGCCGCGAAACCCGCGAGCAGCTCCGGGAAGCCCGGGCCCGTCGCGGCCTGCCCGCCGAGGCGGCACCGGCGCAGCCAGCGGCCGAAGGCGTGGAAGTGCGCACTGGCCGCCGCGGTGGCGGCGGCAGTCCCGGCATCGTCGAAGCCCTGGGCCTCGGCGACCTCCACGAACGAGCGGAACCGGCGGCGGGCGTCGCCGTCACCGGCGAAGAAGGCCACCCCGTGCTCGGGGGTCAGGCCCAGCGCGTCGTTCACCCAACGGGTGATCAACTGCGCGCCCAGGCCGGATCCCTCGACCACGTACAGCATGCCGAACAGCCCGGCCGGGCCGTCCGGGCGGGGTACCTCGGTACAGCGCGGCAGAGCGGCGATCCGCTCCGCCGACCAGCCGAGCCGGCGCAGGTCCTGCACCAGCCGCGCGGCGCCCGGCGGGACCCGCCAGGCCAGGCCGTGTTCGGCGGCGGTCGCCGCGAGAAGGTCCTCCAGGGGCTCCTGGAAACCCAGGAACGCGCCGAGTACCGCCGCGTACGCCTCCTCCGAGGTCAGGCGGGCCAGGAAGTCGAGTTCCTCCTCCTGCGCGGCGTGCGCCGCTCGGGTGCCGTCGCG
This sequence comes from Kitasatospora sp. NPDC002522, assembly GCF_053595195.1. NCBI lineage: Bacteria > Bacillati > Actinomycetota > Actinomycetes > Kitasatosporales > Streptomycetaceae > Kitasatospora > Kitasatospora sp. NPDC002522. Next base: position 171,923 of record NZ_JBSFXE010000010.1, read on the forward strand.
CAGGTGCTGGAGCAGCGGGGTGGAGGTGGTCGGTCGCACAGTCGCCATGCTGGATGTCCGTCCGGTCGGATGCCCGTGTGCGGGGTGAACGCCCACCGTTGGGCCCCACACCCCGTGCAACGGGCCGTTGCCGGGACCGGTTCGAAATCCGGCCGCATCTGCTCGAACCGGCCCGTGTCCGGCCACGTTCACCGCGCGAGGAGCACCATCGCGTTCCCCGGCGTTGGCTGTGCGGCCCTCCACGCTCGGCGCCCTCACCGGGGGTGGGGGGGAATGCCGTGACGTGCGCACGCGGCTGCTTCGCCGGCTGGGGACGTAGCTCCGGGCGCCTGCGGCGGGCCGGGCGGACGGTCGGGGAGCCGGGCCGTGTGCTCCCGGCGGTCGGCCGGGGTGGCGTGACGCGGGCTCAGGCGAGGAGGGCCTGGACGGTGCGGGGGACGGCTTCGGCGGGCGGGGTGGTGGTCCAGCCCAGCTCGGTGCGGGCACGGGTGGCGTCGGGGAGGGGGTGGGAGAGCAGGAAGTGGAGTTCGCCGCTGGCGAGCAGCGGGGGACGGCGCAGCAGGCGGGCGGCGGACTCGCCGAGGGCGGCGAGGGCCTTGGCGACGGGGGCGGGCATGGTGGGCGGGACCTTGGCGCCGGGGGCCGCGGCGGCGACGAGCTCGGCGATCCGACGGAGCGTCAGGTACTGGTCGGAGAGGATGTAGCGGGAGCCGACCGGCGCGGCGGCCGCGAGCAGGTGGCCTTCGGCGACATCCGGGGCGTAGACGACGGGCAGGCCGCCGGGCGGCAGCGCGGGGACCTGGTTGCGCAGCAGCTTGAGCAGGACCTGGTTGAGCGTGGTGCCGACCGTGCCGGGGCCGTACACCGCGGACGGGTGGACGATCCGGGCGGGCAGCCCGTCGCGGAGCACCGCCTCGGTGACGTGCTCGTCCGCGGCGAGCTTGGAGCGCTGGTAGGCGGTTCCGAGGCGGCCACTCGCCAGCCGGCTCTCGTCGAACGGGACGCCGGGGCTGCGCTCCAGGGCGTCGATGGTGCTGGTGTGGACGAAGCACCGGACGCCCTCGGCGAGGGAGGCGGCGACCAGGTGGCGGGTGCCGCCGAGGTTGACCCGCTCGAAGGCGCCCGGGTCGGACAGCCACTGCTCCGGCAGGCCGGCCACGTGGAAGACCGTGTCGCAGCCCGCGACGGCCTGCCGGACGCTCGCCTCGTCGGTGACGTCGCCGGCCGCCAGCTCCACCGCGGCGGGCAGCAGCGCGGCCGCCCGGCCGGGTGCGCGGACCAGCGCGCGGACCTGGATGCCGTCTGCGAGCAGCCGCCGGGCGACCAGATTGCCCACCGTGCCGGTGGCGCCGGTGACGAGTGCGCGGTGCATGGAGAATTCCCTTCCGTCGGAGAGTGATTGAGCGTATCAGTCGGTGGTCGGGGAGAATTCCCGGTGAACCGGCGGGGGTTGGCGGGACGTCAACGGGAACGGAGCAGATATCACGATCCGGAGAAGGTGAACCCGCATGGCGGAAACCCGAATGACCCGACAGAACTCGCTGGTCCGTGCGGTGGCGGTGTTCGCGCTCACCGCCGCGGGGCTGGCCTCGAGTTCCCCCGCACAGGGCCGGTCGGCGCCCGACCATGCCGGCACGGCGGCGGCGCCGGCCCCGCGCTGGGAGCTCGGCACCGCGAGCCGGGGCGGTGAACGTCCGCAGCTGACAACCGATCTGACGGACCGTCCGGAGCTGCGCGGCGCCGACCACGGAGTCCAGCGACTGCCTGTGGTACCGCCGCCCGCCGCGCAGCCGGCGGCCCAGACCGTGGTCGAGCCGGTGACCGAGGCGCGGGGCGAACGGGCCGTCCGGCTGGCGCTGGAGCAGGTCGGGAAACCGTATCGCTGGGGGGCCGAAGGGCCCGATTCCTTCGACTGTTCCGGCCTGATCGAGTTCGTCTACGGAAAGTCCGGTGTGGAATTGCCGAGAACCACCTGGGACCAGCTGGGAACCGGGCGTCGGGTGAATGTGTCGGAAATCGCTCCGGGCGATCTGGTCTTCTATCACCAGGGCTCGCACGTCGCCCTCTACATCGGCGGCGGGAAGGTGGTCCACGCGCCGCACACCGGCACCGACGTGCGGGTCGCCGAGCTCGACATGATGCCGGTGCAGACCGTGGTGCGGCTGCCGCGCGCGGCGGAACGCACGGAGGTCGGGCGGTGACGGCGAAGGCGGGCCTGCTGGCCGTGCTCGCGCTGCACGTCTGCTCGCTGCTCGGCTGGTTCGCGGCGAAGACGGTGTCGGTCCGCCGGGAACGGACCAGGGCTCGGATGGCCGCCGCCGACCTGGCGGTGTGCGAGCACCTGTGGGCGCTGCCCGAACGCGAGCACGACCGCGACTGACGGCCCGTCACTCCACCTCGCGCCCCAGGTAGCGGCGGTGCTGGAGGTCGACGAAGGCGGTGATCGCGTCGGTCACGGCGGCCGTGCGGCGGGACGGGAAGACGTCGAACATGTGCTGCGCGCCGGACAGTTCCGCGTAGGCGACGGGTTCGGCGGAGACCGCGCGCAGGCGGTCGGCGAAGCGGCGGGCGCCCGACGCCGGGACCAGGCAGTCCTCCGCGCCGTGCAGGACCAGGAACGGTGGCGCCGCGGCGTGCACCCGGTGGACCGGGGAGGCGGCGGTGTAGGCGCCCGGATCGCGGTCCAGCGGGACCTGCATGATCTGCTGCTCCAGCCGGCGCAGCCACAGCGGACGCCAGGTCTCCCGGGCGTCGGTGACGTCGTACACGCCGTGCAGGGTCACGGCGGCGCGGACCGAGGTGTCCACCTCCTCGAAACCCGGCTGGTAGCGCGGGTCGTCCGGGGTGAGCGCGACCAGGGCGGCCAGCAGGGCGCCCGCGGAGCCGCCGGTGACGCAGAGGAAGTCCGGGTCGGCACCGAACTCCCGGGCGTGGGCGCGGTACCAGGCGATCGCCCGCTTGCAGTCCGCCAGCTGGGTGGGGAAGGCGACCTGCGGGCTGAGCCGGTAGTTGGCGTTCAGCCCGACCCAGCCCGCCGCGACCAGACGGCGCAGCAGCGGCCCGCCCTGGCTGCGCTTGTCGCCGTCGAGCAGCGAGCCGCCGTGCAGGTACAGGACGCCGGGCCTCAGCCGCTCCGGCACCGGGTCGGCGGCGGGCCGGTACACGTCGAGGTGCAGCGGGACGCCCGCGACCTCGGCGTACACCACGTCGCGGGTGACGATCCGTCCGGCGAGGGGCGGGCCGCCCGCCGGGGGCAGCCCCGCCGCGTGCAGCACCGCCGGGGTGCGGTGGGCGAGCGCGACGACCCGGAGCAGGCCGGCCGCGCCGAGCGCCGCCGCAGCGAGGCCGACCAGGCCGGCCGTCCGGTCCAGCGCCCCGGCCGCGGCCAGCGCCGTGGTCAGCAAGGCATCGGCGGCCAGCCAGGTCGGGGCGAGTTCGGCCGTCACCAGGACGGCGAGGAAGACCGTCTTCGGGGCGTCGGCTGGCGGGCGCAGCGCCAGCGCGGCGAGCCCGCAGAAGGCGACGCCGACGAGCAGGAGGAGAAGTGCCATGGATGCGCTGGGTTCCTTGCCGGTGGGTGGTCAGGGCCGTTCGATCAGCAGCTGGTAGGTGTCGAGGAACCCGGAGCGGAACCCGGCCTCCGAGTAGGCGAGGTAGAGCGTCCACATCCGGCGGAAGGTCTCGTCGAAGCCCTGCGCGTCGATCGCCGGCGCGGCGGCGGTGAACGCCTCGCGCCACAGCCGCAGGGTCTCGGCGTAGTGCGCGCCCATCGACAGCCGGTCGGTGACCCGCAGCGAGGTGGCGGCGAGATGCTGGTCGACGGCCTCGGTGGAGACCAGCTGGCCGCCGGGGAAGACGTACTTGTCGATGAAGGTGAAGGTGTCGCGGGCCCGCAGCATCCGCTCGTGCGGCATGGTGATGGCCTGCAGGCCGATCCGGCCGCCGGGGGCCAGCCGCTCGTCCAGGGTGCGGAAGTAGACCGGCCAGTAGCGGTAGCCGACCGCCTCGATCATCTCGACGCTGAGAATCACGTCGTAGCGGCCGCGGACCTCCCGGTAGTCGGACAGCTCCACCGCGACCCGGTCGGCCAGGCCGGCCCGGGCGATCCGCTGCCGCGCCAGGTCGCGTTGCTGGTGGGAGAGGGTCAGCGAGACCACGTCGGCACCGCGGGCGGCGGCGCGAAGGGCGAGCTCGCCCCAGCCGGTGCCGATCTCCAGCACCCGCACGCCCGGGCCGACGCCGGTGGCGTCCAGCAGGCGGTCGATCTTGCGGTGCTGAGCGGCCGTCAGCAGCTCGGGGGCGGCCACCGGCCGGCCCGCCGGGTCGGTGTCGAACAGCGCGGCCGAGTAGGTCATCGACTCGTCCAGCCAGGCGGCGAACAGGTCGTTGGACAGGTCGTAGTGCGCGGACACGTCGCGTCTGGCCGCCTCCACGGTGCCGTGCCGCTCAAGCCGGCGGCGCGGCAGCACCAGGCGGCGCAGCGACTGCAGGACCGGCGGCACCAGACCGTCCAGGCGCTCGGCGAGCACGGTCAGCACCGCGGTGGGGTCGTCGGCATCCCACTCGCCGGCCAGGTAGGACTCGCCGAAGCCGACCAGGCCGCCGGTGCCGAGCCGCGCCGCGAACGCCGCCGGCCGGTGGACCCGCAGCACCGGACCGCCGGCACCGAGCCGGCCGTCGGTGCCGGGCCGCTCGGCGGTGGGCGGCAGTTCGACGGAGAGCGGGAGGTCACGCACGGCGCGGGTGAACACCGCCCAGGCGGCGCGGGCTCGCAGCGGGGCGCGCGGGACGCGGGCGACGTCCGGCCAGCGGTCGGCGTTCGGCTGCGGCAGGGCGGCGGCGTGCTGCGCACGGGTGCGGGTCGGCGTGGTCAACGTCGGACTCCCTCGGGGACGGTGCGGGCGGTGCGGGCGGGGCGGGGGAAGACGGGCAGTCCGGCCAGCCACAGCCGGACGCCCTGGAGGCGGATCCGGGCGGCGGCGGCCAGCGGGGCGAGCGGATGGCGTACGGCCAGCCGCAGCAGCGCGGCCGGAGTGGCGGTGCGGCGCACACCGCGCACGGCGGCGGTGAACTGCCGCCCGCCGGGCGGCTTCAGCACCACCGAGAGGGCGAGGTCGGCGCCGGGCTCGGGCACGGTCATCCGGTACTCACCCACCGGCGGGTGGAACGGAGAGACGTAGAAGTCCTTGGCGGCGGTGGCCCGGCCGCGCTCGTCCGGGTGCAGCAGGTACGTGTGCCGCCCGCCGTAGGTGTTGTGCACCTCGGCGAGCACGCCGGCCGACGAGCCGTCCCGGCGGTGGCACCAGTACAGGGTCAGCGGGTTGAAGACGTGGCCGAGCACCCGGGCCTGGGTGAGCATCAGGATCCGGCCGCCGTCCAGGTCGACGCCGTGCCGGGCGAGTTCGGCCTGCACGGTCGCCCGGATCGACGCCCCGGCGGCGGACCGGCGTCCGCGGGGCAGGTCGCCGCCGGTCAGGTGGTCACGGGCGTCGAAGCGGGCCAGCGGACGCAACGGCCGGGGCAGGCGCGGCAGTTGGTCCAGGTCGACCAGCCAGAGGTAGCCGCGGTGGCGGAAGGCGTGGGGGATCGGCGCGGTACGGACGTGCGTGATCGTGCACGGGTACAGCGCGGCGCCCGGCAGCGGCCGGGTCAGCGCCCTCACCAGCCGACCCCGAGCGCCGCGGCCGCGCGCACCCCGGAGGCGCAGCCGTCCTCGTGGAATCCCCAGCCGTGGTACGCCCCCGCGTACACCGTGCGGGCCGTGTCCAGCTCCGGGAGCCGGCGCTGCGCGGCCACCGAGGCCGGGGTGTAGACCGGGTGACGGTACGTCATCTCGGCGACTGCGGCGCCGGGTCGGACCGGGCGGTCGCCGAGGGTCACCACGCAGTCGCCGGGGATGTCCAGGCGTTGCAGGCGCTTGACGTCGTAGCTGATCCGCACCTCGGCGCCGCCGGTGGTGGCGCAGCCGTCGACCAGGTAGTTCCAGCTGGCGCGCACGGAGCGGCGGCCCGGCAGCGCCGAGCCGTCGGTGTGCAGCACGGCCCGGTTCGGGGCGTAGCCGATCGCGCCGAGCACCGCCCGCTCGTCGCCGGTCGGGTCGGTGAGCAGGCGCAGCGCCTGGTCCGGATGGACGGCGACGACGGCCGCGTCGAAGGGCAGCAGCTCACCGTCGGCGCGTACGTCGACCCGGTCGCGGTGGCGGGTCAGCGCTCGCACCGGGGTCGAGGTGCGCACCGCGGTGAGGTCCTTGACGGCCCGTTCGACGTAGGCGCGGGAACCGCCCTCGATGCTCCGCCACACCGGGGAGCCGGTGACCCGCAGCAGGCCGTGGTTGGCCAGGAAGGCCATCAGGTAGCGGGCCGGGTAGTGCAGCGCCTGCCCGGCCGGGCAGGACCACACCGCGGCGACCAGCGGCACCACGAAGTGGTTGGTGAAGTACCGGTCGAAGCCGTGGAGTCGAAGGAACTCGCCGAGGGTCGGCTCGTCCGAGCCGGCGGGCGCGGTGGCCAGCGCGCGGCCGAGGCGGTGGAAGCGCGGCACCTCGGTGAGCAGCCGCAGGTAGCGCGGCCGGGCCGCCGCCCCGGGGTGGGGCAGCAGGCCGCGCAGCCCCCGGCCGCCCGCGTACTGCAGGCCGCAGCCGCGGCACGTGACCGACATGCTCATCTCGGTGTCGAAGGTGCGCACCCCGAGTTCGCGGAAGAGCCGGGTCAGCTGCGGGTAGGTCCGCTCGTTGTGGACCAGGAACGCCGAGTCGACCGGCACGGGGCCGCTCGGCGTCGGCAGGTCGTGGGTGTGGGCGTGCCCGCCGAGGCGGTCGTCGGCCTCGAACAGGGTGACGTCGTAGGCGCGTTGCAGCAGGTAGGCGGCGGTCAACCCGGCCACGCCGGAGCCGATCACGGCGACCTTCCGCCGCGGGGCGCCGGGGGTCGGAACTGGGGTCGGCACATCCATGACGGGCGCCCTTCAGGCTCGGCGATCTTACGAAACCGGTACACGGCGGCCCGGCCGACACGGGTTCAGATCTCGTCCGCGGAACTGCGCAGCAGCGCGTCGACGTCGAGGGCGGCGTGCTCCGTGCCGGCCGGCGCCAAGGCCAGCGAACGCTCGAGGAAGAGCTCCAGGAACGCCCGCGGCACCAGCAGCACGCAGTGCCCGTCCGGACCCTGAAGCAGCACGTGCACCACCGCCCGGCCCGCGTACACCTCGGGCCGGGCCTTGACCGCCAGCAGGCCGGCCGGCCGCTGCAGCCCCTCCAGCAGCACCTCGCGCGGCAGTTCCCACACCGGGTGGCTGCCGGGCTCGAAGTGGAAGGTGCTGCGGACGAAGTGAGGATCGGCTGCCGAGTACGAGAACTCCACAGGCAGCAACAGCAGTTGCTCACCGGGCAGGCTCAGCACCAGCTCCGCCCAGCCGCACAGCTCCGCCCGGCCGGGCTCGTCCGTCGCGATCCCCGACCAACCGTGGGCCGGCGCCAGCATCGCCATCCGGCCGAGCGCCGCCGGCCCGGTGCGACGGCGCAGTGCGAGCGCCCCGGGCGTGCCCAGGGAGGACGCCTCCAGCAGCTCCAGGAACTGCAGCACCTCGCCCAGCCCGTCGCCGGTCGCGATCTCCTGACCGTCCGCCAGCTCCAACCGCAGCCGCACCAGGCACAGCAGCTCCGCCCAGCGCTGGATCTCGTGCTCGTACCGGGCGTCCGGGAGCGCCCTGGTCAGCGCAGCCACCGCGGACCTGGTCGAGGCGATCAGCCGCTGGTGGCGCTCGCGCAGATCGGTGTCCTCGGCATCCGTCGGTAGGCCCGTGCACCGGTCGCGCAGCACCCCGGACCGGCGGCCGGCCGGCCGGCCGAAGGGCAGCCGCACCTTGGACGACACCGCCAACTGTTCGCCGATCTCCGCCGAACTCCAGCCCTGCACCCGGGCCAGCACCGCCCCCGCACGGTCGTGGTCGAGCGGAGCGAGCAACTCCACCAACCGCTCCCGGCCGACGGTCTGCAGGCGCTCGTTGGCGAACGGGTCCCCCGGTGAGGACTCCCACACCCCGAAGCCGTGGAACAGCGCCCGGTGCTCCGGGTCCACCCCGCCGGGTCGACGCAGCACCACCCGGACCTCGTGCTCCACCCAGCGCAGGAACCCGGCCTTCAACCCGGCCTGCCGCGCCGGTCGTCGCGCCGCGGTGGCGGTCCTGGCGTTCGCTCCGACCGGGGCTGCGGACATCGCGCGGCCGAGGGCGGTGCGGGCGGCCTTGGCGGCGGCAGCGCCGGTGACCGCTCGGGTGGCGGTGCGGCTCGGGGTGCCGCTCGCGGTGCGGGTGGACTTGCGGGTGGAGGACTTGCGCGTGGCCTTGCGGAAGGGCCTGCCCGGCGGCCGGGCCGGCCTCCCCGGGCGGTCGCCGACGGGCAGGCCCTTGGCGCGCAGCCGGGCCACCGCCCGGGCCACCGCCAGGTAGGCCGTCTCCTCGCACTCGGCAGCCGCCAGGCGGGCCGAGCGTGGCCCGGGCAGCCGGCCTGCGTACAGCGCGGCGAGCACCAACGGCAGTGCGTAGCAAGCGAGTTCGGCGGCCACCAGCTCGAAGCGCGGCCCGCCGAAACCGTCCGCGGCCAGCTCCCGGTGCAGCCGGCGGTCGGCCCGCTGCCGCTCCCGGTCGCGGCGCGCGGCCAGCCCGTGCAGCACCCGGAGCCCGCTTGGCGAGCCGACCACCGCCAACGCCTCCTCGAACAGCTCGTCGCCCACACCGCGGGCGCCGTTCCCATCGCACGATTGCCGAGTCACCGGTCTGCCTCTCGCTCGTCGTCCCCCCGGATCGGACCGCGCCGCCGAGCCGGGCCGCTCTTCGGCCAGATCCGAGAGAGCGGACTGGGCCCGGAAAACGCGAGGGCCCCGGCCCACCGCACGGGGAACGGCGGGACCGGGGCCTACGAGCCCGGAGCACAGGGGCCGACGGCGGAGGGGAGACGCCGCCGTCGGATCACTCCGGGCGGTGTGCGGTCCGCCGCGAACGACGGGGGCAGAAGGACGCGAGGACCGCACATCCCTCACCACGGACCGAGGAGCGGCGGCGGTTCACCGCGGGTCCCGCGCCAGGGGACGTCCGAGCCGAGGGCCGGCTCCCGGGCGACCCTCGAGGCGCGCTGCCGCAAGGCGAGGACGTGGCCCCGCTGAACCGCCGGTCGCCGGGTGCCGTTCTTGCGGATGCCGCCCCGCCGCGGCACCCGACTTCGACAGGAGCGACCATGGATCGCCTTCGTGGCGCCGTCGTGCTCGGCACGACCGCGCTCATCACCGTGGGCGGCGCGAGCACCGCCTTCGCCTGGCCGGCCGGGAGCATCACGCTCACCGCGACCTGCCGCAACGACCCCGGCAAGATCGTGCTGACCGTCAGTGACACGTACAGTGCCGGGATCGACTTCACGCTGACCAACGACAAGACCACCGAGAAGGTCACCGGACACGTCGAGGGCCACGGCAAGACCGAGAAGACCGTGCACTACAACGGCGCGGGCACCGTGTGGACCTTCAAGGCCGTCACCGACAAGGGCGAGAACCTCAGCACCTCGGTCACCCTCGCCGACGAGAAGCGCTGCAAGGAGGCCACCCCGACGCCCACCCCGAGCCCCACCCACAGCCCCAGCCCGACGCCCACGCCGACGCCCACCCCGACCCCCACGCCGACGCCCAGTCCCACGCCCACCAAGCCGCCGGCGCAGCAGCTCGCGTACACCGGCATGGAGGACCCGGCGGTGGTGGTCGGTGGCAGCGCCGTCCTGCTCGGCGGCGGCCTCGGCGCCGCCTACCTCACCCGCCGGGCGCGCCGCCGGATCTGATGGCGTGCCAGCGGCCGGATCCGACGGCGCACCAGCCGTCGGATCACTCGACGCACCGTGAACGCACGACTCGAGCCGCCCGCGACCACCCGGTGAACGGGAGATGCGGGCGGCTCCGTTCTACCCCCTGAAGGCAGATGGGGAACGAAGGAAGGATGCCCCGGTGACGATCGAACAGGTTGGCGCCGACTCCCGTGTGGAGCGGCTCGAAGAGGGCGGCCGCTGGGACTGGGCGGGTGCTCCCGACTACGGCCCGGCCGGCTGGCTCGCCGCCTCGCTGCGCCCCGCCACCCCCCAGGAGTCGGGAGTCGTGCTGGACGCGTTCGGCACCACGCTGAAGCCCGTGCAGCCGGAAGCCGCCGGCACGGTCGTCGTGCCGGCCGGGCTGCTCGTGCCACCGGGAACGGTCGCCCCGCCCGGTCCGACCGTTCCGGTTGCTCCGGTTGCTCCGGTCGTTCCGGTCGTTCCGGTCGTGTCGCCTGCGGCCGGGGGACCGGTCGACGCCGTGACGCCCGTGGTGGCGGTGCCGCCCGGGCCGCTCGCCTCGCCCGCGCTGCCCGGGCAGATGGTGTCGCCGATGCCGGTGCAGGCGGCATACACGGTGCAGGCGCCGCACGTGGTGCAGGCACCGCCCGCGGTGCCGACCGTGGCCGTGGCGCCGCCCCTGCCGGCGGCGCCTCCCGCTCCTTCGCCCGTTCCGGCCGCTGCCGTTGCTGCCGCCGCCGTTCCCGCTCCGACCGATGGCGGGACCGATGCCGAGGCCGGGCCCGTCGGCCCGCCGCGGACCGAGCGGGCGCCGCTGGGAAGTGCGGCCGCCGTCGACCTCTCCTCCGAGAAGCTGATCCGCAAACAGCCCAACCCGCGCGGCGGCCTTCGCAGGTTCACCGGCCTGGTCGGCGGACGTCCGCACGCCGACCAGCTCCGCACCGTCCGCACTCCGCTGCAGCGCTGCTACCGGATCGCCGTGATCAGCCTCAAGGGCGGCGTCAGCAAGACCACCACCACGGCCGTGCTCGGCGCGATGCTCGCCGGGGAGCGCGCCGACCGGGTCATCGCGATCGACGCCAACCCCGACTCCGGCACGCTCGGCCGCCGGGTCGAGCGGCAGACCGACGCGACCATCCGCGACCTGGTCTCCGCGCTGCCCGACCTCGACACCTACATGGACATCCGCCGCTTCACGTCGCAGATGTCCGGCGGCCTGGAGATCCTCGCCAACGACACCGACCCGGCGGTCTCCCGCACCTTCAACGACCAGGACTACCGGCGGGTGATGGACACCCTGAGCCGCCAGTACCCGATCGTGCTCACCGACTCCGGCACCGGCCTGCTCTACAGCGCGATGCGCGGCGTGCTCGAACTCGCCGACCAGGTCGTGGTGGTGGCCACCCCCAGTGTCGACGGTGCCACCAGCGCCAGCATGACCCTCGACTGGCTGGAGGCCCACGGCTTCGACGAGCTCGCCGAACGCGCCGTCACCGTGGTCTCCGGCGTCCGCGAGACCGGCAAGCTGCTGCGCGTCGACGACGTGGTCGCGCACTTCGAGAGCCGCTGCCGCGGCGTCGTGGTGGTCCCGTTCGACGAGCACCTCTCGCTCGGCGCCGAGATCGACCTCGACCTGATGCGACCCAAGACCCGGGCCGCCTACTTCGACCTCGCCGCCATGGTGGCCGAGGACTTCGCCCGGCCGCAGCCACAGCGCCACTGACCGCACCCTGCGGCCCGACCGGTCGGTGAATGGGACTCACCGACCGGTCGGGCCGCAGCGTCGTGCGGTGCTACCAGCCGATCCCGATGGTCAGCCGGCTCGGCGGGTTGGCGTTGGGCAGGATCCGCACCGAGCTCTGGTCGTCGATGTCGTCGATGTCGTCGATGTCGTCGATGTCGTCGTAGGCGAAGCCGTAGGCGCGGTGGCCGAGGCCGACGGTGTGGAAGAAGCCCGCGTAGTCGTTCTTCGTCCCGGACGCCGGGTAGTAGGCGGACGGGGCGTACCACTTGGCGGTGTCGAGGGCCACGCCGCGGTTGAAGGCCGCGCAGAACTCCGCGCCGAGCTCCAGCTCGGTGGTGGCCATGCCGGCCGAGGCGAGCGCGCCGGAGCAGGCCATCACGTCCGCGGTGGTGGGCTTGCTCAGGTAGAACGGGCCGACGCCGTCCTTGGTGAACTGGAGCCGGCCGCCCGTCACCCGCCTGGAGAAGGTCTGGTTCAGCCGGGTCAGGGTGAACTGGTTCGCGGTGTAGTAGGCCCAGGCCTGGTCGATGGCGGGCTGCAGGTAGCCGGCCTGGCCGCCCCCGGGGCGGAACGCCGACGCGCTGCGCGGCGCGGTGATCCAGTCGGCGCCGGCCAGCGGGCGGAAGGCCGCGCCGACGGCGGAGCCGTACTGGGCGAGGACCTGATCGCGGGTCAGGGCGATGCCGACGGTCTGGTCGTAGGCGGTGGCGGTCTGCTCCAGCCGGGCGGTGACGGGGAAGCCGAACATGTCGACCTGGGTGGTGTTGCCCCCGAACGGGATCACGCCGTACTGGTAGGTGAACTCGTACCAGTCGAAGTACACGTCGCTGTTCGGGTCGGCGGGGTTGAGCAGATCGGGCCCGCCCCAGCCCGCGTCGTCCGGCGAGACCGGGATGTACATCGGCGAGCCGACGGACAGGTACATCCGCGCGCCCTCCAGGTGGGCGGGGACGGTCACGGTCGACGCCTGGGCCAGCGAGAAGGACATCGCGGCGTAGGTGCGGCCGTTCTTGGCCGCGGGTGTTGTTCTCTTCGTCCAGGTGCCGACACCCACGACGTCTCCCTCACCTTCAAAAGCGGGCAGCCGGCCGACTTCGTCAACCTCAACTGGTTCTCGTTCGGGCACTGACGCCCTGACGCGGCGAGCCCCGGCGCGGGTGGATCACCCGCGCCGGGGCCCTTCCGGCGGATTCCGGCGTCCGGGAGCCGGGCGAGTCTCTTTAGCCGGCAGCGGAGTTGATGGTGGCGAGGAAGGCGTCGGCGATCAGCCCGTAGCCGGCCGGGGTCGGGTGCAGGTCGCGGGCGGCGGTGCACTGGGTGGTGTAGGCGCAGATCAGGCCGACGTTGAGCGGGACGGTGCCGACGCCGGGCAGCGTCATGGTGCTGGTGAAGTCGGCGGTGTGCCAGAGCTGGTCCGAGTCGACGGTGCGGAAGTCCTCCGCGGCGTAGTCGGCGGCCTCCTGCGTGTTGAACTGCCCGACCACCTGGACCGACTGGGCGGCCACGGTCTGCCCGGCCGGGCCGGTCAGCCAGGTCGCCAGCAGCGGGTCGTAGGTGCCGTTGCCCACGTACACGGGGCTCTTGCCGCCGGCGATGTGCAGCCGGGCCAGCAGGGCCGTCAGGTTGGTGCGCACGGTGCTCAGCGCGCCGGGGACGCAGGCGGCGTCCACGCCGGTCGGACCGGCGCAGGCGTTGAGGTCGTTGGCGCCGATGTTGAGCGTGACGAACGAGACCTGGCCGCGGTGCGAGGACAGGAACGCCTCCGCCGCGGCCAGCTGGCTGGAGTAGCCGTCGTAGGCGCAGTGCCCGCCGGCCACGAAGGTCACGCTGGTCTCGCCGGTGCAGCCCAGCTTCACCAGCCGCAGCCCGGGGCGGGTCTGCGACAGCTTGGCGAACAGCTGGTCCGCGTACCCCTGGTTGGTGTTGCCCAGGCCGGGCTGGTAGCCCTGGGCGAGCGAGTCGCCGAGCGACAGGTAGTAGGTGACGTTGGAGGTCGTCGGCGCGGGGGTGGTCGCCGCGGAGGCCGCGGACTGCCCGGCGAGGGCGAGGGACAGGGCCGCGGCGGCGGCCAGTCCGAGGCGGTTGAGCTTGCCGAGCTTGCCGAAGGTGCGCAAGGAATCTCCCAGGGGAAGGTGGCGGCCGAGGTGATGGCGAGCGTTGCCCATCCGCACCAACGGCCGTACCCGGGAGCCCGGTTCAACGGACCGGTCGAGGGCCGGAGCGGCCGGCTCGCTGGTGGGTGCGCGTGCGTGACCCGCCCGTGCCCCGGGGTTGGTGGGGGCACGGGCGGGTGCGGCGGGGGCCGGTGCGGTCAGAGGGCCAGGCCCGGGGTGAGGTGGATGCGGTGGGGCTTGGGCAGGCGGCGGCGTTCGGCGGGGGAGACCGCGTCGCGGCGTTCGAACCAGGACTGGAGGCGGGCCAGCACCTGGCGGTCGCGGTCCTCGGACGGGGATTCGCCTTCCGTGGCAGCGAGTTCGCGCAGCAGGACCCGCGCCGGGGTGACGTCGGGCTCGCCCGGCAGGACGGCCAGGACGGAGAACCGGGTGTGCGGCGGGAAGACCACCTCGGGTTCGTCGCCCGGGCCGCCGAAGATGCCGGTGCGGCGGCCGGTGGTCGACCAGATACCGAACTCCACCGGGGTTTCCAGTTCCACGTCGCGGGCCGCGACCGCCGCGACGGCGGCCGGTTCGGTGAGCACGGTCCCCGGGACGTACAGGTCCGCGAGCGCGGCTTCGATCGGGGCGCCGAGCAGCACCGCGCCATGGTGGCTGGGCAGCCGCCGCAGGCCCGAACCGAGGCAGGAGAGCAGCGGCGCAAGCGGGCCGGCGGTGGCCGCACGGGCGGCCGTGACCAACTCGGCGCGGGAAGCCGGGAGTTCGCCGTCCGCGTGATGCACCATCACGGCCACCAGGTCGGGCCGCAGGTCGTCCTGCCGGGCCGAGCGCAGGCCCGGGAGGCGGGTGGCGATCAGGTCCGTGCGGCTGGCGAGGCGGTGGTAGTCGCCGCCCAGGAGGGTCTTCAGGGCGAGCCGGGCCGAGGGGAGGTCGGCGGCCGGGAGGTGGGCGGCGGGGGTGAGGAGGGCGGCGCCTGAGGCGGGCGCGGGGGCCTCGGGTGCGAGCGCGGTCGTTGCTGACGGTGTCTCAAATACCGCTGCGGGAGCGGATATTGACGGGTCCGGGTCGGCGGGTGGCGGGAGATCCACCACCGCGCTGGACACCGTCCGGGCTGCGGTCGGCGGGGGAGGGGGGACGTCGAGGAGCGCGGCCGGGTCCTCGGCAGGCCTGGGCGTGGGCGCGGTGAGCGGGGCGGGCGGGTCGGCGACGGCTGAAGCGGCGGGGACCGCGGGGGAGGCCGGGACCGGCGCGGTCGCTGGGACGGGAGCGGGGGCGGGGACGGGGACGGTCGGGGCGGGGGAGGTGAGCTCGGGGTCGAGCCAGTCCAGGTTGTGCATGCGGGCGATGAAGCCCCCGACGGCGAGGGCGTCGGCGTCGGCGGTGCCGTGCAGCAGGAGGCCGAGGCGGGTGGTGCCGCCGAGGTCGGGGAGGGCCTGCAGGACGGTGCCCAGGTTGCTCCACACCTCCTCGCCGACCGGGCGTTCGCGTTCGCCGACGAGCAGTAGCGGGCGGAGCGGGTCCGGGCGGAGCATCCGGGCCGCGGCCTGCCGGGGAATGCCCTCCGGGCGCAGCCACACGCCGGCCGGGACGGCTTCCACCACCCAGCCGTCGAAGGCGCGGTACAGCGCGGGGCCGAGTGGCTCCAGGCCGGTGAGGACGCGCCAGGCGGAGCTGACGACCCGTCCGCGTTCCGGGGAGGCGGTGAGCGCCAGCAGCACGGGCTCCCAGGTGGGCGAGCCGTCGGGGGCCAGGAAGGTCGAAGTCGGGCCGGCCGGGCCGAGCACCGGCAGGCCCACGGAGGCGCGGACCTCGCGGCCGAGTTCGGCGGCAAGGGCGGTGGCCATGCCGACGAGGGCCGAGGTGTTGGCCCACGGCGCGCTGAGCAGTACGTCGTCGGCGGCGAGGGAGTGCTGCCGGACGGCCTCCAGCAGCTTCGGGCCCGACAGGTGCGGACGCTCGGGGGTGCCGACCGCCAGCAGCCGGGTGCCGCGCTCGGGCATCGCGAAGCCGAGCGCCGCCGCGGGCGGCTCCGCCGGGGCGTCGGCCGCGGTCAGCCAGTGCCCGGCGGGCAGCGGCAGGACCCGGGCAGCGACGAGGGCGGCGGGCGGGGTCTCCGTGCGCGGTGAGAGCACGGCGCTGAGATCGGCCGCGGCGGGCGACTCGCCCAGTACGGGCGGCGGCGGTGCGGCCGCGGCGGGAGACGGGAGCGAGGGTGACGCGGGCTCGGCCGGCCGCGTACCGCTCGGGGGCGGGGTGTCGGCGGCGTCCGGTCCGGCCGCCTCCGGTGCGGGGGCCGCGTCGCCGTCCTGGCGGGGCCAGGTGGAGCCGTAGGGGGACGCCGGGCCGGACGGCGGGGTGTGCCACCAGGTGCCGGGCTCGGGCGAGGTGAGGGAGGTGACCAGCAGGGTGCCGTCGGGTTCGACGGAGACCAGGCCGTCGGGGGCGAGCACCGGCAGGCCGGCGGCGCGGGCGACCTGTTCGACCGGGCGGCGGCCGTCGGGCGTGGGAGCGGCCAGTCCGGAAGCGGCGAGGACGAGCGTGTGGGCGCCGCGTTCGGCGGCCAGCCGGGCGAGTTCGGGGAGGTCGCGGCGGAGGACCGGCGCGGCGTCGGGCGCGGCGGCCAGTACGAGCAGGCTGCCGGGCTCGGGGCGGACCGCGGCGAGCGCGTCGCCGAGCGCCCGGTCGTCCCCGGCGGGCGCGATGACCAGGTGCGGCCCGACCGGGCGCAGCGCCGAGCCGGCGGCTTCCGGGGCGGGCGGCGCGGCGGGGGCCCTGCGGGCCCCGGGGCGGCGGCGCGGCGGGGTGGGCACGTCGGCGGCCGGGCGGGTGGTGGCGCTCATCGGGTGTCTCCGTCCATGGTGAGCCGGCCGGTCTGGACCTGGACGGTGCGCCGCCGGGTGATGTAGTGGGCCCGGCCGGCGGGCAGCACCCGGGGCTTGAGGCCGCCGAAGAGGATGCCTTCGGACGGCGGGCAGGAGAGCAGCAGGGCAGGGGAGTTGACCTCGCTGAGCTTGCGCATCAGCGGGTCGCTGAGGCCGCGCGCGGCGTTGTTGACGGAGCGGGCCACGATCACGTGCAGGCCGATCTCGGCGCCCTGCGCCAGGTAGTCGAGGACACCGGCGAAGGGGTGGGTGCCGGACGGGGAGACCATGTCGTAGTCGTCGACGATGATGAACAGCTCGGGGCCGGTCCACCAGTCGCGCAGCTTGAGCCGGTCGGGGGTGATGTCCGCGGAGGGCACCCGGTTGACCATGGCGTGCGCGGCGCCGCCGACCACCTGGCGCAGCACGTCCACGGAGACCGCGTAGCCGAGGCGGTACTCCTCGGGGACGGTGTCGTACAGCTCGCGGCGGAAGTCGACCATCATGATGCGGGCCTGGTCCGGGGTGTACGCCTGCATCACCGAACTGGCGATCAGCTTCAGCAGGTTGGTCTTCCCGGACTCGCTGTCGCCGAGCACCATCAGGTGCGGGTCCTGGCCGAAGTCGTGCCAGAGCGGGGAGATGTCCTGGTCCTCCAGGCCGAGCGCGACCTGCAGGCTGCCGCGCGGGGCGGGCAGGTCGGCGGCGTCCAGGACCAGCGGCAGCATCCGTACCTCGGGGGCGCGCCTGCCGGTCCAGTGCTCGGCGACGGCGTCGACCAGGTCGGCGACGCCGTCGCCGAGGTCGTCGGTGGTTCCGGTGCCGTCGATCCGCGGCAGTGCGGTGAGGAAGTGCAGCTGCTCGTCGGTGAGGCCGCGGCCGGGCGACTTCGGGACCTTGCCGGCGGCGCGCATGTTGATCAGCGAGTCGACCGGGTCGCCGAGGCGCAGCTCCAGCCGGGTCTGCAACTGGTCGCGCAGCGAGGAGGACAGCTCGCCCCAGCGGGTGGTGGCGATCACCAGGTGGACGCCGTAGTTGAGGCCGCGCTGGGAGATCTGGCCGAGCGCCTGCGGCAGGTCGGGGAACTCCTGACGGACGGTGTTCCAGCCGTCGATGACCAGGAAGACGTCGCCGTACGCGTCGTCGGGCAGCTCGCCCGCGGCCTTGCGGCGGCGGAACGTGGCGATGGAGTCGATGCCGAGCTCGGCGAAGTACTTCTCCCGGCGGGTGATGACGCCGTTCACCTCGGCGACGGTGCGGTTCACCCGCTCCGGGTCGTGCCGGCCGGTGACCCCGCCGACGTGCGGCAGTCCGCGCAGCGAGGTGAGCGTGCCGCCGCCGAAGTCCAGGCAGTAGAACTGCACTTCGGCGGGGGAGTGGGTGAGCGCGAGACCGGTGATCAGGGTGCGCAGCATGGTGGACTTGCCGCTCTGCGGGGCGCCGGCGATGCCGACGTGGCCGTCGGCGCCGGACAGGTCGGCGGTCAGCAGGTCGCGGCGCTGCTGGAACGGCTTGTCGATGACGCCGAGCGGCACCCGCAGGGTGCCCCGGCCGGAGCCGTGCTCGGTGGTCAGCCCGAGCTCCGGGTCGGGCGCCAGCGGCGGCAGCAGCTCGTCCAGGGTCGGCGGGACGTCCAGCGGCGGCAGCCACACCTGGTACGCGGGCGGGCCGGCGTCGTACAGCCGCTCGGCGGCCAGCTCCAGCAAGGAGCGGGTCTCCTCCACCTCCGGCTCGGCCTCCTCGACCACCGGCAGCTGACGGGGCGCCACGTACTCGGTGTCGTAGGCGACCACCTGGCCGGCCACCACGGACTGCTGCGCCGAGCGGCGCTTCATCTTGTACGCGCCGGAGACGTACGCGGCCTTGAAGCGCGACAGCGTGGAGATGTCGCTGCGCAGGAAGCCGTTGCCGGGCTGCGAGGGCAACTGGTACGCGTCCGGGACGCCGAGGACGCCGCGGCTCTCCATCGCCGAGAAGGTGCGCAGGCCGATCCGGTACGACAGGTGCGACTCCAGCGCGTGCACCCGGCCCTCGTCCAGGCGCTGGGAGGCGAGCAGCAGGTGCACGCCGAGCGATCGGCCGAGGCGGCCGATCATCACGAACAGGTCCATGAAGTCGCGGTGCGCGGCGAGGAGTTCGGAGAACTCGTCGACCACGACGAACAGCGTCGGCAGCGGCGCCAGCGCGGTGCCGGCGGCTCGCGCGGTCTCGTACTCCAGCAGCGAGGCGTAGTTGCCGGCTGCCCGCAGCAGCTCCTGACGGCGGATCATCTCGCCGTGCAGGGCGTCGCGCATCCGGTCGACCAGCTCGGCCTCGTCGGCCAGGTTGGTGATCACCGCGGAGGTGTGCGGCAGGGCGTCCAGGCCGAGGAAGGTCGCGCCGCCCTTGAAGTCGACCAGCACGAAGTTGAGGATCTCCGAGGAGTGGGTGAGCGCCAGGGCCAGCACCAGGGTGCGCAGCAGCTCGGACTTGCCGGAGCCGGTCGCGCCGATCAGCATGCCGTGCGGGCCCATGCCGCCCTGCGCCGACTCCTTGATGTCCAGGTCGACCGGCTGTCCGTCGGCGCCCAGACCGATCGGGATGCGCAGCTTGTTCTGCTGGTTGCGCTGCGACCACTGCTGCTGCACGTCGTGCTTGTACAGGTCGTGGATGCCGAGCAGCGAGGTCAGGTCGAAGTCGGTGGCCAGCGGCTCGGAGGACTCGACGGTGTCGCCCATCCGGTACGGGGCCATCACCGTGGCCAGCCGGCGGGCGGCGTCGGCGGAGAGCTCGTCGGGGCGGCCCAGCGGCGTCACCTCGTCCTTGCGGTTGCGGTCCGCGCCGACCATCTCCAACTCGCCCTCGGCGATCCGCAGCCGCAGCGTCGCCCGGGTGTCCTTCCACTCCAGGGCGTCGCCGAGGTCGATCAGCGTCGCGTTGCGGTAGCCGGCCAGCGCCGCCCGGTGCGGGGTGCCGAACTGCACGCCGTCCAGCACGATCACCGTGTACGGCTCCTCCCGAGTGGGCTCCGCCTCCGGCTCGTACGGCGGCCGGGCCGCGAAGTCCTCGCCCAGCAACTGCTCCAGCTCGCCGATCGAACCGGCCACCAGGCGCAGCGGGCCCGCGCCGTCGCTCTCCACCGGGTGCAGCCCGTGCGGCAGCCACTTCACCCACTCCCAGTCGGCGCGCCGGTCCGGACCCGCCACCACCGCGATCCGCAGGTCCTCCGGCGCGTGGAACACCGCCAGTTGGGCGAGCACCGCCCGCACCAGGGCCCGCGCCTGCTCCTCGTCGTCGGTGCGCACCAGCACGTGCGCGAAACCACGCAGGTGGATCGCGATCGGCTGGTCGGCCACGGTGCCGTACGCGTGGATGAAGCGGCGCAGCGCGTGCGCGCACAGCGGCTCCAGGTCCTCGATCGGCTTGGTCGCCAGCGGCGCCAGCCGCACCGCGAGGCGCTGCGAGCCGACGCCGATCCGCACGTCGGTGAAGTCCGGGTGCGACAGCCGACGCTCCCACAGCCGGGAGGTGCGCACCAGCGAACGCAGCTCCTCCGGAGCCGGGTTGCGCCAGGCCAGCGCCTCCTGCTGCATGCCGATGTGCTTGCGGACCTGACGGCGCATCTGCGACAGGTAGCGCAGGTAGTCGCGCCGCTCGCCGCGCAGCTGGGCCTTGCGGTCGGTGCTGCCGCGGATCAGCTGGGTGACCAGCATGCCGACCGCGGACAGCACCATGGTGCCCATCGCGATGTACGTCATCACCCCGCCGTCCGGGCGGAGGAAGACGAACACCATCGAGAGCGAGCTGAGCGCCATCGGCAGCATGGTGATCATGTTGGCGGCGCCGCTCTGCAGCTCGGGCAGGACGGGGGGTTCCTGGAGTTGGATCTCCCCGTCGGGCATCTCAGGACCGGGCCGCCGGGCCGGGCGGTTGACAAGGACCACGCTCAACGAAGGGCTCCTCGATCCTGGATGGCCGGGGCGGTCCCGTCCAACGGGAGACACGGGCGCCGCCTTCCGGCGGGTTCATCAGGCGGCCTGCTCGGACCGGGCCACGGCCAGGTGCCGGTACGGGGCCGCGGTGCGGGCGGTGCGCAGGTGTACGGCGGCGGCCGCGGCGGTCAGCTTCAGCGCCACCGCGATCGCCTCCTCGTCCCAGCCCGCGTCCGCCAGCCGGTACGCCACCGACGGCATCGCGATCAGGCGCACCTCGGCGGGTCGACCGGCGAGCAGGGCGGACGCCTCGGCCTGGCCGAGGGTCTGCAGGCGACGTGCCTCCACGAACAGGCGGTGCCGCTCACGGGTGGTCAGACCGCCCCAGATGCCCTGCGGTTCGCGGTTCACCAGGGCCGCCGCCAGGCAGGGCTCGCGCACCGGGCAGGCGTTGCACACCCGCTTCGCGGCCAGCCCGCGCTGTTGCACCGCGGAGGAGTGCTGGGACGGGAAGAAGAGTTCCGGATCGACGTACCGGCACGCCGCGTCCGGCACCCACTCCGGCTCGGGCAGCAGCTCGCCCGGCTGGTGGCGGGCCGGGGTGATCCGGCGGACCGCGAGAACGCTGGAAGCCTGCATGGTGGGTCGGTTCCTCTCTGACGTGCGGGGTCGTACGCGGGTGCGCGGGGTTGGACGGGGACTCACCCGTCAACACGGGCCGGACCGCCGGTCGGCTCAATCGCGGCGAGGCTGAACCCCGCACGCGAACGGGCCGTTCCAGCGGGTGTTCCGGGGTGCGGCCGACCGTCCGCGGGCCCCGTCGCACCGACCAGAGCGAGGTACCGATGGAGACGCCGCACCCCGACCGAACCGCTGCCACCGCGCTGAGCGCCTGGTCCTTCGGGCCCCGCCGGCGGTTCGCGCTGCGCCGCGCCAAGCTGCGCCGCCTCAAGCTCTCCAGGGCCGGCAGCGCCGCCCTGGTGGCGGTCGGCATCGCCTTGCCCGCCCCGCTGGTCTACCAGTTGACGGTCGGGGACCAGGAGGCCAGGCAGGAGGGCGCCGTCACCACCGCCGAGCTCCAGCGCAGCTGGCACTCCGACGCACCGTCGACTCCCGCGCCGGCCAGGTCGGTTGCCCCCGGTGCGTCCCCCGCGGCGGTCCCACCTGTCGCCTCGGCGTCCGCCCCGCGGCCGGTGCCCAGCTACCCCGCGCACTACCCGCTGGGGCAGGCCTTCGCCGTCCTGCACGTGCCGGCCATCGGCCTCGACACCGCGATCGCCGAGGGCACCGACCAGGGCCCCGTCCTCGACCGGGGACTGGTCGGCCACTACGCGGGCACCCTGCAGTCCGCGTACCCCTGGCAGGGCAGCGGCAACACCGCCCTCGCCGCCCACCGCACCACGCACGGCGCGCCGTTCCGCCGCCTCGACGAACTCAAGCCCGGTGACGAGGCGGTGGTGGAGACCGAGCAGGAGTTCTTCGTCTACCGCATCACCGGCGGCATCGAGGAGGTCTCCCCGAGTGAGGTCGGCGTCGTCGCACCGGTTCCCGCCGGCTCCGGGTTCAGGGGGCCCGGCCGATACCTCACCCTCACCACCTGCACCCCCGAGTACTCCTCGCGCGGCCGGCTGATCCGCTTCGGCGTCCTGGTCCGGACGGTCGCCCGGGCCGACCAGCCCACCGGACTGCCGGGGCTGTGACCGTCCCGGACCGGTCTGGACCTATGAGGTCTAGACCGGCGGCACGGTGTGGTCTGGACCACAGGGGTGGAAAGTGGCTCTGATACACGCCTGTGACAGAACGCGGACCCGACGGCGACGGCCTCGCCCGTTCATCAGGGTGACCGACCCCGCACCCCAGGAGGACACCCGATGAACGCCGCCGACGTCACCGCCGAAATGCTCGCCCTCGCCGCTGCCGCGACCGACTGCACCGACCCGGCCGCGCGGTCCGCGATGCGCGAGCGCGCCTGGTCGCTGCACCAGCTGGCCCTGCTGGACCTGGTCCGCGAGGTGGAGTCCGCCGTACTGTCCGCCGACCGCGCGGCCCTGGACTCCTGGACCGCCGCCGGACTGCTCCAGCCCGGCGAGGCCGACCGGGCCCAGGTCGACGACGACGCCCTCGACTCGCTCGCCCACGAGCTCTTCCGCAACACTCCCGCGGGCCTCGCCTTCCTCCGCGTCACCGCCCGCCGCTGAGCTCCTGACGGTCCGTTCGGTCAGCCGAGGTGGCCGCGCAGGCGGTGGAGGGCCTCGGCGAGGTGGTGCTCGGGAAGGGCGAAGCAGGCGCGGGCACGGGAGGCGGTGCCCGACCAGGACGGCGTGTTGAGGCGGACGCCGGCCTGCTGTTCGAGGGCCAGGACGAAGGCGTCGGGGTCGCTGGTGAGCGGCGCGACGTCCGGGTGGAGGAAGAGGCCGCCGCGCGGGCCGTCGGGCAGACCGAAGCCGAGTTCCCGTAGGCAGTCGGAGAGTTGGGCCCGATGAGAGGCCAACTCGGCGCGGAGGGACTTGAGTTCCGGCCAGAGCGCGGGGAGGTCGGCGAACAGGCGGGTCGCCGTGATGCGCAGGTGCGGTGGCAGGGGGGAGAGCCGCTGCGCCCGCAGGGCGCCGCTCCACTCGGGATCGGCGGTGGCGGCGAAGCCGAGGCGCAGGCCGCCGGCGGCGAACTCCTTGGAGAGGCCGCCGACGAGGAGCAGGGCTCGGCGTTCCGCGGGGCTGAGGCCCGCCCAGCGGTCGCCGCCGAGGGGGAGGGGCCCGTCCAGGTCGGCGAGGAGGCCGAAGACCTCGTCCAGGATCACCTTCGCGTCGCAGGCCGAGGCAGCCGCGACCAGGGAGCGGAGCACCGCGGGCGGGACGTGGACGCCGGTCGGGTTGCCCGGGCTGGTGAGGAGCAGGACGTCGAACGGCCCGGCGGCGGCGAGTGCCTCGGGGGTGGCGAGGAAGTCCGGGGGCACGGCGGGCAGGGTCCGCACGGTGCCGCCCGCGGCGCGGACGAGTGGGCCGAAGAGGCCGTACGAGCCCTGCGGGAGGAGCACGACGGGTCCGCGGCCCAGCGTCCGGTGGCGGGCGCGCAGGGCGTCGAAGAGCAGGGGGAGTGAGCCTGCGCCGAGGGTGACCTGAGCGGCCGTCACCTCGGGCAGCCGGGTGGCCCGCAGGTAGCCGGCCACGGCGGCCCGGTCCCGGCGTGCCTCGGCCTCCCCGGAGGCCGAGCGGGCGCGCAGCACGCCGTGCACCATGGCGGAGCGCAGCGCGGGCGGCAGGGGGAGTTCGTTCTCGCCGTAGTCGAGGCGGATCGTGCCCGCGGCGGGCGCGGGCCGGGCGAACGCCGGGTGGGCGGCGGCCTCGCGAGCGGTGGGGCCGGGCGGCGGGCCGGGCCTGGCCGGCGGTGGGGGTGCGGAGTCGGTGGGCAGCACCCCGCCAGGGCCGTCCGCGGCCGAAGGTCGAGCGAGCAGCCCGTCCACCAGGGTGAGCAGGGCGAACTCGGCGACCTGGGAGACCCGGGACCAGGTGAGTTCGGCGGCGATCTCCAGGTGGTCCAGCAGGCGCCGGTCGCGGGAGAGCAGCAGCCCGAGGGCGAGCCCGGCGGGGCCGGCCTCGGTGAGGACGGCCAGGTGGCCGGAGGCGGGGTGGTCGCGCAGGAGGCGGAGCGAGGCGTTGCCGACGGTCTCGGCACCGGTGGCGAGGAGTCCGGTGGCCAGGAGGGCGGGTGCGTCCACCAGCAGGAGGGCATCGGTGTCCTCACAGGCCGTCAGCAGCCGGGCCAGGCGCGGGTCGGCTCCGGTGGCCACCACCACGCGGGCGTCGAGGGACGGGAGCCGGCGGGCGGCTTCGACGGGGTCGGCGGGGAGGTGGACGGCCGTCAGCCCGGCCTTGCGGACGGCCGCGGACAGCCGGGGCCGGACGCCCTCGGTCAGGGCCACCGTGTCGCCGGGCGTGGTGAGGGTGAGCAGGACGGCGTGCAGGAGGTCGACGCGGCCGGGGGCGGCGAAGATCTCCGCGGGGGCGAGGGGGAGCGAGTGGTGGGACTGGAGGACGGTGGCGAGGCGGGAGCGGAGCCGGGCGCTGCCCGCCTCGTGGGGGTACGGGGAGAACGGCGCGTCGGCGAGGTGGGCGGCGAAGCGGGCGGCGAGGCGGGAGAGGGACCAGGCACCGTGCCCGGAGCGGTGCGGCGTGTCGGCGCTGCGGGCCCGCGGGACCGCGTTGCTGCGGCGGGCCGGGCGGTGACCCTCCATCACGTGCAGGTCGTGGTAGACCGGACGGCCGTTGGCGAGGACGGCGCGGGCGGTGGTGGCGGGCACCGGTTCGGCGGCGTCGCGTTCGAGGTAGAAGGCGCACGGGTGGCCGGACCCCGACTCCAGCTCGGCGAGCGGGGTGATGTCGGTGTCCGCGGCCTGCCGGACCCGGGCGGTGTGCAGGGTGGCCGAGGTGTAGCCGTGGCGGCGGAACATCCGGCGCAGCACGGCGGCACCGGGGCGGCCGGCCAGGTTGAGGACGACGGACCCGCCCGGGTCGAGGAGTTCGGCCGCCTCGGCGAGGGCACGGGAGTTCAGGCCGAGGCCGTAGCGGTCCTCGGACAGGCCCTGGGGAAGGGCGTAGTTGCACAGGTCGTACGGGCCCTGCTCGGTGCCGAGGTCGAGTTCGGCGGTGGCGACCTGCGGGATGCAGCCGATCACCAGGTCGGCCCGCCGGCCGCTCAGCCGGGGCTCGGTGAGCAGGTCGGAGGCGACGGCGTCGTAGCGTTCGGCGAGCCGGCCGGGGCGGGGGCGGCCCAGGGAGTCGTAGCCGTTGAGGACGGCGTTGAGCCGGGAGACCAGGACCGCCTGGGGGTTGAGGTCGACGCCGAGGACGGAGCGCAGGTCGGTGAGGGTGAGCAGGGCCAGTGAGATCCAGCCGGAGCCGCAACCCAGTTCGATCATCCGCTTGTCGTGGAACGCCTGGCGGGGCTTGCGCAGCAGGCCGCGCAGGAACGCCACGCTCCACTCGTCGTCGGGCGGGAAGATGCTCGGCAGGGCCAGCAGGTCCAGCCGGACCCGGCCTTCGGGCAGGCGCAGGTCGACCGGGACGAGCCGGAACAGCGGGTGCGGACGCTCGCGCAGCGCGTCGGCGAGGGCGTGCAGCACCGGGGCGAGCCGCTCGGCGGGTTCGTCGCGCAGCCGGGCGGCGAGCCGCGGCAGCGGGTCGGCCAGATCGAGCAGGGACTCGGCGGCGAGCGCCGAGCGGTCGGCCGGGAGCGGGTGGACAGGAGCCGTGACCATGGCGGGAATGCCTCCTGGGATGAGGGAACATCCCGCTCAACGGCCCCCGTGCGGCCCGGAGTTCAGTGCACCCGGGCCGCCCCGGCCGGTTCAGCCGACGGCCGCCAGCGGCCCCATCCCGCGCGCCTCCAGCACCGGGCGCAGCGCCCGCATCGCGTAGTACGTACGGGACTTGACGGTTCCCGCCGGGATGCCCAGGGTGCGGGCGGCCTCGGCGACGGAACGGCCGCGCAGGTGCACCTCGACGAGTACCGCCCGGTGGTCGGGCGCCAGTTGGGCGAGCGCCGCGGCCAGGTCGTGCCCGGCGAGCACCGCCTCGTACGGGTCGCCGGCGGCGGGCCGTTCGGCGGCCGAGTCGTCCCACACCTCCTGCGGGCGCACCGACTGCATCCGGAAGTGGTCGATGGCGATCCGGCGGGCCACCGTGAACAGCCACGGCCGACCGTACTCGGGGCCCTGGGTGAACGCCTCCGGGTGGGTCCAGGCCCGCACCAGGGTCTCCTGCAGGATGTCCTCGGCCTTCGACCGGTCGCCGCCGGTGAGCTTGAGCAGGGCGCGCAGCAGGTACGGCCCGTGCATCCGGTACAGCTCGCCCAGGGTCTCCTCGTCCAGCCGTGCGCCCGTGTTGCCGCCCAAAGTCCCCATCGCCGACCTCGCTCCCGTCCGAACCGCCTCGATCTGATGATCCGTACGGTGTCAGCGGCCGCCAACGCGGGCCGAACGAACCGCCAACGCCGTCCCGTGGGTGCCGTTGGCGGGCGCGCCCAGGCGTTGGCCGCCGACCCGTCAGGCGTTGGCGGCGGGCAAGGAGGCGTGGGGCGGGACGGGGTCGGAGGCGGACGCGGGGTCGGCCTCGGCCTCGGTCAGGCGGCGCAGGTCCTCGGCGATCCGGGCGGAGGCCGCCGCGTCGTGCCGTTCGGCGGCCAGCTCGGCGGCCCGGCGCAGGTGGACGAGAGCCTCGGTGCGGCGCCCGAGGCCCTCCAGCAGCGTGGCGTAGCGCCACTCGGCGGTGGCGAGCACCCTGGTGTGCCCGAGATCGGCGGCGGCGGTGATCGCCTCCGCCCACAGCTGCTCGGACTCGTCGTCCCGGCCGAGTCGGCGCTGCGCGTCCGCCTCGCTGACCAGCGCGGTCAACGCGGTGTTGGAGGTGGGCAGGTCGGCCAGGATGGTGCGGGCCTGGCGGGCCCGGTCGAGGGCGGCGGCGTTCTTGCCGCAGGCCAGCAGCGCCTCCGCCATGGTGGCCAGGGTGAGGCCCTCGGCCCGGGCGTCGCCGAGTCGGCGGCTCTCCTCGAGCGCGAGTTCGAAGACGTCGGCGGCGAACTCGTGCTGCCCGAGCGCGGCCTCGGCGACACCGAGCGCCAGCCGGCTGCGCACCAGGTCGACGGAGAGCTCCAACGCCTCCTGGTACTGCACCGCCTGGCGCAGGTGGCGGACCGCCTCGCCGGGCCGGCCGCGCTCGGTGAGCGCCGCACCGACGGCTGCCGTCATCCGGCCGACCGCGACCGGTTCGCCGGACCGCTCCGCCGCCCGCAGACCCGCCTGGACGCAGGACAGCCACGCCGAGACCGTGCCGGTGCCGTGGTAGAGGGTCACCGCGGCGTCGGCGAGCCGCCAGGCCGGCCCGTACGCCCGCTCGGTGCTCGCGGACTCCACCAGGGCGCGCAGCGTGGGCTCCTCGCGGCGGAACCAGTCCAGTGCCTGCCCGGCGTCGGCGAGCGCCGGCAGCGACGGCTCGGAGCCGCCGGCCGGCGGCGGGCCACCGCGGTGCAGGGTCGTGAAGGAGCCGGCCCGGACGGTCGCCGCCAGGTAGTAGTCGAGCAGCCGTTCGGCGGCCTGCTGCCGCTCCTCGGCGGTCAGGTCGTGCTCGCCGAGCCGCGCCGAGTACAGCCGCACCAGGTCGTGGCAGGTGAACCGGCCCGGGCTGACCTCCGTCACCAGGTGGAAGACCGCCAGGATGCCCAGCGCGGCCCGGGCGACCTGCTCGTTGGCGCCGAGCAACGCGGCCGCGGCCGGGGCGTCGATCTCCACCCCGGGATGGAGGGCGAGCCGGGTGAGCAGCCGCACGGCGTCCGGGCTGAGCTGGTGCAGGGTCGCGCCGAGCGCCGCGGTGACGCTGGACTCGCCCGCCGTGTCGAGGAGTTCGAGGCGCATCCGCTCGTCCTCCAGTTCCTCGACCAGGTCGCCGATCAGCCAGGCCGGACGAGCGGTCAGCCGGGCCACCGCGATCCGCAGCGCCAGCGGCAGCCGGTCGCACAGCTCGACCAGCCGCAGCGTCATCTCCGGCTCGGCGCGCACCCGTTCGCCGCCGACCAGGCGCTCCACCAGCTCGATCGCGTCGGAGACCGGCAGCGCGCCCAGCGACAGCGTCGCCGCGCCGTCCAGCACGACCAGGTCGCTCAGCACGTTGCGGCTGGTCACCACCATCGAACTGCCCGAGCCGGCCGGGATCAGCGGCCGTACGGTGTCCGCGCGCCCCACGTTGTCGAGCACCACCAGCAGCCGCAGCGACTGGGTGACCGAGCGGTACAGGTCCTCGGCGCGGGCGGGCTCGTCCGGGATCTGGGGCTCGGGTACGCCCAGTGCCTGCAGGAAGGTCCGGCACACCTCGTGCGGCTCGACCGGGCTGCCGCGGTCCAGGCCGCGCAGGTCGGCGAAGAGCTGGCCGTCCGGGAAGCCGTCGGCCCGCTGGTGCGCCCACCGCAGCACCGTCGTGCTCTTCCCCGACCCGGCCGCGCCGGTCACCACCGCCAGGCCGCCGCCGTCGCCGTCCGCGCCGAGCTGCTCGTCCAGCCAGTCCGTCTCCGCGTCACGGCCGACCAGCCCGCCCTGCAGCCGTGGCAGTTGACGGGGCACCTGGGTTCGCGCCGCCGCCACCGGCGCGGGCGCCGACGACCGGGCCGGTGGCGTGGGGGAGGGGGCGACCGGCTCCTCGGAGCCGGCCTGGTCGAGCACCTCGGCCAGCGCGCCCTGCAGGGCCGGGCCCGGCACCACGCCGAGCTGGTCGGCGAGCAGCCGCCGGCAGCGGTGGTAGGCGGTCAGCGCCTCCGCCTGGCGGCCCTCCTGAAGCAGCGCCAGCATCAGCAGCCGCACCAGCGGCTCGCGCAGCCCGTCCTCGCGCAGCGCCGCCTCGATCGCGCCGGTCGCCTCGCCGGCCCGGCCGAGCGTCAGCAGCCGCTGCGCCCACTCCTCCAGGGTGCGCAGCCGGGCCTCGGCGAGGTCGTTGCCCCAGCGGGTCCGCAGTTCGCCCTCCGGGACGCCGGTCAGCGGCTCGCCGCGCCACAGTGCGAGGGCCTGGCCGAGCAACTCGGTGGCCTGCTCGTCGGGAGCGGTGCGGGCCTCGGCGATCAGCCGGTCGAACCGCCGCGCGTCTACCTGCTCCTCGTCACCGCGCAGCAGGTAGCCGGGGGCCTGGGTGACCACGGTCAGTGACGTGCCGTCACAGAGCTTGCGCAGTCCGGCGATGTGGCCCTGCAGCGCGGCGCGGGCCTGCGGCGGCGGGTCGCCGTCCCACACCAGGTCGAAGAAACGTTCCACCGGGACGACGCGGTTGATCTCCAGGGCGAGCAGGGCGAGTACCGACCGCCGCTTACCGGCCGGTACGTCCAGGGTGTCGCCAGTCGATGAGGTGAACTCCACCGATCCCAGCAGCGACACCCTCACACCGACCACACCCCATTCACATCGCCCACTGTCCGCCCGCCGCACGCAGACCGAACGGCCGGCGGACCGGGTGACCCGCTCCGACCTGCACCGTTCTGACAGATCGAAGATTCCGCACCTAGCGTTGCCACGTCAAGGGAGCCGCTGAAAAGACCTCAAAACGCTATCTGACCTGCGACGAATTTCTTCACCGTATGCCCACGGTTCATCCGCGCCGGACCGGTTTCACGAGCCGCGCACGCCCTCGGCCGCCGCCAGCTCCCGCCGGGCCTGCTCGGCCAGCGGCGACCCCGCTCGCACCAGCTGGTCGACCGCGAGCCGCAGATGCTTCCTGGCCTCGGCCGCCCGGCCGCCGGCGAGCAACAGCTCCGCCAGCAGCCGGTGCCCCTCCGGTTCCCGCGCGGTGTAGCCGAGCCGCCCGAGGACCGCCGTCGCCTCCTCGGCCGGCGCCAGGGCCTGCTCCGCCCGGCCGAGCCGGGCCAGCACCTGGGCACGCAGCAGCACCAGCCACACCCGCTCGTTGTCCTTCGCGCCCGGCAGCAGCGCCAGTGAGGCGTCCGCGTCCGCGAGCGCCTGCTCCAGTTGCCCGCCCGCGAGCCGGGCCCGGCCCAGGTGGTACAGCGCCACCGACTTGGTGCGATCGTCGCCGAGCTCGTCCGCCAGGCGCCCCGCGCTCTCGAACGCGGCCGCGGCCCGCTCCGGCGGCGCCCCGCACTCCAGGTAGCCGACGCCGAGCCGCATGAAGGTGACCAGCCGGTCGCGCGGGTCGCTGAGCTGAGCGTCCATGTCGCGGGCCCGCTCCAGGAAGCTCACCCCCTGCTCGGCCCGGCCCGCCCCGATCAGCGCCACCCCCAGCGCACTGCGCGCGTGTGCCACGCCCGCGCCGGGCCGCACCGCCATCGCCGCGGCCAGGCCGTCCCGGCACACCGCCACCCAGGAGTCGGCCGGACCGGCCAGGTAGTAGAAGATGTACGCGTTCTGAGCCAGTCGGTAGGCCCCGTCGTGGTCGCCGCGGGTCAGCGCCTGCTGCACCACCGCCCGCACCAGCGGCTCGTTCCCGGCGAACCAGGCCACCGCGCCGGCCGGCGAGTCGATCGCCCGGGGCAGGCCGGCGTTCGCCGCCGCTGCGGGCTCCAGCAACTGCCGGTAGGGAGTCAGCGGCCCCGCGCCCGCGTACGTCGCGGCCACGCAGTACTCGGTCAGCCGCCGCCAGACGGCGCCGACCACCGCCGGGTCCGCCGTCTCCGCCAGGAGTTGACGGGCGTACAGGCCGACCAGGCTGTGCCGGCGGAACCGGCCGGGGCGGGGCTCCTCCAGCAGGTGCATCGCCGCCAGCACGCCCAACGCGTGCCGCGCCTCCGCCAGGCTCTGGCCGAGCAGTGCGGCCGCCGTGCAGGCGTCCAACTCCTCCACCGGCAGGACCCCGAGCAGGGCCAGCAACCGGGCCGCCTCCGGCGGCAGCAGACGGCCCGTCACCGCGATCGCCGCCCGTACCCCGACTCCGCCCGGCACCGCCAGCCCGGACAGCCGGTGCCGCTCGTCCTCGATCTCCGCGACGGTCTGCGCGATGCTCCACTGCGGACGGGTCACCAGCCGCGAGGCGGAGATCCGCAGCGCCAGCGGCAGATGGTCGCACAGCTCGACCCAGCGCCGGGCCGACTCCGGCTCCGCCGCCACCCGGTCCACGCCGGCCACCGCCGCGACCAGCGCCACCGCGTCCGCGGCGGGCAGCGGCGACAGCGCCACCCGGCGGGCACCCTCCCGCAACTCCAGCTCGGAGAGCGCCGAACGGCTGGTCACCACCGCCAGACTGCCCGAGCCGGACGGCAGCAGCCCGCGCACGCTCGCCGCGTCCCGCGCGTTGTCCAGCACCACCAGCAGCCGGCGCCGGGCCAGCAACGACCGCAGCATCGCCGCCCGTTCGCCGGGCTGGGTCGGCAGCTGCCCGCCGCTCACGCCGAGCGCGTGCAGGAACCCGGAGACCACCGCGTCGACGCGCTCCGGATCGCCCTCGTCGAACCCCCGCAGATCCGCGAAGAGCTGACCGTCCGGGAACCGCTCCGCCACCCGGTGCGCCCAGCGCACCACCAGGGCGGTCTTGCCCACGCCCGCCGGTCCGACCACCGCCAGCACCCCCGGGCCCGCGGCGGCGGCCCGGTCCAGCTCCGCCAGCTCCGCCTCCCGGCCGACGAACCCGCCGGTGCGGCGCGGCAGTTGACGGGGCACCAGGGCCGGACCCGCGGCAGGTGCCGCGGGCTCGGGCCGGACGCTGATTCGGGCCAGTGCGTCGAGCAGCTGCGGGCCCGGCTGCGCGCCGAGCTCGTCGGCCAGGCCCTCCCGGGTCTGCTCGTACAGCTCGACGGCCTCGGCGGTGCGGCCCGTCTGGTGCAGACACAGCATCAGCAGCCGCACCAGCGGCTCGCGCAGCGCGTGAGCCCGCACGGCCATGGTCAGCGCCGGGACGACCTGCCCGGCCCGGCCGAGCCGCAGCATCCGCTCCGCGTACGCCTCGATCGCCCGCATCCGCCGCTCGGACAGCCGGCGCGCCAGCGGCGGGCACACCACCTCGCCGTTCGGGCCGGTCAACCCGTCGCCGCGCCAGGACTTGACGGCGGCCAGCAGCAGTCGCGCCGCCTCCTCGTCGTCGCGCACCGCCCGTGCCTCGTCGAAGCGGTCCTCGAAGCGGCAGGAGTCGACCCGGGCCCGGTCGCCCTCCAGCCGGTAGCCGCCCGGCGTGCTGACCAGGTGAAGACCCTCGCCGAGCAGCTTGCGCAGCGCCGCGACGTGTCCCTGCAGGGCGGCCCGGGCGGTCGGCGGGGGTTCGCCCGCCCACACCTGGTCGGCCAGCGACTCCACCGTCACGGCCTCGTTGAGGTGTACCGCCAGCACGGCGAGCACCGCCCAGCGCCGCGCGCCGCCCACGGCGAGCACCGCGCCGCTCTCGGTGCGCAGTTCGACCGGGCCCAGCACCAGGACGTCCACAGATCTCCTGCCATCTCGTGTCGCCCCCGGGTGCGACCGACACTACCGGCCGGCGGGTCAGGAGTGAACCACTGGGACGGCCCTTCTCGTTGTGCGGAACAGGGGGGACGGACCCGTCGACGACTGTTCAGGGGGTGGCCACGTGAGGTTCGGCCGACGGATCGAGGCGGACGCGGTCCGCCTGATGATCGGCAGCTGGCAGCCGGTGGAGCTGCCGCCCGACACCCCGGACGACCGACCGGTCGGCGGACTCGACCTGCCGCCCGCCGACGCCTCCGCCGTCATCCGCGAGGCGCGCAACGTGCTCGCCCTCGGCGGCGACCCCGACCCGAGGCTGGTCGCCGTCGCCCGCACCGCGCCCGGCTTCGCGGCGCTGTGCCGGATCTCCGGTGCCCTCGTCGTCGACGAGCACCCCTCCGTCGGCGGGTGGAGCCCCGTCGAACGTCGAGCCGTCACCGAATGGGTCGCCGTCCTGATCGCCAGACTCGGCGCGGAAGGAGTGGAACGCCTGGTGGAACGCCTCGCGGCCGGGCGCTGACCCGCCGTCGGCAGCCGCCGGAGAACTCGTCGAAATTTCCTTCGACGAGGCTGAACCACCCGACCCTCGCGGCCCGTTCGACCGTGAGGAGCGGAGC
Organism: Kitasatospora sp. NPDC002522; assembly: GCF_053595195.1. NCBI lineage: Bacteria > Bacillati > Actinomycetota > Actinomycetes > Kitasatosporales > Streptomycetaceae > Kitasatospora > Kitasatospora sp. NPDC002522. The sequence continues at coordinate 204,889 of NZ_JBSFXE010000010.1, forward strand.
GTCCCCAAAAACGGACCCCGCCGGACGTGAGGGAAGAGGTGGGCGTGCCGTGTCCGCAGGCAGCGCCATTGTGGTGGACGTCGACGGCCCGCTGATGCGCGTCGTCGTCAACCGGCCGGACCGGGCCAACGCCCTCGACCGCGCAGCCCTGCGTGACCTCGCCGCCGTCTTCGAAAGCCTCTCCGAACGCCCCGCGATCCGGGTCGTCACCCTGCGCGGAGCCGGACCCTCGTTCTGCACCGGCGTCGACCTCGCCGAACCCGGCACCGACCACCCCGACGCCGCCGCCGAACAGGCCGCCCTCTCCGCCCGCGCCGTCGCCGCCGTCACCGCCGCACCCGCCGTCACCCTCGCCCGGGTCCACGGCGCCGCCACCGGACTCGGCCTGTCCCTCGCCGTCGCCTGCGACCTGCGCCTCGCCGACGAGGACGCCGTCTTCCGGCTCCCCGAACTGTACGTCCGTCAACCGCCCTGCTGGGGCGATGCGTTGACGCGTCTGGTGGCCGAGATCGGACCCGCCCGGGCCCGCGAGCTCGTCCTGCTCGGCGAACGCGTCGACGCCGCCACCGCCACCCGCTACGGCCTGGTCAACCGCACCGGCCCCACCGAGCTCATCGACCGCCTGGAAAGCCGCTGGACCCGCCGCCTGGCCCGCGCCGCCCCGGCGGGCGTCCTGCTGGCCAAAGCGCGACTGCGCGCCCAGGAACCGCCCGGCCGGCCCGACGACAGCCTCACCGAGGCCGAACTCGCCGCCGTCCACGCCGACCAGCGGGCCCGCGCCGACCACCCGGACGCCCAGCGCGCGCCGTGGTGACACCCGCCCGTCCCATCCAGCTACGGAGACCGCAGATGACCGACACCCCCGTGCTCGTCCCGCTCGATCCGCACGCCGCCGACCGCGACGCGGAACGCACCCGCCTGGTCGCCGCCGGCCCCGTCGCCCGGGTCGAACTCCCCGGCGGCGTCCGGATGTGGGCCGTCACGCACCAGGACGCCGCCCGCCGACTCCTCACCGACGCCCGCTTCGTCAAGGACGTCAACCGCTGGGGCGCCTGGCAGCGCGGCGAGATCCCCGAAGGCTGGTCGCTCACCGCCGCCGTCAACCCCGGCCGCAGCGTGGTCACCGTCGACGGCGCCGACCACCGCCGCCTGCGCTCCCTCACCGCCGCCGCCCTGACCCCCGGCCGGGTCGACGCGCTGCGGCCCCGGATCACCGAGGTCACCGACGAACTCCTCGACCACCTGGCCGGCCACGGCACCGAGGTCGTCGACCTGAAGAGCGCGTTCGCGTTCCCGCTGCCGATGAACGTGATCGGCGAACTCTGCGGCCTCGACCGCGCGGACACCGGCGACCTGCGCCGCCTCTACGACTCGCTGTTCTCCTCCGTCGCCGGCCCCGCCGAGGTGATGGCCACCATCGCCGCCCTGCGGGCCTTCTACACCCGGGTCCTCGACGACAAGCGCGCCCACCCCGGCGACGACCTGGCCAGCGCCCTGCTCGCCGCCGGCGAGGGCGGCGAACGCTTCACCGACGAGGAAGTCCAGGGCACCCTCTCCGTGATGGTCGCGGCCGGCCACGAGACCACCGTCAACCTGATCGTCAACGCCGTCCGCGCGCTCTGCGGCCACCGCGACCAGCTCGACCTGCTGCTCACCGGCCGGGCCGACTGGACCGCCGCCGTCGAGGAGACCCTGCGCTGGGCCTCCCCGGTCAACAACTTCCTCGCCCGCTACGCCACCGAGGACATCGACCTGGCCGGCACCCTCGTCGAGGAGGGCGAAGCCGTGCTGGTCGCGTACGGCGCGCTCGGCCACGACCCCGCCGAACACGGCCCCGACGCCGACCGCTTCGACGTCACCCGCCCGGCCACCCGCAACCTCGCCTTCGGCCACGGCCCGCACATCTGCCCCGGCTCGCACCTGGCCCGCCTCGAAGCCGCGATCGCCCTCCCCGCCCTGTTCGAGCGCTACCCCGAGCTGCACCTCGCCGTCCCCGACGCCGAGCTGGCCCCCAGCCCCGCCATCGCGCTGAACAGCCTCCAGGCGCTCCCCGTGCGCCTCCACCGCCAGCACGGCCCGGAGAGCGGAGCGTGAGAGCAGCCGCCACCGTCCTGCGGCCCGCCGGGCCCGTCGCCACCCGCCCCGCAGCGACCCGCCCGCTCGGTCAACTCGCCGACTCGGTCGGCGAGTTCACCTTCGCCGGCAGCTGCGGCCGGATCCGGCGCACCGTCGACTCCGCCCCCCGCTACGACGCGATCGCCCGCCTGCTGACCGACCACGTGCGCGGCGAGCCGCTCAGCCAAGCGCTCGCCGCCCGCGGACCCGCCGCCCTCACCGGCTACGCCGAAGCGATCGCCCGGGCCACCGACGAGGTCCTGCTCTGCGGCTGCGGCCGGGTCGGCCACGAACAGGCCGCCGAAGCCGCCATGGGCGCCTGCCTGTGGCACGTCCTGGCCCCGTCGCCCGCGATCCTCGTCCAGCTGCACGCCCGCGCCGCCGACGACTCGCCCACCCGGACCGCCTACCGCCACCGTCCGGCCCACACCAGGCTGCGCGCCGCGGCGGCCACCGTCCTGCGCCCCGGCCACCTGCTGCACCACCCCGACGGGCACCCGCTGTGGTCCACCCGGCCCGCCCCGCCCGGCGGCCCCGCCGAGCAGCTGGCCCGCCGCGCCACCCGCCGCACCCTCGGCGCCCGCATCCCCGACACCGACCACGCCCGCACCGTCAAAGCGCTCGCCGAATCCGTCCTCACCGACTGCGACTGGGCCGCAGACAGCCGCGCCCTGCGCAGCCTCGGCTCCCGCTGGCGCGAACTCTTCGACGCCGCCACCGCCACCGCTCCCGACCTCGGCACCAGCCACGACGAGCTGCGGGACCTGCTGACCCGCACCTGGCACGCCGTCACCGCCGAACCCGACCCCACCCTCCTGCCCGACACCGACCAGGCCCTCCGCCGCACCCACCGCCTGCCCGCCGCGTCCGGCCGCACCCTCCACCGCGCCTTCCTCGGCCTCGCCACCACCATGATCGAACTCACCGGGCTCGGCCCCTACACCCGAGCGACCGAAGGCACCGCCGCGGTCCATCGCGCCTCCCACGGCTGAAGGCGTGGACCGCAGCGGGTGCCCGACGGTCCGTCAGCCGGTCGCCGTCTCCGTCAGCACCTCGGCGAACACCGCCGCGAAGGTGTGCGCGTCACCCGGCCAGCGGGCGGAGACGTAGCGCCCGTCCCGGACCACGAAGGCGGGGCGGGCGTCCGACGGGGTGTCACGGTGCCGACCGGCGAGCTTGCGCCGGGCGTCGGGGTCGGTGCCCGGGACGTCCAGGAAGTCGGCGGGGGAGGCCAGGAAGCGGGTGACCTCCTGCTGCACCGACATGTAGCCCGCGGGGTTGCCGGGGCCGTCGGGGTAGGTGCGGTAGTAGTCGGGCTCCCAGAAGCGGGTGCGGCGGGCGACCCGCCAGGCGCGGCCCTCCAGGGACCAGGTGAGGGCGGTGGTACGGCGGCCGTGGAGGACGGAGCGGCCCGTCGCGGGGTCGGCGCTGCGCGCGGCGAGCAGCACGCCGTGGCAGATCGCCGCGACCGGCAGGTCCCGGGCGAAGGCGGTGGCGACCAGCGACTGCAGGTCGGCGCTCTCCAGGAACTCCCGCATGCCGCGCGCCCGGTGACCGCCCGGCAGGAGCAGCCCGTCCACGCCGTCCAGCGTCGACCCGGACCAGGTGGCGGGCGCGCGGTACGCGGGGTCCGCGGTCATCTCGGCGTACGCCCGCCGAGCCGCGGCGTCGGCGCGCAGTGCGCGGCCGACCAGCACCAGGCGGCCCAGGCCCGGCACCCGGGCCCACGGGTCGAGGCCGCGGCCGGTGACCATCAGGTCGTCGGCGACGCCCGGCCGGCCGTCCGGGGTGGCGAAGCGCACCGTGTGGCCGGCGTCGGTGAGGACCCGCCAGCTGACGGCGGCCTCGGAGGGGTCGAAGTCACGGCTGGGCAGGGGCATGAGTACGGTCGCCACGGCGATACCTCGGTTCGGGGCAGGAGTTGCGAGGCCCGGCGGCAGCAGCCACCGGTCCGGACCGCTCGGCGCGGGTCCTCAGGAGAGTACGTGCCGCGGCCCGCCACGGGTTTGGTACGGACCTGTCGGCAGTCCGCCCCGGTCGCTACTGTGGGGTAGGTACACCAGGACTGCCGAGGGGGCCGAGTGAACCGGGACGAGCGCGAGGACGAGGTGCGCCTCCTGCTGCGCGACTGGCTGGAGGCCCCGCGCCCGGCCGCGGACGCCCAGCTCGACGTGCCCGCGCTGGACGTCCCGCCGGGCGACGCCGCCACGCTGATCGGGGCCGTCCGCGACCTGCTCGGCCCGACCGCCCGGCACGCCGCCCCGCGCGAGCTCAGCACCCTCGCGGACCGCCGCTTCACCGAACTGCGGCTGCTCGCCGAGTCGCTGGTCCTCGACGAGCACCCCTCCGTCGGCAGTTGGAGCCTGCCCGACCGGTACCAGGCCGGCTGCTGGCTCGCCGTGCTGATCGAACGCCGCGGCGACGCGGGCGTCGAACACCTGCTGGACGTCCTGCGCCGCTCCGCCGCCCGCCGGTGAACTGAACCCCGCACCCTGCCCGTTCCGCTGTCCGGAGGCGCTTCGGCGCGAGGCGCCCGACGGCGCGTGGACGGCGGGAAGGACGGGGCAGTGAGCAGCAGTACCGTGGCAGGACTGTGCCGATTGAGGTTCCACGGTCCGGAGAAGGTCTTCGAGCTGTCGGTACCCGCCGACATCCCGCTCGCCGACCTGCTCCCGACGATCATCGGCTACGCGGGGCAGGACCTGGACGAGGACGCCGTCGAGCACGGCGGCTGGGTGCTGCAACGGCTCGGCGAGGAACCGCTCGACGAGGACCAGACACCCGAGGCGCTCAAGCTCAACGACGGCACCGAACTCTTCCTACGGCACCGCCGCGACGCACTGCCGCCGGTCCACTTCGACGACCTGATCGACGGCGTCACCACCGGCATGCAGCAGCGCGCCGACTCCTGGCGACCCGCGATCACCCACCACCTGGCGCTCGGACTGTCGATGCTGTCGCTGGCCGCCGGCCTCGTGCTGCTCGTGCTCCCCGGCCCGCACCAGCCGCGGCTGCTCGCCGCCGCCACCCTCGGCGGACTGCTGCTGCTCGGCGCGGGCAGCGCCTCGCGCGCGGTCGGCGACGGCGCGGCCGGCACCGCACTCGGTGCCGCCGCCGTTCCCTACCTCGCCCTGGCCGGCGCCCTGCTGCCCGCCGGGGCCACCGACCTGACAGCCGCTCGACTGCTCGCGGGCAGCTCCGCCGCCGCGGGCGCCGCCGTGCTGGCGCTCGCCGCCGTGGCCTGCTCGGCGCCGCTGTTCCTCGCCGTGCTCGCCGCCTCCGGCCTCGGCGTGCTCGCCGGAGCGCTCTCCCTCGCCGACCTGGAACCCGGCCACACCGCCGCGCTGCTCGCGGTGGCCGTGGTGATCTTCGGCGCGTTCGCGCCCGGCATCTCCTTCAAGCTCTCCGGACTGCGGCTGCCGCCGCTGCCGCGCACCGCCGACGAACTCCAGGAGAACATCGAGCCGTTCCCGGCCGAGGAGGTACTGGACCGGACCGGAGTCGCCGACGGCTACCTGACGGCCTTTCACCTGGCCATCGGCGCGGCCTGCGTCGGCTGTCTGACCGCGCTGTCGGACCTGACGGGAACCCTCGCCGTCGCGATGACCGCCGCGCTCTCCGTCCTGCTCCTGCTGCACGCCCGTGCCGTCGGCAGCATTCCGCAGCGCCTGGCCATGGTGGTGCCCGGAGTGTACGGGCTCGGGCTGCTCGGCGCGGGCTACGCCGGCGAGCAGGACCCCTCCGGGCGGCTGCTGGTCCTGGCGGGCCTCGCCGCGCTGGCGGCGGTGCTCGCCATCGCCTCCTGGACGGTGCCGGGCCGGCGCCTGCTGCCGTACTGGGGCCGGATCGCCGACGTCCTGCACACCATGGTCGCGCTGAGCCTGCTCCCGCTGGCCCTCGGCGTGGCCGGGGTGTTCGCGCTGGTCCGCGGCCTCAACGGCTGAGCAGCCCCACCGCGCCCACCACCGCACCTGCCGTCGCCGCGCCCGCGCCGTCGTCCCCGCCGTCCCCGCACGCCGTATCCGAGGAGGAGTCAGATGCAGTCCAGGCGCGACCAGGTCCAGGCGCACCTGTTCGTGATGAGCCGGCTCGCCGCAGGCATGCTGCGGGCCGAGCCCGACGCGCCGGACATCCCCACCGGCCGCACCACCCGCGGCGTCCGGAACGGGCTGTTCATCGGCGTCGGCATCGCCCTGATCATGGGCCTGTACGGAGTGATCGTGCCCGGCGGCGCGACCGGCTGGCGCAAACCCGGCACGCTGATCGTGGTCACCGAGACCGGCGCCCGGTTCCTCTACCTCGGCGGTGAACTGCACCCCGTCCTCAACCAGGCCAGCGCCAAACTGATCGCCGGGGAGAAGATGGTGCTCACCGACGTCCGCGAGAAGTCGCTCGGCGACACGCCGCGCGGCGGGGCGGTCGGCATCCTCGGCGCACCCGACGCGCTGCCCTCGGCGAAATCGCTGAGCGGCGACGGCTGGCTGGCCTGCGCCGCCCGGGAGACCACGCCGTCCGGCAGCACCGCCCCCGGACTCGCCCTGGTGATCGCCCCCGACCGGGACGGCAACCCGCTCACCGCCACCGACGGCGTCCTGATCGCCACCCCCGACGGCACCCCCTATCTGCTGCGCCAGGGCAAGCGGCACAAGCTCGACACCGCGAACGGCGCGCCGCGGGCACTCGGCTACTCCGGCACCACGCCCTACCCGGTGACCACCGCCTTCCTCAACGCGCTGCCGGTCGGCGCCGACCTCGCCCCGCCGGACGTCCCCGGACGCGGAACCGACGGACCGTCACTCGCCGGACGCCCCACCAGGATCGGGCAGCTGTTCACCGGACCGGCCGGCGAACACTACCTGCTCGGCCAGGGCGGACTGGAACAGATCACCGCCACGGTCTTCGAACTGCTCCGCGGTGACCCGCGGACCCAGAGCTCGGCCTACGGCAACACCCCGGCGCTCGCCCTGCCGATCGGCGCGGCCGATCTCGCCGACCACCCGCCGGTCGCCACCGCGCACGGCACCGACCTGCCCGCCGAGCCGCCCAAGCTGCTCAACCCCGCCCAGGGGCAGAGCATCTGCGCCGAACTGCGGCCGGCCGCCGCCGGCCCGATCACCCTGGTCACCGTGGTCGACACCGCGGCGCTGGGCGGCCGCGCCCCCAGCCGCGAACCCGGCATCCTGCCCACCTGCACCGAAGCCGACCGGATCGCCGTCCGCCCCGGCGGCGGCGCCCTGGTCCGAGCCCTGTCCGGCGGCGGCACCGGAGCCACCGACTACCTGGTCACCGACAACGGTGTGAAGTACCCGCTGCCCAACAAGGACGCCGAGAAGAAACTCGGCTACGCCGGCGCCATCCCGGTCGGTGTCCCCGACACCCTGCTCACCCTGCTGCCGACCGGCCCCAGCCTGGACCCGGCGGCGCTCGCCAACGGCGGCGTGGTCTCCCGGCTCGCCCCCGCGGATGCCTGCACCCCCGTCAAGGGCGGCTGAACCCACCTGCGGCGCAAGGCCGTTCCACCTGGCGAGGGCTCGGCCGGGCCGCCCCGCACGGCGGCCGCGAAACGGGCCCGAAGACACCACGCACCGAGGAGAACACGTGGCAGGCGAGAACAAGACAGTAGCCATCGATGAGGTACTGCAGCGGTTGCTCCAGCACCTCGACGGCTACGTCAGCCAGATGAGGAGCACCAAGTCCCAGGTCGACGAGCTGATGGGTCGGGTCGGCACCGGGTTCCAGTCCGAGGCCGGTCGGCTGTTCTGCCGCAAGGTCGAGGAGTGGATCATGGGCTACGACACGATCATGCAGAAGTACCAGGCGCTGCACGAGGCCACCCTCGGCTCGAGCTCGGCCCTCGGCCGGGCGACCCAGGACGGCGTCGCGGTCGCCCAGAGCTGGACCACAAGCCCGGGCTACGACGTCGGCGTGGCCACCGTCCTCAACGGCTGATCAACCTCCCAGAACAGAAAGCAGGGTTGCCATGTCCGATCTGGACATCAACGTCGACCACACCGTCGTCACCGAGGCCACCGAGCAGATGAAGGCCTACGCGCACCAGATGCACAGCAGCCTCGAGCAGCTGATGCAGGAACTGATGCCGGCCGTCGACTCCTTCCAGGGTGCGGCGGGCACCGCGTTCCAGGACTTCAAGCGCACCGTGGAGGCGCTGGACACCGCGATGACCACCGAGTTCGACTCCGGTGCCGACCGCCTCGCCGACATGCACGACACGCTGCGCAGCGCCGACCAGCGCAGCGCCCAGCTGTTCGGCTAGCGCCGGCTCGGCCGGACACCCGAGGACCCGACTCGCACCGCGCGAGTCGGGTCCTCACACGTTCCGGGAGGTGAACCGCCGTTCGGCAGGCCGCCGTTCCCCCTGATGACCCCGAACGAGCGCAACGAGAGGACGACCTGCCCGATGGCCACGACGACCGACACCGAGCAGTCGGACGACAAGAAGACCGCGGACGACAAGAAGACCGCGGACGACAAGAAGACCGCGGACGACAAGAAGAAGGTGGATCCCAAGGCTCCGCCGGAGGACGGCAGCTTCAAGGTCACCGACCAGTACCTGGAGGAGTGCGCCAAGAAGGTCGAGGCGTTCCTGAAGGACCTTCAGACCAACCACTGGGTCATGATGCTCCGCGAGGCCTGGGCCCAGGGCAAGCTCACCGGCGACGCCGGGCAGCTGCTGCCCGGCAACCCCGAGGAGCTGGAGAGCATCCGCTCACTGCAGTCGACCTTCCAGGCCTTCTGCAAGCAACTGCTCGACGCGATCGAGTCGTTCGAGCGATCCATGCACGCCACGTTCGTCAGCCTGAAGAACGTCAAGCTGCTGATCCAGAACGCGGCGGACGACACCGTGACGGTCGCCCAGATGTGGGACGTGCTGAACGCCATCAAGTCGGGCTCGGCGAAGCCCGCCTCGTCCGCACCGAGCACCACCACCGAGACCACCACCACCTGAGCCACGGGAAGGGGGCAGCGCCATGGGAGTGCAGAAGTCCTGGGAGGACGCGCTCAAGATCCTGGAAGAGAAGCAGACCCAGGGTCCGACCAACCGGCTCACGGTGGCCGGCGACGGGTCGGCGCGCTGGATCGGCGGGAACGGCAAGAGCTGGGCGGTGAAGCAGTACAACAGCTTCGTCCCGGAGCAGGACCACAGCTTCGACATCTGGTGGTCCACCCAGCTCGTCGACCCGTTCGCGGCCACCGGCACCGCCGGCTACGGCAGCGGCTACGCCTTCGTGGTCGGGTTCAATGCGGACTGGTCGATGTTCGACTCCACGTCGTCGGCGTACAACACGTTCCACAACGACCCGGAGAAGAACCTGGCCCCGCTCATCTCGATGCCGTACAAGAACCGGGTCACCGACCTGTGGACGTTCGACAACGCGGGCGAGATGCTCACCGGCGTCGGCGGCTTCCTGGACACCTGGATTCCCACCTTCAAGACCTGGGCGGAGAGCCTCGACCAGGGCAAGGCCTCCGACTGGAGCGGCAACGCGGCCGGTACCTTCCGCAAGTTCCTCAGCACCCTCACGCTCGCCATGGTGAACGTCAAGACGGACCTCACCGAGCCGACCAACTACGTGCAGGAGCTGCACTCCGCCCGCGAGGAGCTGGGGTCCGCCCAGCTCGCCATGTACAACGCGTACCACGCCTGGATGAGCGAGCGCTGGGCCGGAGCCCTGAACGCCCTGCACGACTCCTTTCTGGAGGCGATGGCCGGTGCCAGCGTCAAGTGGGAGTTCACCTACGACTCCAACTCCGGTGTCTCCAAGCTCACTTCCGCCAAGGTGCTCAGCGCGAGCGGAGAGGACGTCAACTCGCAGGCCTTCTTCGACAAGATCGAGAAGGCCGCGAAGACGAAGTGGATGTCCACCCTCGTCACGCTGGACACGGCGTCCAAGGACGCGTTCTCCAAGCTCGACGACAAGTACACCTCGGTGGCCGGCGCCCTGCGGCGCGGCATCATCCCGCCGAACCTGGAGATGCCCAAGCCGTCCACCTCGGGCACCGGAACGGGCGGGCTGACGGAGCAGGAGCTGCAGGACAAGTACCAGAAGCAGGCCGACGACCAGCAGAAGAAGTACCAGGACGAGCTCGACAAGCTCAAGCAGAGCGGGAGCGCCGACGGCAAGACCGATCCGAACGGCAAGACCGGACCGGACGGTGCGATCCCGGGCCTCGACTCGACCGGCACCGGTACCGGTACCGGAGGAAAGAAGACGGTCTCCGGCACCACCCCGGGCCTGCCCGGCGGAGACCCGAACATCAAGCTGCCCGGGACCTCCACCAGCACCACGACCACCGGCACCGACGGCAGGTCCTCGCTGGTCGACTCGAACGGCAACCCCGTCCTCGACAAGAACAAGCAGCCGATCATGGTGCCGGCCGGCTCCCGGATCGACAAGAACGGCCTGGTCTTCGACTCCTCCGGCAAGCCGGTCCTCGGCCCGGACGGCAAGCAGCTGGTCGCCCCCAAGGGTTCCAGCGTCAAGCAGTCCGACCCGCAGAGCGGCTACACGCCGGACCAGCGGTTCAACCAGATCACCGTCCCCGATGGCGCGAAGATCAGCAACGGTCAGCTGCTGGACGCCAACAACAAGCCGCTGGTCGACTCGAACGGCAACCCGTACGTGCTGCCGAAGGACGCCCAGATCAAGGACGGCGTCCTGCTCGACGGCAACGGCAAGCCGATCGACCGCACCTCGCAGCTGGTGACCAACCAGGAACAGGCGCTGCTCGACGCGCGCAACCAGTACCGGTCCACCACCAGCTCCGGCTACAGCACCGGCACCAGCGGCGTCAGCACCGGATCCGGCTTCGGCAGCGGTGTCACCACCGGCACCGGGTCCGGAGGCTACGGCGGCACCGGCAAGAACAGCACGACCACGGTCGGCGGCAGTTCCCCGCTGCTCAATCCGGAGACCGGGATGAGCCAGAAGGCCGTGGCCGGCGGCGGCGACCCCACCGGCGGTGACGCCCTGCTGCGGGAGACCCAGGCCGAGGCCGAGAAGCGCGCCGCGGCCGCCGCCGAGCAGCAGGCCACCGCCCAGGGCAGCGGCCCCGGCCAGCAGCCCCCGATGATGCCCCCGATGGGCGGAATGGGCGGCATGTCGCCCCAGGGCGGCCCCGGCGGGCAGGCCCGGCAGCGGACCACCTGGCTCGCCGAGGACGAGGAGGCCTGGGGCACCGAGAACAAGTCGGTGAGCGGCGTCATCGGCCGCTGAACCGTTAAGTCCCGGCGGCCCGTTGTGGGGCGGGTCGCCGGTCCCCTGCGGGCGCCCGGCAACCGGGCCGTGGCCGCGGTCGATCCGATCGCGTCCCGGTTCGGTTGATCCCCGGGCGCCCGCTTCTCCGTTCCTATCAGTAGCAACCCGAGAGACCCGAGAGGAGTCGCGATGAACCTGGACGTCGAAGGGCGCATCGAGGCCGCCATGGCCGTGATGCGCGAGCAGCAGCAGAAGATGGCCGCGGCCAAGGCCGAACTGGACAAGGTCACCACCACGGTCACCTCCAAGGACCGCCTGGTCAGCGTCACCGTCGGCCCGCAGGGCCAGGTCACCTCGATCAAGTTCCTCAACACCGCCTACCAGTCGATGGCACCCGCCGAACTCTCCGCCGCCCTGGTCACCGTCCTCAACGAGGCCCGCGGCCGGATGGGCGAGAAGGTGACGCGGCGCATCTCCCAGTTCTCCAACGTCGGCCAACTCGTCCAGGCCGCCGCCGGGTTCGGCGACGACCTGCCCGCCGACCTGGAGGAGCTGATGAAGCCGCTGCGCGCCATGCGACCTGGCTTCGAAGCCGAGGAGGCCGAGGCCAAGCGAACCAAGCAGGAGCAGTTCGAGGCCGAGGAACGCGCCGCCGCCAAGAAGGCCGCCGCCGAGAAGCAGGCCGAGTTCAAGCAGGACGAGCCCAAGCGTCGCCGCAAGTCGGCCCAGAAGCAGGAGGAATTCAGTGGCTAAGAAGCTCAAGGCCCTCAGCGACCTCAAGGCCTACTTCGGCAACTACGAGGACTTCGAGCACCGGCTGAAGAACCTCAACACCAGCATCGTCCACCTCAACAAGCTCAACAAGACCTCGGCCGGCAACGACGACATCGGCAAGCAGTACCACCAGCAGGTGGACAAGCCCACCGAAGACCTCACCAAGACCGTCGGTTACATCGGCACCTCCCTCGGTCGGGTCGGCACCGCCGGCAAGACCACCGCCGATCAGCTCCAGACCGCCGACGACGACGCCTCCAAGAAGTCCAACAACTGGTAACACTCCCTCACCCGGGACCTGCCGCACCCCAGTTGACCCCCCTACCTCGTTCGTAGTTCTCCGCACAAAGGTGGCTGCCGCCATGTCGATCAATCCTTCGCCTGAGATCGCCGGGTTCTTCTCGTTCGTGACGGGGATGCCGTGGCCGGAGGCGGATGAGGATCTGATGCGGTCGGTGGCGGACGACTATTACGCGGTGGCGGACGACCTGAAGGTGTTGGGGGGTTATGTCGGCGAGTTGGTGCCGGTGATTCTGGAGAATTTCGAGGGTGATGCTGCGGAGGCGTTCGTGGCGGCGATCCGGGATCTGGTGGGGCAGGTGTCGGGTGGGGATGTGATGGCGGAGACCGCGGATTTGTCGCGGGAGTTGGGGGATGTGGCGCGGCAGGTCGCGAATCAGGTCGAGTACACGAAGCTGATGGCGATTCTGCAGGTGGTGCAGTTGGTGCTG
>NZ_JBSFXE010000011.1:0-211849 GCF_053595195.1 Kitasatospora sp. NPDC002522
TCGAGGCCGGGGATGTCAACATATCTGGCGTTGACTTTTGGCACGCTGTTGAGTTCTCAAGGAACGGACACTTCCTTCAGGCGGCCTTCCGACCGGCCCTCCGGGCGCTTCGTTCTTTCGTGTTCCCAGCTTATCAGATCCGAGCTCGTGCTCTTTCCCGACTCGCTTTCGTCTTCTGCGACCTGACGGCCCGTCCGACGCTTCAAACTCTAGCCGATCCCCGCTCCGAAAAGCGAATCGGCCGCAATCTCCGAAAAAGCGCACAGCAAATACGAACGGAGACGCGAAAAGACGCGACCCGGTACGGATCAACTGGTGGTTCACGAGGATTGGCCACCCCGGGACCGTCCACGAAGAAACGTGTCCGGTGCTCCCTGCCGAGCGACTAGTGAACACTACGCCGATTGGCGGTGGAGTGCAAACGACGCTCGCCGCGCACCTGCCCGCCAGGCCCCTTGAGCGATCGCTCAAACCTCTGCCATGATGGCGCCGCCGGAGTTGAGCACTCGCTCAAACCGGCCCGGTAGGGGGACATCCATGCCTGATCAGGGCCGTCATCAGGGCCGTCGTCAAGGCCGAAGCCAAGGCCGTCGTCAGGGCCGCCGCAGGGCCGCGCCGCTCTATGTGGAGGTGCAGATCCGAGCCGATCCGGAGCTGGTCTGGGAGCTCACCCAGCAGCCGGGGCAGCACCAGCGCTGGGACGCGCGGTTCAGTCGCATCGAGTACGTCGACGGTGCGGCCGAGCCGGTGCGGTTCCGCTACCGGCTGGGGTTGTCGCGGGGGCCGGCGCTGACCGGGACGGGGGTGACGTCGGTTCAGCGGGAGCGGGCGGACGGGTCGCGGGTCAGTGCCTTGCGGTTCGCGGCCGACTCGGGGTGGTCGCCGTTGCAGGAGGGGGCCGGCTACTGGCGGTACCTGCGGGTGGAGGGGGTGCCGGGGGTCACCTTCGTGACCGGCTACGACTACCGGGGTTGGCGGTGGCCGGGGGGTGCCGGGTGCGACCGGTGGGTGGTGCGGGCTATGGGCGGAGCGCGGGGTGTCGCCGGAGCGGGCGCTCGTCCACGGCCTGGGCGAGGTCGCGGCGCGGATCGGCGCCGCCGTCGCCGCGGGGACGGCGGTGGCGGCGTCCGGCCGGGTCGGCCTCGGGCTGTCCGCCGGTGTCGCCGTCCTCCTGCTCTCCGTCCTGGTTCCCCCCTCCCCCGTCACGCCCGCGGCTCGCCGTTGCCGACGCAGGCCGCGGCGGGATTCCACCGGTCGTGCTGCCGCGCGGCCGCCTCGTCTACTGAACTCCCTGGAGCTGCCATGACTGTCACGCTGATCGCCCCGCCCGCGTCCGCCGTCTCGCCCGCTCCAAGCGGGTCGATCTTCCGGGATGCGCTCGGGGAGGAGTTCACGAGGCTGCACCCGGAGTTGCAGCGTCGGTTCGGTTTCTCCAGTGCCGACGGGATCGCGTGCATCGGGACGGGTCGGATGGAGCGGGTCGAACGCGGGCCGGCCGTGGTGGCGCCGTTCCTGCGACTCGGGACGCGTCGCAACATCCTGTTCCCGGAGCACGGGCGGGACGTGCCGTTCACCATCGCCAACTACGCCTACCGGGACGGGTTCGGGCGGGAGACGGTGACGTTCGTGCGGACCTTCCAGTTCGTCCGGCCGCGGCGGTTCGACGCGACGATGGTGGCGGCGCCGGGGCGGGCGGGGACGGTGATCGACTACCTGGGGACGCACCAGCACCTGGCGGTGGAGCTGCGGGTGGGGGTGACGGCGCGGGGCGGGCTGGTGATCTCGTCGGGGGCGCAGCGGGTGTCGTAGTTGGCGGGGTCGCCCGCGCTGCCGGAGGCGTTGACGGGGCGGGCGGACCTGCACGAGTGGTTCGACGAGCGGGAGGGGCGGTTCCGGATCCGGGTGCGGGTGACCAATCCGGTGGTGGGGCTGGTGCTGGGGTACCAGGGGTGGTTCACGGCGGAGTACCCGCGGGTGGGGCCGGAGGGGGTTCCGCGCCATGTGCGGCCGGTGCGCGAGTCCTTCCGGATGTGAGGTGCGGGCTACGCTGCGGCGCATGAGCGACACACGTGAGCGGTTGATGGACGCGGCCATCGGCGCGCTCAAGCGGCACGGGATCTCGGGGGTGTCGGCGCGGAGCATTGCCGGGGAGATCGGGGCCAATCAGGCGCTGGTGTTCTACCACTTCAAGACCGTGGAGGGGCTGCTCGCGGCGGCGGCGCTCCGGGAGACCGCGGCGCGGGTCGGCCGGTACCGGGAGCGGCTGGCGGAGGTGGGGTCGCTGCGCGAGTTGCTGACGGTCGGTCAGGAGCTGCACGCGCAGGAGCGGGCGGACGGGAACGTGGCGCTGCTGGGCCAGTTCCTGGCGGGGGCACGGGGGTATCCGCAGCTGGCCGAGGTGACGGCGGAGGGGCTGCGGCTGTGGACGGTGGAGATCGAGGCCGTGCTGGTGCGGCTGTTCACCGGGCACCTGATGGCGGAGTTCCTCGACCTGCCGGGGCTGGCGCGGGCGGTGACCGCGGCGTTCATCGGTCTGGAGCTGTACGAGGGGGTGGACCCGGAGGGTGCGGCGGGGGCGTTCGCCGCGTTGGACGGGCTGGGGGTGCTGGTCGAGGTGGTGGACGGGCTCGGTCCGGTGGTGTCGCGGGCGGTCACCGCGACGGTGCGCCGGCAGGTCCGGAGCAACGGGACCGTTTGACGGGGCCGCCGCGCGGGGGCCCCGGGCGCGGGAACGGCCGGACGGCCGGCCCCGGGGAGTGGGGCCGGCCGTCCGGCGGGTGTCGCGGTGGTGTCAGCTGTTGGTGGGGAAGCCCAGGTTGATGCCACCGTGCGAGGGGTCGAGCCAGCGCTGGGTGACGGCCTTGCCGCGGGTGAAGAACTGGACGCCGTCGGGGCCGTAGGCGTGGCTGTCGCCGAAGAGCGAGGCCTTCCAGCCGCCGAAGGAGTAGTAGGCGACGGGGACCGGGATCGGCACGTTGATGCCGACCATGCCGACCTCGACCTCGTTCTGGAAGCGCCGGGCCGCGCCGCCGTCGTTGGTGAAGATGGCGGTGCCGTTGCCGTAGGGGTTGGCGTTGATCAGCTCCAGGCCCTCGTCGTAGGAGGGGACGCGGACCACGGAGAGGACGGGGCCGAAGATCTCGTCGTTGTAGACGGACATGCCCGGCTTGACGTGGTCGAAGAGGGTGGGGCCGAGCCAGTAGCCGTCGGCGGTGGGAGCGCCGGTGGCGTCCTCGGCGGCGATCGGGTGCTTCCGGCCGTCCACGGTGAGCTCGGCGCCGTCGGCGACGCCGGACTCCAGGTAGGAGGTGACCTTGTCGCGGTGCTGGCCGGTGACCAGCGGGCCCATCTCGGAGTCACCGTTGCAGCCGGGGCCGACCTTGAGGGCGGCCATCCGCTGCTTGATCTTCTCGACCAGCTCGTCGCCGATCGGGTCGACGGCGACCAGGACGGAGATCGCCATGCAGCGCTCGCCGGCCGCGCCGAAGCCGGCGTTGATGGCGGCGTCGGCGGCCAGGTCGAGGTCGGCGTCGGGGAGGACCAGCATGTGGTTCTTGGCGCCGCCGAGGGCCTGCACGCGCTTGCCGTAGCGGGTGCCGTTCTCGTACACGTAGCGGGCGATCGGGGTGGAGCCGACGAAGGAGACCGACTTGACGTCGGGGTGCTCCAGCAGGCGGTCGACGGAGACCTTGTCGCCGTGCACGACGTTGAAGACGCCGTCCGGGAGGCCGGCCTCCTTCCACAGCTCGGCGATGAAGTTGGCGGCGGACGGGTCCTTCTCGGAGGGCTTGAGGACGACCGTGTTGCCGGCCGCGATGGCGATCGGGAAGAACCACATCGGCACCATGGCCGGGAAGTTGAACGGCGAGATGATGGCGACCGGGCCGAGCGGCTGGCGGATCGAGTAGACGTCGATGCCGGTGGAGGCCTGCTCGGTGAAGCCGCCCTTGATCAGCTGCGGGATGCCGCAGGCGTACTCGACGACCTCCTGGCCGCGGGCCAGCTCGCCGAGGGCGTCGGAGTGCACCTTGCCGTGCTCGGCGACGATGATCGCGGCCAGCTCGTCCTTGCGGGCGTTGAACAGCTCGCGGAAGTTGAACAGGACCTGGGTGCGCTTGGCGATCGAGGCGTTGCGCCAGGTGCCGAACGCCTGGGCGGCGGCGGCGACCGCCTGGTCGACCTCCGTGATCTCGGCGAAGTCGACCTGACCGGTGACCTGGCCGGTGGCCGGGTCGTGGATGTCGCCGCGGCGGGGCGCGGTTCCGGCGGTGGCGACGTACTGGCCACCGATCCAGTGCTTGATGTGCTTGCTCAAGGGTCTCTGCCTCCGATGGTCCACGGACATCCCGCGCTCTCCTCCAGTCTGCGCGGGCCGAGGGCCCTCCTCAACGAGCACCCTGACGGGGAACCGAGATTCACCCTTACAGGTCGTCGGCGGGCGGTTCCTCGTCGAGCGCGTCCAGGTACGGGTCGTGCAGGCCGTCGGCGAGTTCGGTGGTCTCCAGCAGGTCGAGCCGCAGGTCCTGCGCCCAGGCCTCGGCCCACTGCCGGGGCTCCGGGGCCCAGGGCGGGAGCAGCGCGGCGGCGGTCTCCAGCCGGTCGGCGAGCGTGCGGGCGGTGAACTCCTCGTCGAACGCGCTGGCCAGGGCGAGGAGTTCGCCCTCGCGGAACCGGGTGGTGAGCGCGTACAGGGCGAACAGGTCGGCGGGCAGCGCGCGTTCGCACAGGGTGAGGACGGCGAGCGCGGCGGTGTCCGTCAGCTCGGTGACGGGGACGGGCGCGCCCGCGGGGAGGATCGGCGGGTGGTGCAGCGGTTCGCGGCGCAGTTCGAGGCCGAGGGCGGTGGGGCCGGCGGTGACGGTGAGCTGGGCGCGGCGGGCGGTGCCGGGCGCTTCCCGGACGAGGTGGCCGGCGGCGCGCAGGGCTTCGGCGAGTCCGCCGGCGAGGTCGGCGAGCGGCGGGCCCTCGGCGGTGATCAGCTGCAGGTCGGCGGTGCGGGCGGCGCGGCCGACCGGGAGGCCGTGCAGGCGGAGGGCTTCGGGGCCGGCCAGGGCGAGGGCGTGCTGCAGGCAGTAGGGCTGGGCGTCGGTGAGCAGCCGGGCGCGGTCCACGGTGGGCGGCGGCGGCGGTGCGGTGCCGGGCAGTCCCGGCTGCTCGGGCGCGCCGGGCGGTCCGGGGGCGGCGGTGCTGGTGTCCATGGGGACAGTCTTGCGCGCGTGGGCGGTCGGCGGCGGGTGCGCCGCCGGTGCGTCCGGGCGGTCAGCCGTGGGTGCGCAGGCGGGCGGCGGCGTCGTGCAGGGCGAGTTCCAGCGCGGCGGGGTCGACCAGTCGGCCGGTGCGGTGCGGGGGGACCAGCCAGTGCGCGCCGCGGGTGGGGCGGGTGGGGTGCGGGACGGCGATCCAGGTGCCGTCGCCGGAGGAACGGATGCCGCTGCCGATCCAGCGTCCGGCGGTGCCGACCGGGACGAGGAAGCCGACGGTGTCGGCGGCGGGGTCCTCCAGGACGGGTCCGCAGCCGAGCCGGTCGAGCAGGGCGGCGGCGGGGCGGCCGATCCGGCCGGGGGCGTGCAGCACGTCCCAGCGGCGGCCGGCGGGCAGCAGGGCGAGGCCGAACCGGGTGCGCTCCCAGGTTCGGCGGCAGGCGTCGGGGTCCGGGGCGGCGTCGGCCAGCCAGTGCAGGGCGCTGGGGTAGCGGGGGGTGTCCACCGGTGTTCCTCGTCTCTCCCGGGTGGCGGGCCGGGGGTGCCTGCCACACGGGAGAGCGAGGAGCGGGTGGTCTCTTACACGGATCGCCTCGACGGATCGCCGCGACGGGGCGGCCTGACGACCGGTCAGCGGTCGCCGAAGATCGTCCGGTGCCAGTCCTTGCGGGCCACCGCGGTGGTGTCGAACATGACGTGCTTGACCTGGGTGTACTCGTCGAGCGAGTACTGCGACATGTCCTTGCCGTAGCCGGAGGACTTGTACCCGCCGTGCGGCATCTCGCTGATGATCGGGATGTGGTCGTTGACCCAGACGCAGCCCGCCGCGATCTCGCGGGTGGCGCGCAGCGAGCGGTGGACGTCGCGGGTCCAGGCGGAGGCGGCCAGGCCGTACGGGGTGTCGTTGGCCAGCCGCAGGCCCTCCTCGTCGCCGTCGAAGGGCAGGACGACCAGCACCGGGCCGAAGATCTCGCCCTGGACGACCTCGCTGTCCTGGGCGGCGCCGGTGATCAGGGTGGGCAGGTGGTAGGCGCCGAGCGAGAGGTCGTGGCCGTCGTGGCCCTTGCCTTCGGCGCGGCCGCCGGTGACCACGGTGGCGTAGGAGCGGGCGCGCTCGACGAAGCCGGCCACCCGGTCGCGGTGGGCGAAGGAGACCAGCGGGCCGAGGTCGGTCTGCGGGTTGAGCGGGTCGCCGAGGCGGATCGCCCGGTAGAGCTCGGCGACACCGGCCACGAAGGCGTCGTAGAGCGGGCGCTGGACGTAGGCGCGGGTCGCGGCGGTGCAGTCCTGGCCGCTGTTGATCAGCGAGGCGGCGACCGCGCCGTGCACGGCGGCGTCCAGGTCGGCGTCATCGAAGACCACGAACGGGGCCTTGCCGCCGAGTTCCAGGTGGGTGCGCTTGACGGTGGCGGTGGCGATCTCCGCGACCCGCCGGCCGACGGCGGTGGAGCCGGTGAAGGAGACCATGGCGACGTCGGGGTGGCCGATCAGGTGCTCGCCGGCGGTGCGGCCGGCGCCGGTGACCACGTTGACCACGCCGTCGGGGATGCCGGCCGCGGTGCAGGCGCGGGCGAACATCAGCGCGGTGAGCGGGGTCAGCTCGGCGGGCTTGAGGACGATCGTGTTGCCGGCGGCGATCGCCGGGAGGATCTTCCAGGCGGCCATCTGCAGCGGGTAGTTCCACGGCGCGATGGAGCCGATCACGCCGATCGCCTCGCGGCGTACGTACGAGGTGTGGTCGCCGCTGTACTCGCCGGCGGCCTTGCCCTCCAGGTTGCGGGCGGCGCCGGCGAAGAAGGCGGTGTTGTCGACCGTGCCGGGGACGTCGAACTCGGTGGACAGCTTGATCGGCTTGCCGGTCTGCGCGGTCTCCACCCGGGCGAGCTGGCCGGCCTGGTCGCCGAGGATGCCGGCCAGCCGGTTCAGCGCCTCCGCGCGGGCGCCGGGGGTGGCCCGGGACCACTCGGGCAGCGCGGCACGCGCGGCGGCGACGGCGGCGTCGACGTCGGCGGTGGTGGCGAGCTCGACCTCCAGGACGGTGGAGCCGTCGGCGGGGTTGACCACCGTGAAGGGGTCGCCGCCACCGGAGCCCCGGGTGAGCCGGCCCGCGATGTACTGCGCGCCGTCGCTGAAGGTGGTCAGGTCCATGAGTTGCCTCCATTGCCTACTCGACCCGGCCGACGATGCCTCGGACGGGGTGCCCCGGGCAAGGGTCACTCCGCCAGGGCGCATGTGCAGCGGCTTACACGCTGCAAGGCTGCGAATGGGCGACACAGCGTCGCGGACCTGCATGATTGCCCTGACACCCTGAGAACCCCCGGAGGTACCCGCGATGCTCCCCACCGTCGCCCGTGTGCTCGACCTCGACGTGATGCGCCGGGGTCTGCCCCAGGTGGTGGCGGGCGCCGGCGCGCTGGAGCGCCCGGTGCGCTGGGTGCACGTCAGCGAGCTGCCGGACGTGGCGGGGGTGCTGCGCGGCGGGGAGCTGGTGCTGTCCACCGGCATCGCGCTGCCGGAGGACCGCGACGGCCTGGCCCGGTACGTGCGCGAGCTGGACGAGGTCGGGGTGGCCGGGCTGGTGATCGAGTTCGGCCGGCGCTACTTCGACTCGCTGCCCCGGGCGCTGGTCGCGGCCGCGGAGCGGCACAACCTGCCGCTGGTCGTGCTGCGCCGGGAGCTGAAGTTCGTCGCGGTGACCGAGGCGGTGCACGCGCTGGTGGTGAACGCGCAGCTGGAGCAGCTGCGGGTGTCGGAGGCGGTGCACCAGGTCTTCAACGAGCTGGCGATCGAGGGCGCCGAGCCGGCCGAGGTGGTCCGGCAGGTGGGCCGGATGGCGGGCGCGCCGGTGGTGCTGGAGAACCTGGCGCACCAGGTGCTGGCGCACGAGACCGCGGGGCACGGCGAGGTGGAGCTGCTGGAGGACTGGGAGCGCCGCTCGCGCGGGGTGCACCCGGCGGGCCGCACCGGCTACGACCCGCGGTCGGGCTGGCTGGTGACGGCGGTCGGCGCGCGCGGGCAGGACTGGGGCCGGCTGGTGCTGGTGGACGAGCCGGTCCCGCTGCCGCCGGACGTGCCGCACCCGCACGCGATGCTGCTGGAGCGCGGCGCGGCGACGCTGGCGCTGAACCGGCTGGTGGTGCGCGACCGGGAGTCGCTGGAGCGGCAGACCCACCGCACGCTGCTGTCCGGGATCCTCACCCACGCGCTGACGGTGTCCGAGGTGGCGCTGCGCGCGCAGGCGCTGGGGGTGCCGTTGGAGGGGCGGCGGCTGGTGGGCGTGGTGCTGAGGCAGCGTCAGGGTCCGCTGCCGGCTGCGCTGGAGGCGCAGGCCCGGCTGCGCGACTTCACCGAGCTGGCGGCCACCGCGATCCGTACCAGCCGACTGTCGGCGCTGGTCGGCGCGTTGGACGACGAGGGCGTGGGGGTGCTGATCACGCTGGGCGCGCAGCAGGACGAGCACACCGCGCTGGAGACCTTCGCGGCGACGCTGCGGCGGCTGGTCGCGGAGTCGGCGCGGGACGGCGCGGCGGCGGCGCCGGTGATAGCGGTCGGCTCCTCGGTGGGTTCGGTGCGCGACGCCCGCCGCACCCTGCTGGAGGCGACCCAGGTCGCGGACGCGGCGCTGCACGACTCCCCCGGCGGCCGGGCCGCCGCCTACTACCGGCTTCCGGACGTGCGGCTGCGCGGTCTGCTGCACCTGCTGCGCGACGACGAGCGGCTGCAGACCTACGTGGAGCGCGAGCTGGGCCCGCTGCTGGCGTACGACGCCGAGCACGGCGGGCAGTTGGTGCAGATGCTGCGGATCTACCTGGAGCAGGGCCGCAACAAGTCGGCGGCGGCGGACGCCGCGCACCTGTCGCGGCCGTCGTTCTACGACCGGCTGCACAAGGTGGAGCGGATCCTGGGCGTCGACCTGGACCAGGTCGAGTCGTGCCTGTCGCTGCACGTGGCGCTGCTGGCGCTGGACGCGGTCCGGCGCTGACACCCCGTCACGGCGGGGTGCCGGCGCCGGCCGGCGTGTCAGCGCGGCCCGAGGGCCTGGAGTGCGGCGGTCTCGGTGGAGGAGACCTCCAGGGCGGCCAGCGAGCCGTCCGCGAAGTGCAGGTCGACCCGGTTGGAGAGCCAGGTGTGGCGGTTCTCGATCCGGCGCAGCTGCGGGTAGGGCAGGTCGCCGAGGGCGGTGAGGGCGCCGCGGGACTCGTGGGCGAGCAGGATCCGCCGGTCGGTGAGGACCAGCAGGACGTCGTCGTTGGAGTAGCCTCCGTCCCAGTGGCCGCCGGCGCGCACGGTGATGACGAA
Organism: Kitasatospora sp. NPDC002522; assembly: GCF_053595195.1. Taxonomy (NCBI): domain Bacteria; kingdom Bacillati; phylum Actinomycetota; class Actinomycetes; order Kitasatosporales; family Streptomycetaceae; genus Kitasatospora; species Kitasatospora sp. NPDC002522. The sequence continues at coordinate 9,501 of NZ_JBSFXE010000011.1, forward strand.
CCGTCCGGCCTGGCTCGTCCAGCCGCCGGTCAGGCCGCGGCCGCGCACCAGTCGGCGGAGGCTGCGGATCAGGCCCCAGGTGCAGTCCTCGACCACCTCCGCGAAGGAGCCGATCAGGTCGAAGGCGGTGCTGACGGCGCCGAGCGCGAGCTCGGTGCCGAGCGCGAGGTTCCGGCTGCGGTACTTGCGCGGGACGCGGCGGATCAGGTCGCCGAGGTCGGCGTCGACGATGCCGCGGACCTGCTCGCCGGGGGCCAGCAGCGGTGCGGCCAGCGCCAGGTAGGAGCCGCCGCCGTAGCGGCTCGGTTCGTGGATCGGCGGGGCGCCGCCGTGGGGCAGGCTCATCCGAACGCCTCCTCGATGCGGTTCTTGGGCACCCGGTAGGGCTGCTGCTTGCCGGGGCCGTCGAGGGCTCCGGTGAGGGCGTCGACGTTCCCGTCGTCCTTGAGCGCGTCGGTCAGCACGCTCGCGGGGCCGCCCGCGCCGAGGCCGAGCGCGATCGGCGCCTTGATGCCGCCCTTGATCGTGGAGAACACCTCCTTGACGCCGATCGCCGCGCCGGCGTGCAGCAGGCGGGCCTCCATCGGCAGGTTGTCGGGGTTCTTCAGCACGCCGAGGCCGGCCTTCCAGGGCTTCTTGCCGATCTTGCGGACCACCTTGGCCGCGGCCTTGGCGTCCTTGAAGCCCTTCCAGGTGCGGTTGACGGTGCGCAGTTCCTTGACCGCCCGCATCAGGTCGCGGAGCGCCTCGGCGAGCTTCACCGACACCCGCTCGACCCGGGCGATGTAGACCGCGATCTCGGCCTCGACGACCAGCGCGTCGACGATGGTGGCCAGGCCGACCGTGACGATGTCGACGATCACCATGGCGGCCAGGCTGACGATCAGGGTCTCGATCGCCTCCCGGATGATGCCGATGATCAGGTCCTCGGCGAGCTTGCACTCGGCCGCGGCCTGGCTGATGATCTGCGCGACCTGCTCCATGTCCTTGGCGGTCGCGTCGATGCCCTCGACCACCTGGCCCAGGTACGCGCCGAACGAGGCGGAGGCGGCGCCCTGCCAGCCCTCGGCCAGCGGTCCGGCGCCGGCCCGCAGATCGGCGGCGACGGCGTGCATCTCCTTGGCCTGGGCCTGCCACTCCTGGGCGGCGGCGGTGAGCCCGGCCAGGTTGCCGGTGACCTTCTCCAGCACGTCCATCAGGCCGGTGGCGTCCAGCGCGGCCTTGACGATGTGGTCGAGCCCGGCGTCCAGGCCGTCGCTGACCGGGTTGCTGAGGTCGGGCAGCGGCGCGGTGACCGCGTCGACCTGGTCGCGGGTCCACTTGTACGCGTCGCCGACCTGGCCGAAGTCGACGCTGGCGAGCGCGGTCATCCCTGGCCTCCCAGACCCGCGGCGAGTTCCTCGTCCAGCTCGCGGTAGTTCCCGCCCACGCTGTGCAGCGCCTCGCCGGCGCCGTCCAGCAGCTACGACAGGTCGCCGAAGTTCTGCTCCTCGGCCCGCGCGTGCTCCTGGTACGCCTGGAACAGCTCGTCCGACCCCGGCAGCTTCCCGAAGTCGCTGGAGGCCAGCGGCACTCCGGCCAACCGGGACCGCACCGCGTCGATCCGGGCCGACTGATCCGCGATCAGCCGCCCGTAGGCCTCCAGTTGTTCCGGTTGGACCCGGAATCCCTGATCCCCCATGACTTCCCCAATGTCGTACCAAATTTCAGCCGATCATCGTACAGACGGGTTGTCTCTCGTGGTAGCCGGGGCAGCACGAAGGCCCCGGGCGGCGTGCCTGGGGCCTTCGGTGACGAAACGTCAGACCGTGTGCGCGTCGGTGAGGGTCAGCACCTCGTCCAGGATCGCCAGACCGGTCTTCGCCTCCTCCTCGCTGACGGTGCACGGCGGCACCACGTGGAAGCGGTTCATGTTGGTGAACGGCCACAGCCCGCGCTGCTTGCACGCCGCCGCCAGCTGCGCGATCGGCGCGTTCGCCTCGCCGGCCGCGTTGTACGGCACCAGCGGCTCGCGGGTCTCCCGGTTCTTCACCAGGTCCAGCGCCCAGAACACGCCCAGACCGCGGACCTCGCCGATCGACGGGTGGCGCACGGCCAGCTCGCGCAGGCCGGGGCCGAGCACGTTCTCGCCGATGTGCCGGGCGTGCTCCACGATGCCCTCCTCGGCCATCGCGTTGATCGTCGCGACCGCGGAGGCGCAGGCCAGCGGGTGCCCCGAGTAGGTCAGGCCGCCCGGGAACGCCCTCTGCGCGAAGGTCTCGGCGATCTCCGCGGAGATCGCCACACCGCCGAGCGGCAGGTAGCCGGAGTTCACGCCCTTGGCGAAGGTCAGCAGGTCCGGGGTGATCCCCCAGTGGTCCGCCGCGAACCACGCGCCGGTGCGGCCGAAGCCGGCCATCACCTCGTCCAGGATGAACACGATCCCGTACCGGTCGCAGATCTCCCGCACGCCCGCCAGGTAGCCGGCCGGCGGGATCAGGATGCCCGCGGTGCCGACCACGGTCTCCAGGATGATCGCCGCGACGGTGCCCGGACCCTCGAACGCGAGGGTCTGCTCCAGGTGCGCCAGCGCCCGCTCGCACTCCTGCGCCTCGTTCTCGGCGTGGAAGTTGGAGCGGTAGGTGTACGGGCCCCAGAAGTGCACGATGCCCGACACGCCCGTCTCGTTCGCCCAGCGCCGGGGGTCGCCGGTCAGCGTGATCGCGTTGGCGGTCGCGCCGTGGTACGAGCGGTAGGTGGAGAGCACCTTGTGCCGGCCGGTGTGCAGCCGGGCCATCCGGATCGCGTTCTCGTTCGCCTCGGCGCCGCCGTTGGTGAAGAAGATCTTGTCCAGGTCTCCGGGGGTGCGCTCGGCGATCAGCCGGGCCGCCTCGCTGCGCGACTCCTCGGCGAAGCCCGGGGCGATGGTGCACAGCTGGGCGGCCTTCGCCTGGATCGCCGCGACCACCTTCGGGTGCTGGTGCCCGATGTTGGTGTTCACCAGCTGCGAGGAGAAGTCGAGGTAGCGGTTGCCGTCGTAGTCCCAGAAGTAGGAGCCCTCGGCACCGGCCACCGCGAGGGGGTCGATCAGAGCCTGGGCGGACCACGAGTGGAAGACGTGCGCGCGGTCGGCGGCCTTGACGGCCTGCCCGGCGGCTGAGTCAGCGGTGGGGATGCTCATGCATCCAGCGTAGGGAGACGTCCTCCCGCTGGGCAGTTTCATCCTGTCACGCGAGTCGCATGTCGCCCTGACACGGTGGAAACGCGAGGGGGCGCGAGGACCGCGCGACCAGGCATCGCCCTATGTGGATGCATGGTTGCGCGCGCAGTTCCTCGCGCCCCTGTTGTCGCCCTGTCAGATCGCGGTCATCACGTGCTTGACCCGGGTGTAGTCCTCGAAGCCGTACGACGACAGGTCCTTGCCGTAGCCGGACTTCTTGAAGCCGCCGTGCGGCATCTCCGCGACCAGCGGGATGTGGGTGTTGATCCACACGCAGCCGAAGTCCAGGCGGCGCGACATCCGCATGGCGCGGGCGTGGTCCTTGGTCCACACCGAGGAGGCGAGGGCGTACTCGACGCCGTTCGCGTAGCCCACGGCCTGGTCCTCGTCGGTGAACTTCTGCACGGTGATGACCGGGCCGAAGACCTCGTTCTGGATGATCTCGTCGTCCTGCAGCAGGCCGGAGACCACGGTCGGCGCGTAGAAGTAGCCGACCTCGCCGACCCGGTGGCCGCCGGTCTCGACCTTGGCGTGCGCGGGGAGGCGCTCGATGAAGCCGGCGACCTGCTTCAGCTGGTTGGCGTTGTTGAGCGGGCCGTACAGCACGTCCTCGTCGTCCACGCCGCCGGTCTTGGTGTCGGCGGCGGCCTTGGCCAGCGCCTCCACGAAGGCGTCGTGGATGGACTCGTGCACCAGCACGCGGGTGGCGGCGGTGCAGTCCTGGCCGGCGTTGAAGAAGCCGGCCACCGAGATGCCCTCGACCGCCTCGGCGATGTCGGCGTCCTCGAAGACCACGACCGGGGCCTTGCCGCCGAGCTCCAGGTGGACCCGCTTGACGTCCTTCGCGGCGGACTCGGCGACCTGGATGCCGGCCCGGACCGAGCCGGTGATGGAGGCCATCGCCGGGGTGCGGTGCTCGACCATCAGGCGGCCGCTCTCCCGGTCGCCGCAGATCACGTTGAAGACGCCGGCCGGGAGCTCCAGGTCCTTCAGCACGCCGCCGATGATCTCGGCCAGCAGCACGGTGGAGGCCGGGGTGGTGTCGGACGGCTTGAGCACCACGGTGTTGCCCGCGGCGATCGCCGGGGCGAACTTCCACACGGCCATCATCATCGGGTAGTTCCACGGCGCGACCTGCGCGCAGACGCCGACCGGCTCGCGGCGGACGATCGAGGTCATCCCGTCCATGTACTCGCCCGCGGCCTTGCCCTCCAGCAGACGGGCGGCGCCGGCGAAGAAGCGCAGCTGGTCGACCATCGGGCCGATCTCCTCGGAGAGGGTCAGCCCGCGCGGCTTGCCGGTGTTGCGGACCTCGGCGTCCACGATCTCGTCGGCCCGGGCCTCGACCGCGTCGGCGATCTTCAGCAGCAGCTTCTGACGGGTGGACGGGGTGGCGTCGCGCCAGGCCGGGAAGGCGGCGGCAGCTGCGTCCATCGCGGCGTCCACGTCGGCGGCGCCGGAGAGCGGCGAGGTCGCGTAGACCTCGCCCGTGGTCGGGTCGACGATGTCGAGCGTGCGGCCGTCCGCCGCGTCGACGAACTCGCCGTTGATGTAGTTGCGCAGCGTACGAAGCTCGCTCACGGATCTCTCCTCGGTCTGGGCCTGCCACGTTGCAGCCCCGGCGCCAGGTTACCTCCGGCACTCGGTGACCACGGCATGTCAGCGACAAGCCACGTTCGGGGGCGTGCACGCGCCCGCGTGTACGTCGTCAGAGTAGCGCCATCGCCATCGATATCGACAGGGGGCCTCGCCAGACGCGACGCTTTCCGCGCCCGATCTTCGAATCGGCGACGAAATCAGCAGCACGGCGGCTTGCGCTTCTCCGCCCGGTCCGGCACAGTGGCGGCGTGGCCAACCGCGACCGGAACGCCAGCGTTCCCCTCGACGCCGCCTCCAAGGCGATCATCGAGCAGCTGCAGGAGGACGGGCGTCGCCCGTACGCCGCCATCGGCAAGGCCGTCGGCCTGTCCGAGGCGGCCGTACGCCAGCGGGTCCAGAAGCTGCTCGACCAGGGCGTGATGCAGATCGTCGCCGTGACCGATCCCCTCACCGTCGGGTTCACCCGCCAGGCGATGGTGGGCATCCGGGTCGAGGGCGACATCGAACCGGTCGCCGACGCGCTGGCCGCCTTCGACGAGGTCGACTACGTGGTGTGCACCGCGGGGTCCTTCGACCTGCTCGCCGAACTGGTGTGCGAGGACGACGAACACCTTCTCGAACTGATCAACAAGCGCATCCGCTCGCTTCCCGGCGTGCGGAGCACCGAGAGCTTCGTTTACCTGAAGCTCCGGAAACAGACCTACACCTGGGGCACCCGATGACAGCCGAGCCGGCGCAGAAGGACCTTTCCAAGACCGCCTACGACCACCTGTGGATGCACTTCACCCGCATGTCGTCGTACGAGAACTCCCCCGTGCCGACGATCGTCAAGGGCGAAGGCACCTACGTCTGGGACGACAAGGGCCGCAAGTACCTCGACGGCCTCGCCGGCCTGTTCGTGGTCCAGGCGGGCCACGGCCGCGAGGAGCTGGCCGAGGCCGCCGCCAAGCAGGCCAAGGAGCTCGCCTTCTTCCCGGTGTGGAGCTACGCCCACCCGAAGGCCGTCGAGCTGGCCGAGCGCCTGGCCAACTACGCGCCCGGCGACCTCAACAAGGTCTTCTTCTCCACCGGTGGCGGCGAGGCGGTCGAGACCGCCTGGAAGCTGGCGAAGCAGTACTTCAAGCTGACCGGCAAGCCGACCAAGTACAAGGTCATCTCGCGGGCCGTCGCCTACCACGGCACCCCGCAGGGCGCGCTCTCCATCACCGGCCTGCCGGGCCTGAAGGCCCCGTTCGAGCCGCTGGTGCCGGGCACCCACAAGGCCCCGAACACCAACATCTACCGCGCCCCGGCGTACCTGGCGGGCCCCGACGGCACCGTCGACCCCGAGGCGTACGGCCGCTGGTGCGCCGACGAGATCGAGCAGGCCATCCTCTTCGAGGGCCCCGAGACCGTCGCCGCCGTCTTCGTCGAGCCGGTGCAGAACGCCGGCGGCTGCTTCCCGCCGCCGCCCGGGTACTTCCAGCGCCTGCGCGAGATCTGCGACCGCCACGACGTGCTGCTGGTCTCGGACGAGGTCATCTGCGCCTTCGGCCGCCTCGGCACCATGTTCGGCGCCGACAAGTTCGGCTACGTGCCGGACATGATCACCTGCGCCAAGGGCATGACCTCGGGCTACTCCCCGATCGGCGCCACGATCATCTCGGACCGCATCGCCGAGCCGTTCTACAAGGGCGACAACACCTTCCTGCACGGCTACACCTTCGGCGGCCACCCGGTCTCCTCGGCGGTGGCGCTGGCCAACCTCGACATCTTCGAGCGCGAGGGCCTCAACCAGCACGTGCTCGACAACGAGTCGAAGTTCCTGGGCACCCTGAACAAGCTGCGCGACCTGCCGATCGTCGGCGACGTCCGCGGCAACGGGTACTTCTACGGCATCGAGCTCGTGAAGGACAAGGTCACCAAGGAGTCGTTCAACGACGACGAGGTCGAGCGCGTCCTGTACGGCTTCCTCTCCAAGGCCCTGTTCGACAACGGCCTCTACTGCCGCGCCGACGACCGTGGCGACCCGGTCGTGCAGCTGGCCCCGCCGCTGATCTCCGACCAGTCGACCTTCGACGAGATCGAGCAGATCCTGCGGACCAGCCTCTCCGACGCGTGGCAGAAGATCTGATCCTCCTTCCCCACCCTCCACCGAAGGGCGGCCCCGACTCCTCACGTCGGGACCGCCCTTCGGCGTACCCGGGAGTGAATCTGTCGGCCAACACGCCGCTTTCGCACCGATTCATCCCTGATCGGAGCAGTGCGGCGCACCCGCGAGGACGCCCGATCGTTCTAATCTGACGACTGTCATATCCCCGTCGGCACCTGGATGGATCACATGTCAGCGGCCCCGCCCGACAACGACGTGCTCTGGGCCCGAGGGATCGTCAAGTCCCACCACGGCACCCCCGCCCTGCGCGGCGTCTCCCTCGGCGTCCGCGTGGGCGAGATGCTGGCCGTCACCGGACCGCGCGGCTCCGGCAAGTCCACCCTGCTCGGCTGCCTCTCCGCGCAGCTCCCGGTCGACGACGGCGAGGTCTGGTTCAACAGCTCCCCCGTGCACACCCTCAGCCGCACCGGCCGCGAGAAGCTCCGCCGCGAGCGCTTCGGCTACGTCGGCTCCGAACCGCACCTGGTCCCGGAACTGACGGCCCGTGAGAACGTCGCCCTCCCGCTGCTGCTGGCCGGCGCCGGGCACAAGGCCGCGTACCGCGCCGCCGCCGACTGGCTGGAGCGGCTCGACGTCGCCGACTGCGCCAAGCTCCGGCCCGCCCAGCTCCAGCAGAGCCAGCGCCAGCGGATCGCGGTCGCCCGCGCGCTCGCCCCGGAGCCGCCCGTGGTCTTCGCCGACGACCCCACCGCGCCGCTCCACCGCGACGCCCGTGAACAGGTGCTGCGGATACTCGCCAGCGCCGCCCGCTCCCACCAGCTCACCCTGGTCCTGGCCACCCACGACCCGGCTCTCGCCCGGTTCGCCGACCGCACCGTCCACCTGGTCGACGGCCGGCTCACCGCCGAGACCGCCGCCGTCCCCGCCGGGCGCTGAGAGGCCAGCCGTGTACTACCTCAGACTCGCCCGCGGCTACCGCACCCTCGACCTCGCGCGCGGACTGCTCACCGCCACCGCCGCCGCGGTGGTCGCCGCGTTCCTGCTGCGCGCCCTCGGCCGCGCGCTCAGCGAACCCGCCGGCGCCTCGCTCGACCGGCTGCTGTGGTGCCTGCCGCCGCTGGCCGCCGTCGCCTGGTTCGCCGCCGTCGCGGCCCGCGCCGTCCCCGCGCAGCACCCCGAGCGCATCACCGGGCTCACCGCGGCCGGTGCCGGACCCACCCGGATCCGGCTGCTCATCGCCGGCGAGATCGCGCTCGCCTGCGTGCTCGGCTCCGCGGCCACCCTGCTGCTCTTCCTCGTGCTGCGCAACGACATCGCCGGGCCCACGCTCGCCCCCGACCTCGGCATGGGCGTCCCGCTGCCCGCCGTCGCACCGATCACCCTGCTCGCGGTCCTGCCGCTGGTCGCCGGGGTCTCGGCCGCCTGCGCCGTCGACTTCCCGGAACGCCTGCCCGGCCGCCCCGCCGAACCCGCCGGCCCCACCTTCGCCCCGCTACGCCTCGCACTGCCCGCCGGACTCCTGGTGGTCGGCCTCGGCCTCCAGCTGTACGGCCTGCGCCCCGGTGCCGGCGTCGACGGCCGCACCGTCGCCCTGCCCGGCGGTCTGCCCGCCACCAGCCCCGCCCTGCTGATCGGCTGGACCGTCACCGCCACCGCCGTCGCACTGTGGACCGGCCCGCTCCTGCTGGTCGCCGGCCGCCTGCTCGCGCTCGGCCGGCCCGCCCCGCTGCGGCTGCTGGCCGGCCGCGGCCTCGCCGCGCAGTCCCGGCGGCTCGGCGCCCCGGTGGCCGTGCTCACCGCGATCGTCGTGCTGCTGCTGGTCGCCGCCCGCAACTGGGCCGACCACGACACCGCCGTCCCCGCCCTGACCCTGGTCGAAGGCATCCTCGTGCTGGCCTGCGCGATCGCGGCCCTCGCCGCCCGTCTCCACGAGCTGCGCGCCGCCCGCCGCCCCACCGCCGACGCCCTCGACCGCCTCGGCACCCCGCCCTCGCTGCTCACCGGCGCCGTCGCCCTGCGCACGCTCACCGTCGGCACGGTCCTGCTGATCACGGGCGGCCTGACGGCAGTGCTCTGCCCCCTCCTCTAGCGTCCGGAGGAGGGGGCAGAGCACTGGACCTGGCCGGTCCTAACCCGCCGCGGCGAGCTGGCCGCAGGCACCGTCGATCTCCTGGCCGCGGGTGTCGCGGACCGTGGTGGGGACGCCGTGGGCCTGGAGGCGGCGAACGAACTCACGCTCGTCCTCCGGGCGGGAGGCCGTCCACTTGGAGCCGGGGGTGGGGTTGAGCGGGATCAGGTTCACGTGGACCCGGCGGTTCTTGATCAGCCGGCCGAGCAGGTCGGCGCGCCACGCCTGGTCGTTGATGTCCTTGATCAGCGCGTACTCGATGGAGATCCGGCGGCCGGACTTGTCCGCGTAGTTCCACGCGGCATCCAGCACCTCGTCGACCTTCCAGCGGGTGTTGACCGGCACCAGCTCGTCGCGCAGCTCGTCGTCGGGGGCGTGCAGCGAGAGCGCGAGCCGGCAGCTCAGACCCTCGTCCGCGAACCGGTGCATCGCCGGAACCAGGCCGACGGTGGAGACCGTGATACCGCGCTGCGAGAGCCCGAAGCCGTCCGGAGCCGGGTCGGTCAGACGGCCGATCGCGCCCAGCACCCGGTTGTAGTTGGCGAGCGGCTCGCCCATGCCCATGAACACCACGTTCGACAGCCGCGCCTCACCACCGGGCACCGCGCCGGACTTCAGGTCGCGCATGCCGGACGCGATCTGCTCGACGATCTCGGCCGTGGACAGGTTCCGCGTCAGCCCGGCCTGCCCGGTCGCGCAGAACGGGCAGTTCATCCCGCAGCCGGCCTGCGAGCTGATGCACATGGTGACCCGGTCCGGGTACCGCATCAGCACCGACTCGACCAGCGTCCCGTCGAACAGCTTCCACAGCGTCTTTCGCGTCGCGTCGTCGTCGCACGACACGTGCCGCACCACCGACATCAGCTCGGGCAGCAACGCCTCGGTCAGCTTCTCCCGGCTGGCAGCCGGGATGTCCGTCCACTCCGCCGGGTCAGTCGACATCCGCCCGAAGTAGTGGTTGGCCAACTGCTTCGCGCGAAACGGCTGTTCGCCCAACTCGGCAACGGCCTCCTTGCGCTCGGCAGGGCTGAGGTCGGCGAGGTGTCGCGGGGGCTTGGCGCCGCGCGGCGCGACAAAGGTCAGTTCTCCGGGCTTAGGCATGATTCATCCAGTGTCTCAGATCCACTTGACGAGCCGAGCGGCGTGTTCCGGGAACGCCGAAGGCCCCCGCGGGCGGGGGCCTTCGGGAGGGTGGTGCGGCTCAGCCGCCGACGAAGGCGGTGAGGAGGAGCCAGACGACCGGGGCGGTGGGGAGCAGGGAGTCCAGGCGGTCCATGATTCCGCCGTGGCCGGGGAGCAGGGTGCCCATGTCCTTGATGCCGAGGTCGCGCTTGATCATCGACTCGGCGAGGTCGCCGAGGGTGGCGGTGACGGCCGCGCAGCCGCCCAGGATCAGGCCCTGCCACCAGCTGCCGCCGTCGATGACGAACTGCATCAGCAGGGCGCCGGCCGCCATCGACAGCCCGATGCCGCCGGCCAGGCCCTCGCGGGTCTTGCCGGGGCTGATGGTCGGCGCCAGCTTGTTGCGGCCGAACTTGTAGCCGACGGCGTACGCGCCCGTGTCGGAGCAGATGGTGACGACCAGGAACAGCAGGATCCGCCACGCGCCGTCGTCGGCGGCCAGCATCAGGGCGACGAAGGTGGCCAGGAACGGGACGTAGAAGGCGGTGAACACCCCGGCCGTTATGTCGCGCAGGTAGTTCTCCGGCGGGCTGGCCATCCGGGCGACCATCAGCGCCAGGCCGGTGAGGGCGAGCACCGCGGCGGCCCACTGGCCGCCCTCGAAGTACCCGGTGATCACCATGCCGACGGAGCCGATCACCAGCGGGATCAGCGGGACGTGGACGTCCTTGCGCTCGGCCAGTCGGCTGGTCAGCTCCCAGACGCCGACCGCGACGGCGGCGGCGACCACCACGATGAAGACCGCCTTGACCACGAACAGCGAGGCCACGATCACCGCCCCCAGGCCGGCGCCGACACCTATCGCGGCGGGCAGGTTGCGGCCACCGCGCGGCTTGCGGGGCTGCTGGTCGGTCTGGGCCACGGAGGTCTCCTGGACGGGGGGCATGATCTGAGTCTGTGCCGCGTCGCCCCCTCGCTATGCCGGAGGCTGCCGCGCGTGACCCGTTTGGTGTCGGCCGGGTCGAGCCGCGCCCCGGGCCGGGCGGTGGTGTGACCGCCGGTCCGGGGCGTGTGCGGAGCCTGGATCAGACCTCCAGCAGCTCGGCTTCCTTGTGCTTGAGCAGCTCGTCGATCTGCGCCACGAACTTGGCGGTCAGGTCGTCGAGCTCCTTCTCGCCGCGGCGGCCGTCGTCCTCGCCGATCTCCTTGTCCTTGACCAGCTTGTCGATCGCGTCCTTCGCCTTGCGGCGGATCGAGCGGACCGAGACCTTGGCGTCCTCGCCCTTGCCGCGGGCCTGCTTGATGTACTCGCGGCGGCGCTCCTCGGTGAGCTGCGGGAGCACCACCCGGATGACGGAACCGTCGTTCGACGGGTTGACGCCCAGGTCCGAGTCGCGGATCGCGGTCTCGATGGCCTTCAGCGCGGTCTTGTCGAACGGGGTGACCATGGCCATCCGCGGCTCCGGAACGGAGAACGAGGCCAGCTGGTTGATCGGCGTCAGGGCGCCGTAGTACTCCGCGACGATCTTGGCGAACATCGCCGGGTGCGCACGCCCGGTACGGATGGCGGCCAGGTCGTCCTTGGCGACGGCGACGGCCTTCTCCATCTTCTCCTCGGCCTCGAGGAGGGTCTCATCGATCACTGTGTGCTCCCTGTCCGGATCATCTGCTTTGTCCCGTACCGGTGCCCCGGACGGCTGTTGCTGCTCAGAGCCCCGACGCCTAGGCCCGGGCGGAATCCTCGCTGATGAGTGTGCCGATCTTCTCACCCTTGACCGCACGGGCGATATTGCCCTCCGCGAGCAGTTCGAAGACCAGGATCGGCAGCCCGTTGTCCTTGCACAGCGTGATCGCGGTCAGGTCCGCCACCTTGAGGTCGCGGGCGATCACCTCGGTGTAGTCCAGCGAGTCGAACCTGACCGCCGCCGGGTTGGTCCGCGGGTCCGAGTCGTACACGCCGTCGACGCCGTTCTTGCCCATCAGCAGGACGTCGGCGTGGATCTCCAGGGCGCGCTGGACCGCGGTGGTGTCGGTGGAGAAGTACGGCATGCCCATACCGGCGCCGAAGATCACCACGCGGCCCTTCTCCAGGTGCCGGATGGCGCGCAGCGGCAGGTACGGCTCGGCGACCTGGCCCATCGTGATGGCGGTCTGCACCCGGGTCTCCATGCCCTCCTTGATCAGGAAGTCCTGGAGCGCCAGGCAGTTCATCACCGTGCCGAGCATGCCCATGTAGTCGGAGCGGGCCCGGTCCATGCCGCGCTGCTGGAGTTCGGCGCCGCGGAAGAAGTTGCCGCCGCCGATGACCACGGCGACCTCCGTCCCGGAGCGCACCACCGTGGCGATCTCGCGGGCGATGGCGTGCACCACGTCCGGGTCGACGCCGAGGCCGCCGCCGCCGGCGAACGCCTCGCCGGACAGCTTGAGCAGTACCCGGCGGCGGGCGCCGGTGTCCGCGGTCTCCTGCGTCTCCTGCATGGACTTCTCCTTCTCCGCCTGCTGGTCAGCAGATCTGCAAGTGCTACTCACGGCGCCGGACGTGCGGGCCCTGGGCCGTGTACACGAGAGGAGGCCACTGCCGCGGGAACCGGTACGGTCTCCTGCACGGCAATGGCCTCCTCGTCGTTCATGGTGCCGACGCCGCCCCCACGGGGTGCTGGAGGGCGCGGTCGGCGCGTTCCTCCGTCCGCCGGGACGGGTGGCCCTTCTACTTTAGGTCCGGCGTGCGGCCGGGCCGGTGGAGAAGGGCGGCGCGGAACGGTCTCAGGCGCCGACGCGGAAGCGGACGAAGCGCTTGAGGGTGACGCCGGACTCCTCGAGGACCTTGGCGACGGTCTTCTTGTTGTCCTTGGCGAACGCCTGCTCCAGCACGGCGTTCTCCTTGACGAAGCCGGTCACGCGGCCCTCGACGATCTTCGGCAGGGCAGCCTCGGGCTTGCCCTCCTCGCGAGCGGTGGCCTCGGCGACGCGGCGCTCGTTCTCCAGGTCCTCGGCCGGGATCTCCTCGCGGGAGAGGTACTTCGGCGCGAAGGCGGCGATGTGCTGCGCGACGTCCTTGGCGGTCTCGGCGTTCTCCTTGTCGAGCTCGACGAGGACACCGATGGTCGGCGGCAGGTCCGGGTCCGACTTGTGCATGTAGAGGCCGACGAAGCCGTCGTTGTCGAACTGGGCGAAGCGACGGAAGACGATCTTCTCGCCCAGGGTCGCGTTGGCCTCGTCCACGAACTGCTGGACGGTCTGGCCCGGGTTGATCTCGGAGGCCAGGGCGGTGTCCAGGTCGGCCGGGGAGGTGGCGGCGACGTGCGCGGCGATCGCGTCGGCGACCTCGACGAACTTGCCACCCTTGGCGACGAAGTCGGTCTCGCAGTTCAGCTCGACCAGGACGCCGGACTTCTTGTCCTCGGCGATCAGCGCGGCGACGGCGCCGTTGGAGGCGTCACGGCCCTCGCGCTTGGCAACGCCCTTCTGGCCCTTGATGCGCAGGAGCTCGACGGCCTTCTGGACGTCGCCCTCGGCCTCGTCCAGGGCCTTCTTGCAGTCCATCATGCCGGCGCCGGTCAGCTCGCGGAGCTTCTTGACGTCCGCGGCGGTGAAGTTCGCCATGGTGTGATCTCTTCTCACATCTCGCGTGTCAGCGTGGGGAGGTGCCGGGGCCTCGTGGTCCGGGCCCCTGGCACGGGAGCTCGTGGTGCAAGCCCCCGGCACGGGAGAGAGGGGCACCCACCGGCTCAGCCCGGCCGGTGCCCCTCACCCTGGTGGTACGTCAGGCCTGCTCGGCCTCGGCGGCCGGAGCCTCGGCAGCGGCGTCGGCCACGGCCTCGGCGGCGGGGGCCTCGGCAGCAGCCTCGGCGGCGGGGGCCTCAGCGGCCTTCTCGCCCTCGAGGATCTCCTTCTCCCAGTCGGCCAGCGGCTGGTCGGCGCCCGGCTCGGCCTTGGTGTCGCCCTTGGCGACACCGGCACGGGCCTTCAGGCCCTCGGCGACGGCGTCGGCGATCACGCGGGTCAGCAGGGTGACGGAGCGGATCGCGTCGTCGTTGCCCGGGATCTTGTAGTCGACCTCGTCGGGGTCGCAGTTGGTGTCGAGGATGGCGACGACCGGGATGTTGAGCTTCCGGGCCTCGCCGACCGCGATGTGCTCCTTCTTGGTGTCCACGATCCAGACGGCGCTGGGAACGCGCTGCATGTCGCGGATACCGCCGAGGGTCTTCTCCAGCTTGTCGTACTCGCGCTGGAGGACCAGGAGCTCCTTCTTGGTGAGGCCGGAGCCGGCCACATCCGTGAAGTCGATCTCGCCGAGCTCCTTGAGGCGCTGCAGACGCTTGTAGACGGTCGAGAAGTTGGTCAGCATGCCACCCAGCCAGCGCTGGTTGACGTACGGCATGCCCACGCGGGTCGCCTGCTCGGCGATGGCCTCCTGGGCCTGCTTCTTGGTGCCGACGAAGAGGACGCTGCCGCCGTGGGCAACGGTCTCCTTGACGAACTCGAAGGCGCGGTCGATGTAGTTCAGCGACTGCAGGAGGTCGATGATGTAGATGCCGTTGCGCTCCGTGAAGATGAAACGCTTCATCTTCGGGTTCCAACGACGGGTCTGGTGACCGAAGTGGACGCCGCTCTCCAGCAGCTCCCGCATCGTGACGACGGCCATGTGCCGTACTCCTCGGTGTGTTGCCCGGCGCGCCGCGAGGACTGCGAGCTGATCGCGCCTTGCGGGGTGCCGAGGTACTCGGTTTGTCCGTAGCGGTCGGGCGACCGCCACGCCTGACGCCCCGACGTGCCAAGCCGCTTGGCCTGCACGGGGCTTGCGGCCTCGGCAGGCTCGGCGGACCGAGCGGCACTCGCACCGAACGGCCATCCCGGCGAAGCCGGACCGTTGGTGGCGGGGCGTGCGAAGTCGACCCGGCAGACCGGGTCGCGTGTGAAGTGTACGGGAAGCCCCGAGCACCGAGCGACTCCGCGCGGTCCCGCCTCCCTGTTCAGCACCACCACTGCCTGGCCGCCGTCCGCCGTTCACCCCTGCGAGGGACGGCAGTTGTCCACAGCCGGGGTTTGTCCACAGGCCACGGAATTCCGCGCGCGGGGCGGACGGCGCGGCGGCGAGGGTGGGCGCGGTGCCGTCGGCCGCCGCGTCGGCGGCACGGCAGGTGGCTTCGCCGGTCGCTCTTGCTGGCCGCTTTCGGTGCTCGCCTTCGGTGGTCGTCTGCGGTGATCGTCTTCGCTGTTGGTCGGGAGGTCGGTGTGCGGTGGGGTGTGGTGGTGCGTGTGCGGGTCGCGACCCGGGCGGTGACGCGGCTGGTGATCGTCGGGGTGCTGGTCGTCGCCGTGGTGGGGGGTGTGGGGAGCAGGGCCGCTTCGCTGTCCGGGGTGACCGCGGCCGGGGCTGTCAGGGGCGAGGTGCTGAGGGAGGGCGCGCTGGGGGTCGGACCGGGGCGGGCGTGGCCGGTCGGGGACGCGTCAGGGTTGCTTCGGCGGTTCGATCCGCCGCCGGTGCGCTGGGCGGCGGGGCATCGCGGGGTGGACCTGGCCGCCTCGCCAGGGACGGCGGTGCGCGCGGCGGCACCCGGGGTGGTCACCTTCTCCGGGCAGGTGGCCGGATGTCCGGTCGTGGTGGTCAGCCATCCCGGATCGGGCAGCCCACCACTGCGCACCACCTACCTCCCGGTGGCCGGTTCCGTCTCGGTGGGCACCGCGGTCTCGGCCGGCGAGCCGATCGGCGCACTGACCGCCGACTCCGGCCACTGCCCCGTCGACTGCCTGCACTGGGGGCTGCTGCGCGGCACCCGCTACCTCGACCCGCTCGCCCTGCTGGGCACCGGCCGCGCCCGGCTCCTCCCGCTCGACTCGCCCGCACCGTAGCCCTCGCCCTCGCCCTCGTTGTGATGGGGCGTCAGGTGCGGCACCGCCCGCGATGGCCGGCGCCTAGGAAGTCATCGCCGACCGCGGGTCACCGGCCGCAGGTTCCCGGCGGTCTCGGTGGTCTCGGCGGAGGCCGTCCAGTGCGAACTCCACCGCCGCATCGGCGATCTCCCGCGCGGTTTGGTCGGTCGCGCCATCGGCTTCGCGGGCCCGGTCGAGCTGGCGGACGGCAGCTTCCACCACGCCCTGCAGCAGCGACGCGGCGACGGCCGGACGGGCGTGGCCGAACTCCTCCAGCGCCCGGACCACCATCGCGGTCAGCCCACCGTGGGCGGCGCGGATCCGCTCCCGGGCGGCGGGGTCCAGTTCGGACTCGGCGACGGCGACCACGGCGCGGTGGACCGGTTCCCCGGCCAGCGCCAGCTGACCGCGCACGTACGCCTCGATCCGCTCGGCCGGACCGTCACAGGTGGCCATCCCCGCCTCGATCTCGGCGGCCCAGAGCGGGAGGTCCGCCGCGCAGAGGGCTTCCACCAGCTCGGCCCGGGAGCGGAAGTACTCGTACACCGAGGAGCGGGCCAACCCGGTACGCCCGGCCAGCGCACCGAACGTCAGCGCTTCCCGGCCGCCCTCCGCCAGTAGGGTGCGCGCGGCGTCGAGCAGCGCGGCCTGCTGTAACTGGCGATGCTCGGCCACTGTGGCCGCCCGGATTTTCGGCACGTCCCAACTCTACGGAGGCCGCCGCCGGCCGGAGCGGCTTACCGCCACAGCCGACCGGTTCAGCGCACGTCGGACAGTTTCGCCCGCAGCTGCAGCACCGATTTGGTGTGGATCTGGCTGACCCGGCTTTCGGTCACGCCCAACACCTGACCGATCTCGGCCAGCGTGAGGCCCTCGTAGTAGTAAAGGGTCACCACGGTCTTCTCCCGCTCGGGCAGCGTGTTGACCGCGGAGGCGAGCAGCCGCCGCAGTTCGCGGTCCTCGACGATCTCGACCGGGTTGTCCGCCCCGCTGTCCGGCAGCGTCTCCATCAGGGTCAGCCGATCGCCGCCCTCGCTGGCCGAGTGCAGCAACTCGTCCAGCGCGACCACGTTGGCCAACGACAGCTGACTGAAGATGGTGTGCAGCTCGTCCAGCGAGATGCCCATCTCCGTGGCCACCTCGGGGTCGTGCGGGGTCCGCCGCAGCCGCGCCTCCAACGTGGCGTACGCCCGCTCGACCGCCTTCGCCTTCTGCCGGACCGACCGGGGAATCCAGTCCAGCGCTCGCAGTTCGTCGATGATCGCCCCGCGGATCCGGCTGATCGCATAGGTCTCGAACTTGATCGCCCGGTCGATGTCGAACTTCTCGATCGCATCGATCAACCCGAAGATCCCAGACGACACGAAGTCCGCCTGCTCCACGTTGGCCGGCAGCCCCACACCGACCCGGCCCGCCACGTACTTCACCAGCGGCGAGTAATGCAGGATCAACTGGTCCCGCAGCCCGTGGTCACCCGTCTCCTTGTACGAGCGCCACAGCGCCAGCAGCGCCGTCTGATCCGCACCTCCTTTCGCACGCTCGCTCGCCTTCCCCTTCTCCACGTTCTCCGCGCCGGTCCCCGGTGCTTCGCCGGCCCCCGACGCCTCGCCGGTTCGTGCTGCCCCGTCGGTTCCTGCTGCCCCGTCGGCGCCGGGGTCGACCTTCCGGTCAGCACCCGGGTCGACCGGACGGTCGGCGGTGCCGGAGTCGACGGGTCGGTTGTCAGCGGGCCCGCCGCCCGGAACCGACCCGCCTCCCGCCGCTGGCGTGCCACCCACTGCGGGCGCGGGGACCACCACGGTCGGCTGCGCGGGGGGCAGGTCCGGCTCGACCGTCGCGCGCTGGCCCGTCCCGTCCGGGCCGGGCCCCTGCCGGCCGGTGTCCGGTTGGGTCCGTACCGCCGGGATGCCGTCTGCTTGCTTCCCCACCTGCAGGCTTCGGGCTGGTGCGTCTTTCGACCGGGCGGTCCGCTTCGGCTGGCCCCTGAGCGGACGGGCTCCCGCCGCCGGTGTGTCGGCCGTCTTGCCGCCGCGCTGGGCGACGTTGCCCTGACCGCCCAGCTGCGGGGTCGTCCCTGTGGGCGGCAGTTCGGCGGAAGTGGCGCCGTGCGGCTGGGTCTTCGTCACGGCGGTGGGCGGTGCCACCTGTGGGCACGGAAGCACCGGGGCCGGCCGCTCGGCCTGCGGGCGCGGCGGAGGCTGCCGCGTCGACGGGCCCTGTGGAACCGACGGGCCTTGCGAAACCGATGAGCCCTGCGAAACCGACGGGGGGACTTGCGAGACCGACGGGATCGGCGAGGCGGGCGGGCGGGGTACGGGCGAGGCGGAGGCGGGACGGGACGGGGGCTGCGGGGTCGCGGTCGGGGGGGTGCCCGGCCTTGTCATTCCCACGGCTCCCGGTGGCCTGGCTCGCAGCTCCGCGGCGCTGCGGGCCTCGGCCCCGGTCCCGTCCGCGGACCGACCGTCACCGGTCACCCTGTGTCCGGGAATGTGAGTGGGCATGCGTTGGTCTGCGCCGTTCTGCCGAGTCATGTGCTGATAGGGACGCCATAAACGAGCGTAGCGTGACCGAGTAGCTGCACAGCGCTACCGCCACTCGGGCGTCCCCCGATCCGGTGGCAGCACTGGGCTCCACCGGCGCGTCGAGCCGTCCGAGCGCGGCCCGGCCGCTGACGGTCGGTCAGCACATCCACCGACCGGGCCGCCACCCGGCGCGCCCTTCCGGATCACCTCATCCACCGGCCCTTCGCCATCCGCCGCCGCCTCTTCCCAGCCCGACGAACCGTCCCGCCGGACGCCCAACTCGCCACCCGCACCGACCCGTTGACTCCTCTCCCACGCCATACTCCACCCGCCCAGGTCCGCACCACCCGGGCCGCCGTCACTTGCGTCGTACCAACCTCCAACGCGCGCCGTGCCGTTCGACGAAGCCGAGCGAGCTCAGTTCGTGGAGCCGTTGCAGCGTCTCCTCCGGGGAAAGCGCCGCATATCTGGCGACCCGATGCACCGGGGCGCCCTCCGCGCTGGCCGGCACCGCCTCAAGGACCCGCGCCACCGGTGGCTCCAGCAGGTCCCGTGGCACGATCGGGCCGACCCGCTCCGGGGCCAGGTCGTCGCCGATCGCTCCGATCAGCTCGCCGACCTCCGCCCCATCGGTGACCAGGGTCGCCGCGCCGCTCCTGATCAACGCGTGGACACCTGCGGACAGCTCGGAGGTGACCGGGCCCGCGACCCCCATGGTGTGGCGGTTGAGGTCTCTGGCCCGGCGCGCGGTGCTGAGCGCGCCACTGCGCAGGGCCGCCTCGACCACCACGGTTCCCCTGGTCAGTGCCGCTATCACGCGATTGCGCAGCACGAACCGGAACCGCGTCGGGTGCATCCCGAGCGCCAGCTCGCTGACCAGCAGCCCCTGGCCGGTGATCCGCTCCATCAACTCGGTGTTCCCGCGCGGGTAGCAGATGTCCACCCCGCTGGCGAGCACCGCGATCGTCATCCCGCCGACCGCGAGCGCCCCGCCGTGCGCGGCGGTGTCGATCCCGTACGCCGCCCCGGAGACCACCACCCAGCCGCGCTCGGCCAGCTCCGAGCAGAGCCGGCCGGCAACGTACCGACCGTAGGGCGTACAGGCCCGTGCGCCGACCACCGACACCGAGCGCAGCGCGAGCAGGCGAAGCGATGGTCTGCCGCGCACCCACAACCCGACGGGTCGACCGTCCCCGAGGTCGTCGAGCTGCGAGGGCCATTCGGTGTCGCCCGGAATGATGAACCGTCCACCGAGCTTCTCGACCCGGGCGAGGTCCGCCGCCGGTTTGAACTGACGGAGTCTCTCCTGGTAGGCCGCGATCCGGTCGGTGCTCAGGCCGAGTTGACCCGACGACGCACCGTCCCGAAGACCCTGCAGCAGGGCGACCGCGCCGAGCCGTCCGATGGTTCGCCCGATGGCCGCGTCACCGGGCTCGATCAGTCGGGTGAGCGCCGCCCTGGCCACCCGGTCCGGCTCGGGCGGTTCGGTCGCGACCACCGTGGCGGCCCAATTGGTCGGCCGGTCGCTCCAGTTGTCACTCCTCTCGAACGACAGGGGCAATGCCTCGGGCCAAGCCCGGGCCGGGGCCTCAGCCACCACGGCCGAAGCCGCAGTCTGGGCGGTGGTCTGCGCCGCGGTCTGGCCGGTGGTCTGAGCCGCGGTAGGTGCTGGCGCGGTGTCGGGCTGGTCGTGGTGGCGCTGGCGTACCGCAGACGGACCGCCTCCTCGGATCAGGCAGCCGAGCTGGTCCCCGGAACTCGCCAGCTCGTGGGTACTCGTCACGGGCCTCTGGGCGGGGTGGGAGTGGTGAGCCGATGGTGGGCTCGGTCCGCCACGCGGGCCGTCACAGAGGTGGTCTCGGTGGTCGTGGGGAGTGGGCAGTGCGGTCACCGAATCTCCTCGGCGGCTGTAACGGGGTGGACGGGAACGTGGGGTGACGGTTGATCAGCACTCGCCGCCGAGGTCCGCGTCGACGTCCTGGTACGGGTCGACCCGGCGGTCGGTGGAGTAGACGGCCCGGTGGACTCCGGTGCGCAGGGCCAGGGCGGTCTGGACATCGGAGCGGTTGGGGCAGCCGCGACCGACGAGGTCGGCGATCGTCCAGGCGACGCGTAGGACCCGGTCGAGTCCGCGTGCGGTGAGCAGGCCCCGCTCGAGGTCACGCTCGGCGTCGGCGAGTGAACCGGGTGCGAGGCGCCAGCGGGTACGCAACTCGTGCCCGGGCACTTCGGCGTTGGTACGCCACGGGGTGTCGGCGAGGCGGACGGCGGCACGTTCGCGGGCGGCCTGCACGCGCGCGGCGACGACGGCCGTGCTCTCGGCTCTTCCGCCTTGCTGCATCAGCTCGGCCTTCGTGACCCCCGCGACCTGTACCTGGAGGTCCACCCGGTCGAGCAGCGGCCCGGAGAGCCGGGCCTGGTAGCGGTTGACCATGACGGGCGTGCATTCGCAGCCTTCTCCTCTCATCGAATAGCGGCCACAGGGACAGGGGTTGGCGGCCAGGCAGAGCAGGAATCGGGCGGGCAGCCGCATCGAGCCCGCGGATCTGGCGATCATCACCTCCCCCGATTCCAGGGGTTGGCGGAGTGCGTCGAGGACCCGGACCGGGAACTCCGGCGCCTCGTCGAGGAAGAGCACGCCCCGGTGGGCGAGGGAGACGGCCCCGGGCCTGGGCAGTCCCGTCCCGCCGCCCACGATGGCGGGCATGGTGGTGGAGTGGTGCGGCGCGCAGTACGGCGGGGTGTCGACCAGCGGCCGGTCGTGCGGTAGCAGGCCGGCCACCGAGTGGATCGCGGTCACTTCGAGCGCTTCGGCCTGGGTGAGTGGTGGGAGCAGGGCGGGGAGCCGTTCGGCCAGCATGGTCTTGCCGGCCCCTGGTGGCCCTTTCAGGTAGAGGTGGTGGCCGCCCGCCGCCGCGATCTCCAGTGCCTGGCGGGCCTCGTACTGGCCCGCCACGTCGGAGAGGTCTGGCCGGATGGGTCGGTCCGAGGAGACGTCGCGGACTCCGAGACCGGGCAGCAGGATCCCGGCGAGCATCGAGTCCGGTCGTCCGACGAGGAGGTCAGGTGGTTCCTCCGGGACAGGTGCGTTGGTGAGGATGGCGATGAGCTGGCGCAGGCTGCGGACGCCGATGACGGAGACACCGGGCACCAGTTCCGCCTCGGCCGCGGTCTGCTCCGCGACCACGATCTTCCGGTAACCGGCGTCGGCCGCCGCCAGCACCGCGGGCAGGACTCCGCGCACCGGACGTACGCGGCCGTCCAGGCCCAGTTCTCCGATGATCAGCAGGCCGTCGATCGACGCCGGGTCGAGCCGTTCGGCGGCAGCCAGGACGGCGCAGGCCACCGCCAGGTCGTACCCGCTGCCGCTCTTGGGTACGGAGGCCGGTGTGAGGCCCACGGTGAGTTTTCGTTGTGGCCACTTCTCGCCGCTGTTGGAGACGGCGGCGCGTACCCGGTCTCGGGCCTCCAGCAGGGCCTTGTCCGCAAGACCCACCAGGCTGAAGGCGGCGATACCGGGTTCCAGGTCGGCCTGGACCTCGACGACGACGCCGTCGACTCCGACCAGGGCGACCGAGCAGGTGCGGGCGAATGCCATCTCACACCGCCCCGCGCAGGTGCTCGACCGCAGCGGCACCCCTGAGCGGATTGACCACGGCAATCAGGTCGATGCGCACTCCGCCGGGCGGCGGGGGCGCCGGTCCACCGTCCACCGCAGACAGCGGCGGCTTGGTACCGCCGACGTACCCGGCGCTCTGGGCCAGACGGGAGAAGTGCTCGGGCCAGCGCTCGGCCAGCCAGCGCTCGGCGAGACGGCGAAGACGTTCGGCCTTGGTCTGGTCGATCGCTTCCGCAGGGTGCTGGAAGCCTCGCTCGGACCTGGTCTTCACCTCACAGACCGCGAGGGTGTCCCCGTCCAGGGCGACGATGTCCAGCTCGCCCTCGGCGCACCGCCAGTTGCGCTCCAGGATGCGCAGTCCGCCCTCCGCCAGCCGGCGGGCGGCGACCTCCTCGCCGTAGCGGCCGAGGCCGTTGGTGGAACTCTTCCGGGAAATCTGCACGGCAATCACCTCCGGCCGGAAGGTTGCCGTTCCGGTGCGGAAGTGAGCCAGGAAAATCCCGAGACCTGTGGATAACTCGGGCCTGTGGATAACCGATGTCACCCGCAGGGGGGACAAATCGAAAATGCGCTGGACACCGCCGGGCCGACCGGACGAGTCTCAGTGCCCCGGCTCCGACTGCTGGTCAGCGCCGGGCGCTCAGCCGCAGAGCGTCAGTTTTCGAAGATCCGTCAGTTCCCGAACGACGGGTCAGTTCCCGAACGCCGAGTCGTCCGAGGGCAGCTCCAGATCGCTCTTGGCCAGCTCCTCGATATTGACGTCCTTGAAAGTCAGCACGCGGACCTTCCGAACGAACCGGGCCGGTCGGTACATGTCCCAGACCCACGCATCCGCCATCGACACCTCGAAGAACACCTCGCCCTGCACCGAGTGCACCTGCAGGTCGTAGTCGTTCGTGAGATAGAAGCGCCGTTCCGTCTCGATCACGTACTTGAACAGGCCGACGACATCCCGGTACTCCCGGTAGAGCTTGAGCTCCATCTCGGTCTCGTACTTCTCGAGGTCTTCGGCACTCATTCCAAGCGTCCCCTCACTCGTCACGTCCACCCCATTGTGGACCACCCAGCCTGTGCTCAGAGCCTTACTGGAAGTTCTGGCGGCCCTTCCGTCACAACACGCTCCACCAGGTCGGCCAATCCGTGCGGGTACACGGTCTCCCCGGTGGTCCGCAGTTCTTCCACTGTCCACCAGCGCGCCGCCAGTAGCAGCGCGTGTTCCTCGGGTCCGCCCGCCGTCAGCGACACCTCGGTCCGCTCGCTGCGGGCCAGCTGGAACCACTGCTCCTGCTCGTAGTCCCTGCCCTGGAAGGAGAACCTCGTCGTGCCGTACGCGATCACCGGTCCCAGCTCCACCGCCGTCAGCCCGGTCTCCTCGGCGAGCTCGCGCCGGGCGGCCTCGGCCAACCCCTCGCCCGGCTCCACGCCGCCGCCGGGCGTGATCCACCAGTCCACGCCGGGCACGGCCGGGTCGGTGCCGTGCAGCAGCAGGACGCGGTCGCGCGGGTCCAGCAGCAGCACCCGGACGGCTCTTCGCCGCTCCACCGCCACCTGGGTCGCCTCCGTCCTGAAGGTCTGCGCGCGTCTACGGATCAACCCGCAGGCTCCACCCGCACCGGGGTCAGGCCCGCCGCCGACGCAGCCGGCGGGTCAGCGAGACCGCCCAGCCGGCCGCCGAGGCGAGCACGATCAGGACCGCCCCGCCGACCGACGTCCACGCGGCCGGCACCAGGGGTCCCTGCTGGTGCGCACTCGGCGCACCCAGTACGTCGAAGGCAGCTGTGCGCTTCTCCATGCCTGCCCGGGACAGCGGCTGGACGATCGCCTCGACCCTGGCCTTCACTCCGGCGGCCGGGACGGTGCCGGACGCCACGTCGAGGTGGCTGCGGGAGTCCAGCGAGTTGCCGCGGTAGTCACCGAGCAGGAACAGCCGGTCCTCGGGCACCGTCACGGTGAACGCGGTGCTGGGCGCGGTGGCCTTCGGCAGGTAGGGCTCGTCGACGGGGTGTCCGTTGACGGAGATCCGGCCGGTGTCGTCGCCGGAGACGGTGTCGCCGCCGACCGCCACCACGCGCTTCACCATCGTGGCGTTGCCCCACTCCTGGTCCTGGAAGACCACGATGTCGCCGCGGCCGACGGACT
The DNA here is from genome assembly GCF_053595195.1 of Kitasatospora sp. NPDC002522. Lineage (NCBI taxonomy): Bacteria > Bacillati > Actinomycetota > Actinomycetes > Kitasatosporales > Streptomycetaceae > Kitasatospora > Kitasatospora sp. NPDC002522. The sequence goes on from NZ_JBSFXE010000011.1 coordinate 33,795, forward strand.
TCCCGTCCGCGGTGCGGGCCAGCACGGTGTCGCCGATCTGCACGGTGGGGCTCATCGACCCGCTGGGGACCTTGTAGGGCCGGTACAGGACGGCGATCACCACGAAGCCGCCGACCAGTGCCGCGAACCCCAGCGCGATCAGCACCCCCTGCACGATCGACGCCGCGCTCCGGCGGCGGGTCGGCTCCGCCTGGGTGGGCGGGGTCCGCTCCGCGACGCTGCTCATCGGCTTCGCCCTCTCCTGGCACTGGCGCGCTCCGGTCGAGCGCTCGTGGCCCGGCCGAGGTGGACCGCCAGGGGGCGGACAGCACTGCGGGCCGTGGTACGTGCGAGCAGATTACTCACGAGTACCACGACCCGCGCAAGAGTCGTTCGCGGATGGCCTGCGAACGGTCAGCGGCGACGCCTGCGGATCCACCACACGGCGGGGACGGCCAGCGCCGCTCCGGTCAGCGGCGGCGTCAGCGGGCTGCCGGCGGACAGCCCCTTCTGGTCGAAGGTGGCCGGCACCGGCAGGGTCGCCCAGTCGCCGATCGGCCACGCCACCACGAACGCCCGGCCGACCACGTTCCCGACCGGCACGGTGCCGCCGCCGGGCTGGTCCTGGTGGTACCGGGAGTCCAGCGAGTTACCGCGGTGGTCGCCCATCACCCAGACCCGTCCGTCCGGCACCTTGAGCGGGCCGAAGGGCTTCTCCCCGCACGGGGTGTTGCCCGGGAAGATGTACGGCTCGTCGAGCGCGATGCCGTTCACCTTGACCGGCCCGGTGCCCTGGCACTCGACAGTGTCGCCACCGACCGCGATGACCCGCTTGATCAGGTCCTTCTCGTCACTGGAGGGCATCAGACCGATGAAGCTGAAGACGTCCTGGATGCCGCGCACGAAAGCGTTGTCGCTGCGCTGGGTCGGCTCGTCGTTCAGCCAGCCGCCCGGGTCCTTGAAGACCACCACCTCGCCGCGCTCCGGCTCCGAGCCGAACCACGGGGTGAGCTTGTCGACCAGTACGCGGTCGCCGACCTGCAGAGTGTTCTCCATCGAGCCCGACGGGATCGAGAACGCCTGGACGAAGAAGGTCTTGATCACCAGCGCCAGGATCAGCGCGATGCCGATCAGGATCGGCAGTTCCTTCCAGAAGGAGCGCTGCTTGGCAGGCCGGCTCTCCTCCTCGGAACCCTCGTCGGCGTCCGCCGCCGGCTCGGCCGATGCCGGGCGCCGGGCAGCGTCGCCCTCGTCCCCGTGCATGCCCTCATGGTTACCCACAGGCTCCCCGTCGGGCTCCGGGCCACCGGAGCGGGCACCGATCACCAGATCCCCCACGACATCTCCTCCCTCGCTGTGCGGACGCCCGAGCGTCCGCGCTCACCAGTGCCGCACAGCGGGCACCACACTCTGCGATCGACCTTCAACCCGCCTCTGGCTTGCCCTACCAGGGCACGCCCGACACCAGGCCGGAACCGAGCACCACTGCACTTCTCTATCACTCCCGGTCGGCATGCCCGTGCTCCCACGCGCCGACCAGAACGTCAACCGGGCACCGGCCCGCCCCTCGACCGCGGCCCACGCCGCCGAACCACCACCGGCAAGACGCCCAACACACCCATAACGAGCGGGGGTTCCGAGGGAACCGGCTCAACTACCGCTGATCCTGCCGCCCGTACCGGCAACGAGGAGAGTGAATCGGGAACATTCAGTTGACCGAAGTGCGAGAACGGCCACGCCACCACGAACGCCCGGCCGACCACGTTCCCCACCGGGATGGTGCCGGAGCCCGGATTGCCCATGTGGTAGCGGGAGTCGGCGGACAGGTCCCGGTGATCCCCCATCACCCACAGGCGTCCCTTGGGCACCGTCACCTTGAAGGTGATCCGCGAGGGCACGTTCCCGGTCGCGATGTACGGCTCGTCCAGCGGGTTGCCGTTCACGCTCAACCGACCCTGCGCGTCGCAGCACTCCACGGTGTCACCGCCGACGCCGATCACCCGCTTGATCAAGTCCCGCTCGTCATCGGACGGAAGGAGTCCCACCGCAGTGAACACCGACTTCACGTCCCGCATCACCGGCCCGTCCGAGGACCGCTTGTGGTCGGGTTCCAACCATCCGCCCGGGTCCTTGAACACCACGACCTCGCCGCGGCTCGGCTCGTTGCCGAACCACGGGGTCAGCTTGTCCACCAGCACCCGGTCACCGATCTGCAGGGTCTGCTCCATCGACCCGGAGGGGATGACGAACACCTGCACCAGAAAGGTCTTCAGCAGCAGCGCGATGACCAGCGCCACCACCACGACCAGCGGCAGCTCGCGCAGGAAGGAACGACGGCTTCGCCGCGCCGCACGCTTCGCCGTCCGACGCCGCTCGGCCCGCCCGCGGTGCGCCCGCTCCTCGCCGCCGCCTCCGCCCCGCCCGTCGACGCCGTCCCGCCGGGCGAGCCCGTCCCGCCCACCGCTCCGGTCGCGGCCAGCACTGCCGTTGCGTCCGGTACTGCCATTGCGTCCGGCGCTGCCGTCCCGCCCGGAGCTCCCGTCCCGTCCGGCGGCTCGCCGGCCTGCCGAACCCGACCACTCGTCCGGTCCCGCGCCGACGTCCGCCGGAAGGCTCCGCTCCCTGCGGGCGGACGAGTCACCTGAGGCTGCGGATCTGGGTCTACCTCGGGTCCCCATGGCCACCAGTCCCCCCTGTAGCGGCGAACGCCGCAGGCCGGTCGAGCGAGGTGGCGCGGCCGAACGGGAAGACCACCCAGTCCGCCCGGCCGATCACCTTGTCCTCGGGCACCGCGCCACCGCCCGGCTGACCGAGGTGGTCGCGGGAGTCCCTGGAGGCGCTGCGGTGATCGCCCATCACCCACAGCTTCCCGTCCGGCACCACGATGTCGAACGGCACCGCCGACGGTGCGTCACCCGGAAACAGGTACGCGCTCTCGTCCAGCGGCACGCCGTTGACCCGCAGCCGGCCGTCGGAGCCGCAGCAGGTGATCCGGTCGCCACCGACCCCGATCACCCGCTTCACGTAGACCGTGTCCCCGGCGGGGGCCAGTCCGGCGCCCAGCAGCAGCTTGCGCACGCCGGAGGGCTCGGCCGCGTACGGCAGGAAGGAGCCGATGCCGTCGAAGACCACCACGTCACCGCGCTGCGGATGCCCGCCGAAGGCATAGGCGAGCTGGTTGGCCACCACCCGGTCGCCGGGGCGCAGCGTGCCCTCCATCGACCCGGACGGCACGCCGAACGGCCGCGCCACGAACGCGTTCACCAGCAGCAGCACGAGCAAGCACACCGCACCGATCCACAGCAGGTCCCGCGTCCACCGCCGACCGAGCCCTACCTCGGCGGCCTCGTCCTCGGCCCCGCCACCGACGGCCCCGACCCGATCGTCGGACACCGCACCGGAAGCAGCGCCGGAAACCGCACCGGAAACCGGATCAGAAGCTGCCTCAGTAACTGCGTCGGAACCCTCGTCGGAAACGGCCACGGAAACGGCCACGGTGCCGGAAACGACGACGGACCGCGACGGCGAGTCCGTACCCGTGGGGTCGGGACTGCCGTCGCGGTCCGTCGGTGGTTCGTGCGTGCTCATCGGGGTGAGCTTATCCCGCCGGTCTACACCGGCAGGAGGGCCGACCCCCGTTAAGCAAGCGCGATCACGCGTCGCGCTTCTCCTTGATCTTCGCGGCCTTGCCGCGGAGCTCACGCAGGTAGTAGAGCTTGGCGCGGCGGACCGCACCGCGGGTCACGACCTCGATCTTCTCGACGACCGGGGTGTGCACCGGGAAGGTGCGCTCGACGCCGACGTTGAAGCTGACCTTGCGGACGGTGAAGGTCTCGCCGATACCGGCGCCCTGGCGGCGGATGACGACGCCCTGGAAGACCTGCACACGCGAGCGGTTGCCTTCGATGACTCGGACGTGCACCTTCAGGGTGTCGCCGGGGCGGAAGGCGGGGATGTCGGTGCGCAGCGAAGCCGCGTCGACACCAGCGAGCTTGTTGCTCATGGTTATCTCCATCGCAGGCGCCACGGGCCGCCCACGGAAATTCGTCTCAACTGGAAGGTGCTGCGGGTCGCGTCGGCTGGCGATGATCCCCCCGTGGCGAGGGCACCGGTCCACTGACACCCCAGAAGGGAGTCCGGCGACAGACAGCAGTCGCCTATTCTTCCACAGCCTCGGCCACAGACCGAAATCGGCCGGCGGTGTCGTCCCAGGCCAGTCCGAGCACGCTCAGCGCCTCGCGCTCCTTCTTGGTGAACGCCTCACGCTGCCAACGGGCCACCAGGTCGGGCCGGTTGGCGAGGGTGCGCTCGAACGCCTGCTCCCGGCGCCACTGGGCGATCTTCCCGTGGTGGCCGCTGAGAAGGATCTCCGGCACCTCGCGGCCGCGCCACTCGGCGGGCTTGGTGTACACCGGGCCCTCCAGCAGGTCGGCCATCGCGCCGGGGGCGAAGGAGTCGTCGCGGTGCGACTCGGCGTTGCCCAGCACCCCGGGCAGCAGCCGGGCGATCGCCTCGACCATCACCAGGACGGCCACCTCGCCGCCGGCCAGCACGTAGTCGCCGATCGAGGCCTCGACCACGGGCATCCGGGTCGCCGCCTCCTCGATGACCCGCCGGTCGATGCCCTCGTACCGGGCGGGCGCGAAGGCCAACCAGGGGCGGGCGGCGAGTTCCTGGGCCAGTTCCTGGGTGAACGGCCGTCCGCTCGGGGTCGGTACGACCAGGGTCGGCACCTCGCCCTCCGGTCCGGCGGCGACCACCGCGTCCAGCGCCAGGCCCCACGGCTCGGGCTTCATCACCATGCCGGGCCCACCGCCGTACGGGGTGTCGTCCACGGTCCGGTGGATGTCGGTGGTCCACTGCCGCAGGTCGTGCAGGTGGACGTCGAGCTGGCCACGGGAGCGCGCCTTGCCGACCAGCGAGACGTTCAGCGGCTCCAGATACTCCGGAAAGATGGTGACGACGTCGATCCGCATGTCGCTCACGCCGCACCACCAGCCGGGTCACCGTCAGAACCAGCCGAGCCGCCCGAACCGTCGGAGCCATCGACGCCATCCGAACCACCCGCGGCATCCTCGTCCGAGCCCTCCTCCGAGTCATCCTCCGCGTCCTCCTCCCGGGCGGAGACCACCACGGCCTCGGCCGGGTCGATCAGGCCGGGCGGCGGGGTGAGGACGACGCGCTGCTCGTCGAGGTCGATGGTGGGGACGATCCGCTCGACGAACGGGACGAGGACCTCGGTGCCGTCGGGGCGGCGGACGGTCAGCAGGTCCTGGTACGGCAGGTGGATCACCTCGGTGAGCTCGCCGACCGGGGTGCCGTCGGCCAGCACCACGTCCAGGCCGATGAGCTGGTGGTCGTAGTACTCGTCCGGGTCGTCCGGGCGGTCGTCCGGGTCGACCTCGGCGATCAGCATGGTGCCCCGCAGCGCCTCGGCGGCGTTGCGGTCCTTGACGCCGGCGAAGCGCAGCAACAGGCGTCCGCTGTGCACCCGGCCGGATTCGACGGTCAGCGGGCCGATGCCGGCCGGGTCGGTGGCGAGTACCGCGCCGGGCCCGAGCCGGAGCTCCGGCTCGTCGGTGCGGACCTCGACGCTGACGTCGCCCCGGATGCCGTGGGCGCGGCCGATCTTGCCGACGACGAGCTGCACGGTGATCGTTCTCCTGCGGTGATCTGCGGTGGTCTGCGATGGTCTGAGGTACTGCGGTGTCCCGGAAAGCTTCGGTGTCCCGGAAACGGGAAAGGACCGGCCGGGACGGATGCGTCCCGGCCGGTCCTGAAACCTGGTGGCCGACCCGAGCCGGTCGGCATGGCCGACCGGACAGGTCAGTGGACCTGGTCGAACAGGTCAGTGGATGCTGTCCACGTCGACCAGGTCGACTCGGACGTTGCGACCGCCGAGGGCGCCGACCACGGTGCGCAGAGCGCGAGCCGTTCGGCCGCCCCGGCCGATCACCTTGCCGAGGTCGTCAGGGTGCACCCGCACCTCGATGGTGTGGCCGCGGCGCAGGTTGCGCGAGCGGACCTGCACCTCGTCGGGGTGCTCGACGATGCCCTTCACCAGGTGATCGAGGGCCTCCTCGATCATGCTCAGGCCTCGGTGGAAGCGGCCTCGGCCTCGTCAGCCTTGTCCGCCTTCTTGGCCTTCGGGGTGATGGCGACACCGGTGGTGGCGTCCTCGAAGCCGGCAACGGCCTTGGCGAACAGGTGCGAGAAGTCCTCGACCTTGGGCTCCGCGACCTTCAGCGGCTCCGGAGCCGGCAGGCCCTTGAACTTCTGCCAGTCGCCGGTGAGCTTCAGGATGGCGAGCACCGGCTCGGTCGGCTGGGCGCCGACGGACAGCCAGTACTGGGCGCGGTCGCCGTCGACCTCGATCTTCGAGGGGTTGTAGGTCGGCTGGTAGATGCCGATCTCCTCGATCGCGCGGCCGTCACGCTTGGTGCGCGAATCGGCGACGACGATGCGGTAGTGCGGGGAGCGGATCTTGCCCAGACGCTTCAGCTTGATCTTGACAGCCACGGGTGTGGATTCTCCTGGTGTTGACGTGGGTGAGCAGCTCCCGGCGCCCGCGTGGGGTTGCGGGGCGAGTGCTGTTCAAGGGACACGCCAGCCGTTAGGAGAGAGGGTCCTGCTTGGCTGCCGAGTACTCAGCCATCCATTCTGCCACATCGCCAAGGCCCTCCCGGACCGCGCCCCCGCACGGTCGCGGCAGGACCTTCGCGCGATGTCAACCCCAGCCGGTACGGGCAGTGCGCACCGCCGACGGCTCCGGCGGAACGCTTCACCGGCCGGGATCAGGCGATCTTGAACGGCTGCTGGCAGGCACCGCAGACGATCGACGCCTGGGCGAGCACCGACGGGACGACCCGGACGTTGCGCCCGCAGCCGCACACCGCCTTGACGCGGACGCCGCCGCCCGAGGAGCCGTGCCGGGCGGCCGGTCCGCGGAAGGTGCGGTGGTTTCCCTCGCCGGCGACGGCGAGCTGGTGCGCACCGAGCGCGCGGTCCAGGCGCTCGATGGTCTCGACGTACCGGTCGCGGGTCTCCTGACCCATCGTCACCTGCGAGAAGCCGCTGCTGGCGTGCGGCTCGACCGGGTGAGCGAGGCCCAGCTCGGAGGCGAGCAGCAGGAAGCGGCGGTTGTGGTACCGGCCGGCCCGGGAGGTGTCGCGGATCTCGCGGGCGGCGGCCAGCCCGTGGGCAGCCTCGTGCAGCAGCCGCTCGAAGTTGAGCTGCGTACCGCAGGCCGAGGACGACTCGCCGATCAGCGCCTCGGGCGAGGCCAGGTCGGGGAGGTCTCGGTGGTAGGCCTGGATGTCGCTCCAGGCGGCGGCCAGTTCGGCCGCCAGGACGAGGGGCTGTGTCGTGCTCACGCTGTACCAACGATGGGGAGAGAAGCGATGTTCCGCTGGGTCCCGGTGTTCGGGAATTCCCAGCGAACTCTCAGGAATGCACTTCCGCGCGCGAATTGCACGGTTCCGGACTGACGCAAGACCAACCCCCTGCACGTTTGGGCCCGCCGGGTTTCGCCGGGCTCTCAACACCCGCCGCGGAGCCCAACATCCCCACGGCGGACGGCCCGCGGCCTGTCCGAAATTGACAGGGCCACGGGCCGTATACCGTACCGCTTGTGAGGTACCGCGGGGAGTTGACCGGTCAGTAATCTCAACTGCTAGTACGCGAACCGGGGTTCGGGAAATCCCCGATCTCGGTTGCGATTGCGCAGCTCATCACGCCCGTCACGCTCCGTGGTGAAACCCGGTCGCGGATTTCGACGGAGGGCCTCAGTACGCGCGGGCGACCAGGGCGACATTGCCCTCCTGGCCGTCGGTCGCCGGGACGGTGCCGTCCGCGGCGACGATGCAGCGCACCGACACGCCCTGCTCGGCCAACTTGGCCTCGCCCTCCGGGCCGAGGTCGGCCCAGGAGATCCGGCCCCAGCCGGTGGCGGCGGCCTCGACGGCCTCGTCGAGGGTCTTCACGTCGACGGTGCGGGACTCGCGGCGCTCGCGGGACTGACGGAGCAGCAGTTCCTGGTCCTGCTCGAGGATTCCGGGGACGATCGCGGCGAGCGAATCCACGGCCACCGGCTCCTTGCCGCCGGCGATCCGGCGGACCAGCATCGCGGTGCCGGCCTCCAGGTCGCGCGGGCCGACCTCGATGCGCAGCGGGACGCCCTTGAGCTCCCAGTCCACCGCGCGGCGGCCGAACGGGGTGTCGGTGCGGTCGTCCACGACCACCCGGACGCCCGCGGCCTCCAGCTTGGCGCCGATCTCGCGGACCTTGGCCAGCACGTCCTCCTCGCCCTTGATGGCGAGCACCACGGCCTGGACGGCGGCCAGCCGCGGGGGAACCCGCAGGCCGTTGTCGTCGCCGTGGGACATGATCAGGCCGCCGACCATCCGGGTGGAGACGCCCCAGGAGGTCTGCCAGACGTACTCGCGCTCGGCGCCCTGGAGCTGGTAGGTGGTGTTGAAGGCCTTGGCGAAGTTCTGGCCCAGCTCGTGGCTGGTGCCCATCTGCAGGGCCTTGCCGTCGCCCATCATGCCCTCGAGGGTGAGGGTGTTGATGGCACCGGCAAAGCGCTCCTTGGCGGTCTTGCGGCCGAGCACCACGTCGATGGCGAGGACGTTGGTCATGAAGTCGCCGTACACGTCCGTGTGGATGCGCGAGGCGTAGTCGCGGGCGTCCTCGTAGGTGGCGTGGGCGGTGTGGCCCTCCTGCCAGAGGAACTCGGTGGTGCGCAGGAAGACGCGCGGGCGCAGCTCCCAACGGACGACGTTGGCCCACTGGTTGATCAGCAGCGGCAGGTCGCGGTGGCTCTGCACCCACTTGGAGAAGTACTCGTTGATGATCGTCTCGGAGGTGGGCCGGACCACGACCGGCTCGTCCAGCTCCTTGCCGCCGCCGTGCGTGACCACCGCGAGCTCGGGGGCGAAGCCCTCGACGTGCTCGGCCTCCTTGGTCAGGTACGACTGCGGGATGAACATCGGGAAGTACGCGTTCTGGGCGCCGGCCTTCTTGATCCGGGCGTCCATCTCCTGCTGCATCCGCTCCCACAGCCCGTAGCCGTACGGTCGGATGACCATGGTGCCCCGCACCGGACCGTTGTCGGCCAGCTCTGCCTTGTTGATGAGGTCCTGGTACCAGCGGGGGAAGTCGTCCGCCTGGGGAGTGAGAACGGGTGCCTTAGCCATGGGGCGAATGGTACGGGGATGCGGGGCCTGACTGTGAATCCGTTTCGCCGGGGTCCGGTCCGCTCCGGTACCCCCGCGCACACCCCGGGGCGCACACCTGCGGCGCGCGGATACCTGCTCGCACCCCTCTGGACGACGACGGCGAGCCGCTGTTCGCTGGTGGAGGGGCGGTTTGGCCGGGGGGCGCACGGCGGCGGCGGACGCTGCCCAATCCGAGGACCTAATGGGAGGCCCCGATGGCTTCAGCGCAGGTGACCGGCAGCACCGTCGACCGCCTCCGGGCGGAGTCCCCGACGGAGTCGCGCGGTCGGGCGCGGGACTGGGCGGAGATCCAGGAGCGCATGCTGGTCCCCCTCTACCAGGCCGTTTTCCAGCAGTTGGAGGTCGGAGCGGCGACCAGTCTGCTCGGCGTCGGCTGCGGCTCGGGGCTGGCGCTGCTGCTGGCCCGGGGACGCGGCGCGCTGGTGGAGGGCACCGAGGCCGACGGCGAGCTGCGGGAGCTGGCGGCGGCCCGCGGGCTGAAGGTCGTGCCCGAAGCGTGCCTCGCCCGTTCGGCGCAGCCCGTCCCCCGGGCGGCGCACTCCCTGGTGACGGTTTTCGAGCAGCTCCCGACGCCCGCGCTGGTCGCGAGCGCCGCCGTGCGCACGCTGCCCGGCGGACTGCTGGTGGTGGCCGGCTGGGGTCCGCCGGAGCGCTGCGAGAGCGCCGCCGTCCTGGAGGTGGCGCGCCGTCACACGCCGCTGGACGACCCCGCCCCGTTCGCGCTGAGCGGCCCCGGCGTCCTGGAGTCGCTGCTGGCGGGCGCCGGTCTGCGCCCGGCCGGCAGCGGGCGGGTGTCCTGCCCGTTCGCGTACGCGGACCTGGACTCGGCGGTCCGCGGCATGCTCTCCACCGGCCTGTTCGACCGGGCCGAGGCGTCCGCCGGCTCCGCGCTGGTGGCCAAGGAGCTGGAGGAGGCGCTCCACCCGTTCCTGCGCCCGGACGGTTCGGTGCGGATGACCAACGTCTTCCGCTACGTGATCGGCGAACGGGTCCGGGTGGTCGGCGAACGGGCCTGGTCCTGACGGGGCGTCAGCGCTCCGGGGTGGGCCACTCCTCGGCGGTCAGCGCGAAGCGCTCGTGGTCGCGCCAGGCGTCCTGCAGGAAGAGCATCCGCGGGGTGAAGCCCTCGTGGCGGAAGCCCAGCCGCCGCGCCATCGCGATCGAGCGCTCGTTGTCCGGCTGGACGTTGATCTCCAGCCGGTGCAGGCCCAGGCCGCCCCGCGCCTCCGGGGTGAAGCACCGTTCCACCACCAGCCGCATCCCCTCGGACATCCGGCCGGTGCCGGCGTACGGCACGTAGGAGTCGTAGCCGAGGACGCCGTTGCAGAAGCGCGCCATCACGATGTTCGCCACGTTGCACTTGCCGACCAGGCCGCCGGTGGCGGTGTCGACGATCAGGAAGGTTCGCAGGCCGAGGCCCTGACGGCTCAACAGGTCGGGCAGCCCGTCCGGTTCGACCGGGTTCCACCGCCCGATGTGCTCGGCGGAGCGGCGGACCGTCTCCGCGTACTGGACGACGTCGTCGGGGCGGGGGGCTCGGATCGTCACGCGCATCTGCCCATTCTGACGCAGCGTCGACAATGCGGGCCCCCGGCTCCGCTACAGCAGGTCCTTGAACTCCTTGGGGAGTTCGAAGTCCGCCGGGCCCTGGCCCGGCTGGAGGCCGAACGCGCCGCCGGGGGCGCCGGCCTGGCCCGGGCCGAGGGCCTTGCGCTCGGCGGCGGCCGCCTCCTCCTGGGCCCGCTTGAGCGGGTTGCCGCTCTTGCGCTTGCCCTTGGCGACCGGGGCCTTCTTGCCGGAGCGCTTGCCGCCGCCACCCATGCCGGGGATGCCGGGCATCCCGGGGATGCCCTTGCCGGAGGCCATCGCGGTCATCATCTTGCGGGCCTCGAAGAACCGCTCGACCAGGCTGGAGACCTCGCCGACCTGGACGCCCGAACCCTTGGCGATGCGCAGCCGGCGCGAGCCGTTGATCATCTTCGGGTCGGTGCGCTCCGCCGGCGTCATCGACTTGATGATCGCGCCGACCCGGTTGACGTCCTTGTCGTCGATGTTGTTGATCTGGTCCCGGATCTGGCCCATGCCCGGGAGCATGCCCAGCAGCTTGGAGATCGAGCCCATCTTCTGGACCTGCTCCAGCTGCGACAGGAAGTCGTCGAGCGTGAAGTCCTTCCCGCCGCCCTGCAGCTTGGCGGCCATCTTCTCGGCCTCGGCCTGCGAGAAGGTCTGCTCGGCCTTCTCGATCAGCGAGAGGACGTCGCCCATGCCGAGGATGCGCGAGGCCATCCGGTCGGGGTGGAAGGCGTCGAAGTCGTCGACCTTCTCGCCGTTGGAGGCGAACATGATCTGGCGGCCGGTCACGTGGGCGACCGAGAGGGCCGCGCCGCCGCGGGCGTCGCCGTCCAGCTTGGAGAGCACCACGCCGGTGAAGTCGACGCCCTCGAGGAAGGCCTGGGCGGTGGTGACCGCGTCCTGGCCGACCATGGCGTCGACCACGAACAGGACCTCGTCCGGGTCGACGGCGGTCCGGATGTCGGCGGCCTGCTGCATCAGCTCGGCGTCGATGCCGAGGCGGCCGGCGGTGTCGACGATCACGACGTCGTACTGCTTCTGCTTCGCGTACTCGATCGAGTCACGGGCGACCTGCACCGGGTCGCCGACGCCGTTGCCGGGCTGCGGGCCGTAGAAGGCGACGCCCGCGCGCTCGGCGACCACCTGCAGCTGGTTGACCGCGTTGGGGCGCTGGAGGTCGCAGGCGACCAGCAGCGGGGTGTGCTTCTGCTTCTTCAGCCAGTGGCCGAGCTTTCCGGCCAGCGTGGTCTTGCCGGCGCCCTGGAGGCCGGCCAGCATGATCACCGTCGGGCCGGTCTTGGCGTACCGGAGGCGGCGGGTCTCGCCGCCGAGGATGCCGATGAGCTCCTCGTTGACGATCTTGATGATCTGCTGGGCGGGGTTCAGCGCGCCCGAGACCTCGGAGCCGAGCGCCCGGTCCTTGATCTGCTTGATGAAGGCCCGGACCACGGGGAGCGCGACATCCGCTTCCAGCAGGGCGATCCGGATCTCGCGCATGGTGGCGTCGATGTCCGCCTCACTGAGGCGGCCCTTGCCCCGGAGGTTCTTGAACGTCGCTGCGAGGCGGTCGGAAAGAGTGTCGAACACGTCGGTCGCGGGTCCCTTGCGGCATCGGTACGGGTACTGTCGTCGTCCCCAAGGGTATCCGCCCGTCCGGCGGACGGTTGCGGCCCTGTGGGTTCAGCCTCCGAGAGCGCTCTGCACGGTGCGGGCGACCTCGGTGGCGCGGGCGGGTTCCAGCGGCCTCCCCTCGCTGTCGGTGACGTAGAACGCGTCCACCGCCTCGGCGCCCAGGGTGGAGACGTGCGCGGTGCGGACCCGGACCCCGGCGGCGTCCAGGGCACGGCCGATCCGGTGCAGCAGGCCGGGGGCGTCGTGCGCGCGGACCTCCAGCACGGTGGCGCTCTGCGAGGCCGCGCCGGGGGCGACGGTGACCACCGGCGGCGGGGTGCTGATGCCGCGCCGGCGCGGCGCGGCGGCGTCGCGTTCGGCCAGCTTCTTCGCCACGTCCAGCGAACCGTCCAGGGCGCGCCGCAGATCGGCGCGCAGCCGCGCGGCCTCCGGCAGGTCGCCGTACTCGGCGGCGACGATCCAGGAGAGCAGCAGGACCGGGCCGGCGCCGATCGGGTCGAGTTCGCGCAGCCCGGCCTTGCGGACGGCGAGCCGGTGCACGGCCAGCACGCCGGCCACCGTGCCGAGCAGGCCGGGGCGGTCGGGGATGGCGAGGGTGAGCTCCACGCCCATCGGCTCGGTGCCGGAGCCCTCGGCGGGCTCGGCGTGCGCGGTCAGCGCCAGCGCGGGCGCGCCGGTGCGGGCGGCCTCCACGGCGAGGCGTTCCTGGTCGGCCGTCGGGTCGGCGGTCGAGTCGGCGGCGTCGTCCGGCAGCACGGCGTCGCCGGCCAGCAGGGCCGCGGTGCGGGCGACCAGCTGGGCGACCAGCTGGGCCCGCCAACTCGACCACGCGGCGGGGCCGGTGGCGGTGGCGTCGGCCTCGGTGAGGGCGTGCAGCAGCTCCAGGTGGGTCTGGGTGCCGACGGTCTTGGCGATCAGGTCGGCAGTGGCCGGGTCGTCCGGGTCGCGGCGGGTCGCGGTGTCCACCAGGGTCAGGTGGTGGCGGACCAGCAGGGCGAGCGTGTCGATGTCCTGCCGGTCGAAGCCCATCCGGGCGGCCACGTCGCGGACGATCACCTCGCCCGCCTCGGAGTGGTCCCCGGGCCAGCCCTTGCCGATGTCGTGCAGCAGCGCGGCGACCAGCAGCAGGTCGGGGCGGGCGGTGCGGCGGGTCATCGCGGCGGCCTTCACCGCGGTCTCGATCAGGTGCCGGTCGACGGTCCAGCGGTGCACCGCGTTGCGCTGCGGGCGGCAGCGCACCCGCTCCCAGTCCGGGAGCAGCCGGCTGATCAGCCCCTCCGCCTCCAGCGCCTCCCACACCGGCAGGCAGGCCTCGCCCGCGCCGAGCAGGGTGACCAGCTGCTCGCGGGCCTCGTCCGGCCAGGGCACCGGCAGCGGCTTGGTCTCCGCGGCCAGCCGGCGCACCGTGGCGTACGAGACGGTCAGCCCGGCCTGCGCGGCCGCGGCGGCGGCGCGCAGCGGCAGCACCGGGTCGGTGGCGGGCCTGGCGCCCATGGCGAGCACCGCCTCGCCGTCCTGCTCGACCACGCCCTCGGCGAGCGGGGTGCGCTCCGGCAGGCCAGGGCCCACCTGGGCCCGCCGGCTGCCGTTGAACGGGAACCCGAAGCGGGTGGTGCGCCGGATCTTGCGGCCGCGCTCGGCGAGCACCCGCTCGACCGAGCGCCAGGTCACGTCGGAGGCGTACGCGATGGTGCGGGCGGCCTGGTAGACCTGCCGCAGCAGGGTGTCGGCGTCGAGCACGCCGAGCCGTTCGGCGACCTGGTCCTGGTCCTGCAGGCTGAGCCGCTCGGTGGCCCGGCCGGTGACCAGGTGCAGCGCGTCGCGGACGTCCGCGAGGGTGCGGGCGGCGGCGCCCAGCCCGTCCCGGGGGGCGTCGGCGAGCCAGGTGGCGGCCACCGCGTTGAGCGCCACCACGTCGCGCAGGCCGCCGCGGGCCTCCTTGAGGTCGGGCTCCAGCAGGAAGGACAGCTCGCCGTGCCGCTCGGCCCGGGACTGGCCCAGGGCGTGCAGCTCGGGGAGGCGGGTCGGCGCGGTGGCACGCCAGTCGCCGAGCACGGCGGAGCGCAGGTCGGCGGTGAGCTGCGGGTCGCCGGCCAGGTGGCGGGCGTCCAGCAGGCCGAGTTGCGCCTTGAGGTCCTCGGCGGCGACCGCGCGCGCCTCGGCGGGGGTGCGCACCGCGTGGTCGAGGGAGATCCCGCCGTCCCACACCGGGTACCAGATCCGTTCGGCCAGGGCGCCGTCGAGCGGGCCCTCGTGCAGCAGCACCACGTCGAGGTCGCTGCGCGGGGAGAGCTCGCCGCGGCCGTAGCCGCCGACCGCGACCAGCGCGGTGCGCGCCGGTGCGCCCGCCGCCCGGTAGAGGCCGGCCAGCCAGCCGTCGGTGAGCGCGGAGAGTGCGGCCCGCCGCTCCGGGCCGGTGCGCGCGCCGTCGGCCAGCAGCCGGGCCCGCTCGGCCGGGTAGCCGTACTCGGTGTCGGTGCTGCTCACATCTGCTCCCGGTGCGTGCTGGTGCCGATACGCCTCCGGCGGACCTGCCGCGTGGGCAGGTCCGCCAGGGAGTGTGTGGGAATCGTAGGGCTTAGAGGGCGTCGGGTCCGCGCTCGCCGGTGCGGACGCGTACCGCGGTCTCGACCGGGACGGACCAGACCTTGCCGTCACCGATCTTGCCGGTGCGGGCGGCCTTGACCACTACGTCGATCAACTGCTCGGCGTCCTCGTCCTCGGCCAGTATCTCGATCCGGACCTTCGGCACCAGGTCGACGGTGTACTCGGCGCCGCGGTAGACCTCGGTGTGGCCGCGCTGCCGGCCGTAGCCGCTGGCCTCGGTGACGGTCAGACCGTGCACGCCGAAGGCCTGCAGGGCCTCCTTGACCTCGTCCAGTCGGTGCGGCTTGATGACGGCGGTGATGAGCTTCATCAGGCGTCGACCTCGGTCTTCTGGGTGCTGGCGGGAGCGGTGGGGTGGGCCGCCACGGCGCGGGCGATGCTGGCGCCGACCGCGGTGAAGTCGTAGGCGGACTCGGCGTGCTCGGCCTGGTCGATGCCGGCCACCTCGACGTCCTCGGAGACCCGGAAGCCGATGGTCTTCTGGATCCCGAAGCCCAGCACCCAGGAGACGACGAAGGAGTAGACCAGGACCACGACCACACCGAGGGTCTGCTTGCCCAGCTGGGTGAAGCCGCCGCCGTAGAACAGGCCGGACGCGGTCTGGCCGACGTGGCCGGTGGCGAACAGGCCGATCAGCAGCGAGCCGATGATGCCGCCGACCAGGTGGACGCCGACCACGTCGAGCGAGTCGTCGAAGCCGAAGCGGTACTTCAGGCTGATCGCGGCGGCGCAGGCGGCACCCGCGATGACGCCGATGGCGAGCGCGCCGAGCATCGACACCGAGCCACAGGCCGGGGTGATGGCGACCAGGCCGGCCACCGCGCCGGAGGCGGCGCCGAGGGTGGTGAACGCGCCGTGCCGGATCTTCTCGTAGGCCAGCCAGCCGAGCACCGCGGCGGCGGTGGCCACCTGGGTGTTCATGAAGGCCATGCCCGCCACGCCGTTGGCGGCCAGCGCCGAGCCGGCGTTGAAGCCGAACCAGCCGAACCACAGCAGGCCGGAGCCGAGCATCACCAGCGGCAGGCTGTGCGGACGCATCGGGTCCTTCTTGAAGCCGATCCGCTTGCCCAGCACCAGCGCCAGGGCCAGGCCCGCCGCACCGGCGTTGATGTGCACCGCGGTACCGCCGGCGAAGTCGATCACGCCGTTGCGGTCGCCCAGCCAGCCGCCGTTGCCGCCGTCGAAGAAGAACACCCAGTGCGCGACCGGGAAGTAGACGACGGTCACCCAGAGCGCCACGAACAGGCTCCAGGCGGCGAACTTGGCACGGTCCGCGATGGCGCCGCTGATCAGCGCCGGGGTGATGATCGCGAACATCAGCTGGAAGGCGGCGAACGCGGTGACCGGGATGGTTCCGGTCAGGCTGTTCATCCCGATGTCGCGCATGCCCACGTGGTCGAGGTTGCCGATCAGACCGGCGCCCGCGTCCGTGCCGAAGGCCAGCGAGTACCCGTAGAGCACCCAGAGCACGCTGACGATCGCCAGCGAGATGAAGCTCATCACGAGCATGTTGAGGGTGCTCTTGACCCTGACCATGCCTCCGTAGAAGAAGGCCAGGCCCGGGGTCATCAACATGACCAGGGCCGCACTGATGAATACGAAGGCGGTATCGCCCGCGCTGAAGCCGTCCGGCATCGGCGTCTCCTCGAATGAAGGCCGCTCCACGCCGGGACACCTGTCCCGTGCCATCCCGGCGTGTCGGCGATGAGAGGAGAGTGCCGAAGGTGGGTTTCGGCCGATGCGGCTCGGTGTTTCGCCGCAGTGACGTGGTTGACGCGCCCGTTACGGGCGCGTGAACCACGGCAGGTGACGCGTACTGGACACGGCGTGTTATACGTCTGCGCGCCCCTCCGGTCGGGTCAGACGACCGAGACGAACTCCGGGATGTCGTGCACCACCCGCTCGGCGAGCCGGTCCACGCCGGGGACGCCGCGGTGGTCCCGGGTGGCCGCCTCGGAGGTCTTGCGCACGCGGGTGTTCAGCCGCTCCGAGCGCACCTTCTTGGCGATGTCCACCGCCTCCTCGCAGTACTTCGCCGCGTCCTCCGGCTCGTTCTGCAGCAGGCGCACCGAGGCCATGCCGACCAGGTTGAAGGCGTAGGTGCGGACGTGGTCCGGGTCCTGCTTGAACAGGTCGACCGCCTTGGTCATCAGCGGCTCCGCCTGCTTGGCCATCGCGTTGCCGCGGCTGGAGGTGTACGCCAGGTCGCGGTACGAGTGCGCGTTCTCCGCGTTCAGCTCGGCGGTCGAGAAGAACCGCAGCCACGGCGGCGTGTCCTCGCCGGAGTGGATGTCGCTGAAGGTGTCCTCCGCCAGCCGGACCGCGCGGGCGCACCGGTTGACCTCGCCGATGGTGGCGTACGCCCGGGCCTCCATCGCGAACAGCAGCGCCTGCTGGCGCGCGGTCGCGGTGTCCCGGCTGCCGTACTGCGCCAGGTGGATCAGCTCCAGCGCGTCCTCGCCGCGGTTGAGGTGGATCATCTGCCGGCTCATGTCGGTCAGGATCAGCGCGCCGAACGGCCGGTCCCCGGCCTCCTTGGCGGCGTGCAGCGCCAGGACGTAGTACTTCTGCGCGCTCGGGTGCATGCCCACGTCGTACGACATGAAGCCGGCCAGGTGGGCGAGTTCGGCAGTGATCCGGAACAGCCGCTTGGTGGTCGCCTCGGGGTAGGTCTCCTGCAACAGGTCGGTGACCTCGTGGAGTTGGCCGACGACCGCCTTGCGGCGCAGCCCGCCACCGTTCTGCGCGTCCCACTGGCGGAACATCTCGGTGGTCTGCTCCAGCAGTTGCAGCTCCGGCTCGGAGAGCCGGCCGGAGAACCGCTCCCCGCCGTTGGCCGCCGCCAGGATCGGCGTGGGCGCGCCGCTCGGACCGGGCGTCAGCCACCGCTGCATCGGCTCGATCAGCGCCGCACCGGCCGTCAGCGCCAGCGAAGTGCCCAGGAATCCACGGCGGTTGAGCATCAGGTCGCTGCGCGAGTACTCGCTGATCAGCTGCACCGTCTGCGGCGCGCTCCACGGCAGGTCGACCCCGCTGCCCACGGTGGTCACCGGGATGGCGGCGCGCAGGCCCAGGTCCTCGATCGAGACCACCGAGCCGAAGCGCTCCGAGAACAGCTCCGACATGATCTTCGGGATCGGCTCGCGCGGCTGCTCGCCGTCCAGCCAGCGGCGCACCCGGGAGGTGTCGGTGGAGACGTGGTGCGCACCCATCTGCCGTGCCCGGCGGTTCACCTGGCGCGCCAGCTCACCCTTCGACCAACCGCTGCGCGCGAACCAGGAGCCCAGCTTCTCGTTCGGCTGCTTCTCACCCATGGGTCCGTCCCCATCCCGCCCCGACCCCGGGGCCCCGCTCGCCTGACTCGATCTCGTCCAACCGCCGACCGCGTGACCGGTCCGCTGCGTTCCGTATGCCGAACGTAGCGGCCCTCCGCCATCCGGGGGAGCAACGCCGGAGAAACGCCACCTTTCGCCACCCCCACGAGTGAACTACCGGACGACGATGCGCGCTTCACTGGGAATCACCCCGCATGACCCCGGCACATGCCAGGACCCGGAGGAGGCACGCGTTGCGGCAACGACGATCCGGCATCCGACGCACCGGTGCAAGGCGCCTGCTCGCCAGCGCCACCCGGATCGGTGTGCGCCGGTCCGCGCGCGCCGCCACCGCGCCCCGCGCCACACGCCCAAGTGTCGACGGTCCGTCACCATCCCGTAACCACCGGCAAGCTGAACCTGTTGGGGGAGGCATGGACAAGCTGTTCGGCACCCTGCGGCTCGCACCCCTCGGCGCCCGCCGCCGCACCCGGCCCACCGCGCTCCAGGCCGCCGCCGAGTACTCCGGGCGCTGGGGCTGGACCCTCGCCGCCGGCAGCCCGCCCGCGCACACCGAGACCGGCTGCGACTGCGGCGTTCCGCGCTGCGCCGCGCCCAACCTGCACCTGGGCGTCGGCCCCGCGATCCCGCCCGGCGCCACCGCCGCGGACCTCGCCGCCGACTGTCCGGCCGACGCCCCGCTGCTGCTCCCCACCGGCCACCAGTTCGACGTCCTCGACGTCCCGGCCCAGCCCGGCCTGCAGGCGTTGGTACGCCTCGAACGGATGGGCACCCAGGTCGGCCCGGTGCTCGCCTCCCCCGCCGGCCGGCTGCTCTTCTTCGTCGCCCCCGGCACCGCCGAGCGGCTCCCCGACCTGCTCTACCGGATGGGCTGGGACGACGCCTCGCTCGACCTCACCTGCCACGGCCTCGGCTCCTACCTCGCCGCCCCGCCCACCCCCCTCGCGGCCCTCGGCCCGATGCGATGGCTGCGCCGCCCCACCCACGAGGCCCCGCCCGAGGCCCGTCTCCTCCTCGGCACCCTCGCCTACGCCTGCCACCGCACCCGCCACCACCGCACCGCCGAATTCGCCAGCTAGCACCGGCCGCGCACCGCCAGGACGCGCAACGCCAGGGGCGCGGGGAACTGCGCGAGCAACCACTCCCCCACAGCGAGATCGGCCCGCAGAGGGAACTCCCCTCCACGGGCCGATCTCGCACCAGCTCTCAGCCGAGCAACGCGTCCACGAACGCCCCCGGCTCGAACGGCGCCAGGTCGTCCGCGCCCTCGCCGAGTCCGATCAGCTTCACCGGAACGCCCAGCTCCCGCTGGACCGAGATCACGATGCCGCCCTTCGCGGTGCCGTCCAGCTTGGTGAGCACGATGCCGGTGATGTCCACGACCTCCGCGAACACCCGGGCCTGGACCAGCCCGTTCTGTCCGGTGGTCGCGTCGAGGACCAGCAGCACCTCGTCCACCGGCCCGTGCTTCTCGACCACCCGCTTGACCTTGCCGAGTTCGTCCATCAGGCCGGTCTTGGTGTGCAGTCGCCCGGCGGTGTCGACCAGGACGGTGTCGACGCCCTCGGCGATGCCCTCCTTGACCGCGTCGAAGGCGACCGACGCGGGGTCGCCGCCCTCGGGGCCGCGGACGGTGTGCGCACCGACCCGCTCGCCCCAGGTCTGCAGCTGGTCGGCGGCGGCGGCCCGGAAGGTGTCGGCCGCGCCGAGCACCACCCTGCGCCCGTCGGCGACCAGCACGCGCGCGAGCTTGCCGGTCGTGGTGGTCTTGCCCACGCCGTTCACGCCCACGACCAGGACGACCGCCGGGCCTTCCTCGTGCTTGACCGAGCGGACCGTGCGGTCCATCTCGGGGCCGATCAGGTTGACCAGCTCCTCGCGCAGCAGCGCGCGCAGTTCGTCGGGGGTGCGGGTGCCGAGCACCTTCACCCGGGTGCGCAGGTTCTCGACCAGCTCCTGGGTGGCCGCGACACCGACGTCCGCTGTGAGCAGGGTGTCCTCGACCTCCTCCCAGGTGTCCTCGTCGAGCCGGTCCCGGGAGAGCAGCGTGAGCAGGCCCTTGCCGAGCGTCGACTGCGAACGCGACAGCCGGGAGCGCAGCCGCACCAGCCGGCCCGCGGTCGGCTCGGGCACCTCGATCGCGGGGGCGGCCTCCGCCTCCTCGATCCGCACCTCCTCGGCCGGCGCCTCGGGCGCCACAGCCTCGGCCTCCGCAGCCTGGGCCTGGGCCCGGGCCTCCGGAGCCGTAGCCGCAGCAGCCCCGGCCCCCGGCTCCGCCTCGGCCTTCGGTTCCGCCTCAGGCTTCGGCGCGGGCGCAGGCGCGGTGATGGTCGGCTGCGCGGTCGGTTTGCTCAGCTCTTTGCGTCGTCTGCCGGAAACGACGAGCCCGGCGATCGCGCCGACGGCGACCACCGCGATGACTACGGCAAGGATCACGTATTCCATAACCCGTCCAGTATCACTTAGCGCCTACGCCGTCCCCCGGCTCCGACGACTCCGACTGTTGCTTCTTCCCGGCTTTCTCCGGCATCCGCAGCCGCTGGCTGATCACCTGCGAGATGCCGTCGCCCTTCATGGTCACGCCGTACAGCGCGTCGGCGGATTCCATGGTGAGTTTCTGATGGGTGATCACGATCAGCTGGGAGCTCTCCCGGAGCTCCTCCATGATCGCGATCAGTCGCCGCAGATTGGTTTCGTCGAGCGCCGCCTCGACCTCGTCCATGACGTAGAACGGGCTGGGCCGGGCCTTGAAGATCGACACCAGCATGGCCACCGCGGTGAGCGAGCGCTCACCGCCGGACAGCAGCGAGAGTCGCTTGACCTTCTTGCCGGGCGGCCGGGCCTCGACCTCGACGCCGGTGGTGAGCATGTTCTCCGGGTCGGTGAGGATCAGCCGGCCCTCGCCGCCGGGGAAGAGCCGGGAGAAGACGCCTTCGAACTGCGCGGCGGTGTCGTGGTACGCGGCGGTGAACAGCTGCTCGACCCGGGTGTCGACGTCGCGGACGATGTCCATCAGGTCACGCCGGCTCCGGCGCAGGTCGTCGAGCTGCTCGCCGAGGAACTTGTGCCGTTCCTCCAGCGCGGCGAACTCCTCCAGCGCCAGCGGGTTGACCTTGCCCAGCTGCTGGTACGCGCGCTCGGCGGCCTTGAGCCGCTTCTCCACCTCGGCGCGGACGTACGGCCGCGGCTCGCCGGGTTCCTGCCCGTCCTCGGGCGGCGGCGCGGGGACGGGCTGGTCGGGGCCGTAGCCGTTCAGCAGCTCGCCGCCCTCGATGCCGAACTCGTCGAGGGCCTTGGACTCCAGTTGCTCGATCCGCAGCCGCTTCTCCGCGCGCAGCACCTCGTCGCGGTGCCCGGCGTCGACCAGCCGGTCGAGTTCGGCCTTGAGTTCGCGGCCGTGTTCGCGGAACTGCCGCAGCTCGGTCTCCCGGCCGCTGCGGTCGGCTTCGACGGCGGCGCGTTCGGTCTCGGCGGCGGCGAGCGACTCCTCGATCCGGCCGAGCAGTTGGCGGGCCCCGGCGGCGACGGCGGTGGCCACGGCGGACTCCCGGCGGGCGCGGGCCCGGCGCTCGGCGGCGCGGGCGCGGGCCTCGCGCTCGGCGCGGGCAGCGCGGTCGAGCTGGTCGGCGCGGCCGGACAGCGAGCGGACCCGCTCCTCGTCGGTGCGGACCGCGAGCCGGGACTCCATCTCGCCCTGCCGGGCGGCGGAGGAGGCGGTGGCCAGCCGGTCCCGCTCGGCGGGGTCGGGTTCGTCCTCGCCGGACTCGGCCGACTCCTCGGCGGCGGCGAGCCGTTCGGCCAGCTCCTCGGCGGCGGCCCGGGCGTCGCCGAGTCCGCTCTCGGCCTTGGCGGCGGCGCTCGCCATCCGCTCGGCCTCGCCCGCGGCGGCCCGGGCAGCGCCGCCCAATCGGCCCAGTGCCCCGGCGAGTTCGGCCCGCTGCTTCTCGCCCTGACGCCGAAGGACCGTCAACTGCTCGACCTCGGTGACGAGTTCCCGGCGCTGCTCGGCGCGCTCGGCCAGCCGCTCGGCCGACTCGGCGCAGCGCCGGTCGAGTTCCTCGATCCCCCGGGCGGCTTCGGCGACCGCCGCCTGGGTCTCCAGCAGGCTGGGCGCTCCGGCCGAGCCGCCCTGGGCGACCGCCGCCGACAGCAGGTCGCCGTCGCGGGTGACGGCCGTCCAGTCGGGCAGCGCGGCGAGCAGCCCCCCGGCGGCGGCCAGGTCCTCGACCACCGCGGCGGTGCGCAGCAGCCACCGCGCCGCGGCCGCCACCGACTCCGGGCCGCTCACCAACTGCGCGGCCCAGCGCGCGCCTTCGGGCAACCCGCCGACCACGGCGAGGTCCGCCGCACCGTCGGCGATCAGCAGCACCGCCCGTCCGGCGTCCTCGGCCCGCAGCCGTGCCAGCGCCTCGACGGCGACCTCGGGCCCGCGCACCGCCACGGCCTCCGCGGCGGCGCCCAGCCCGGCGGCCACCGCCAGCTCGAACCCGGCCTCCACCACCAGCAGTTCGGCGGCGGTGCCGAGTACGCCGGGCTCGCCGAGCAGCCGGCCGCTGCCGTCCTTGCGGCGCAGCCCGAGGGCCAGGGTGTCGTGCCGGGCGGTCAGCGCGGCGCGTTCCTTCTCCGCCGCGGCGAGCGCCTCGCGCTCCGCGGACACCGCCCGTTCGGCGTCCCGCAGCGCGGCCCGGGCCTGTTCCACCCGGGCGTCCAGCTCCTCGTCGCCCGCCGCCGACTCCTCGCTCCGCTCGCGCAGCTGCTCGTACTCGGCCTGGGCGGCTTCGGCCCGCAGCACGGCTTCGTCGCGGGCGGCGACGAGCCGTTCGATCTCGGCTTCGGCGGCGCCGGCCCGGGAGCGGGCAGCGGCGGCCTGGCCCTGCAACCGGGCGAGTCCCTCGCGCCGGTCGGCGATCGCCCGGGCGGCGGCCTTCAGCCGCAGCTCCTCGGCGGCCAGCTCCCGTTCGAGTTCGGCGCGTTCCTCGACGGCCTCGGCCAGCGCGTACCGGGCCTGCTCCAGGGCCTCCTCGAGCGCGGCCTCCTCCTCGCGGACGCGTTCGGCCTCCCGCTCCAGCTCCTCGGGGTCGCGGCCGCGCCGTTCCTCCAGTTGCCCGGCGGTGGCGGCGGCGCGGATCCGGGCTTCGGCCAGTCCGATGGTGCCGCGGGTGCGCTCGGCCAGCGAGGAGAGCCGGTACCAGGTCTGCCGGGCCGCCTCCAGGGCCGGCCCGAGCTGCTCGACCTGGGCCTCCAGCACCGCCTCGCGCTGGATCGCCGCGGCGAGCTCCTGCTCGACGGTGGTGCGGCGCAGCTTCAGGGCGAGTTCGTCGGCGACCTCGGCCTCGACGGCCCGGCGCAGCGTCAGCAGGTCGTCGGCGAGCAGCCGCAGCCGGGCGTCGCGCAGTTCCGCCTGGATCCCGGCGGCCCGGCGGGCGATCTTCGCCTGCCGTCCCAACGGCCCGAGCTGGCGGCGCAGTTCGGCGACCAGGTCCTGCACCCGGTTGAGGTTGCCCTGCATCGCGTCGAGCTTCCGCAGCGCCTTCTCCTTGCGCTTGCGGTGCTTGAGGACGCCGGCCGCCTCCTCGATGAAGGCCCGCCGCCCCATCGGGTCGGCGTGCAGCACGGAGTCGAGCTGGCCCTGGCCGACGATCACGTGCATCTCGCGGCCGATGCCGGAGTCGGAGAGCAGCTCCTGGATGTCGAGCAGCCGGCAGACCGTGCCGTTGATCGCGTACTCGCTGCCGCCGTTGCGGAACATGGTCCGCGTGATGGTGACCTCGGAGTAGTCGATGGGCAGCGCGCCGTCGGTGTTGTCGATGGTGAGGCTGACCTCGGCGCGGCCGAGCGGGGCGCGCCCGCTGGTGCCCGCGAAGATCACGTCCTCCATCTTGCCGCCGCGCAGCGACTTGGCGCCCTGCTCGCCCATCACCCAGGACAGCGCGTCCACCACGTTGGACTTGCCGGAGCCGTTGGGCCCGACCACGCAGGTGATGCCGGGTTCGAAACGCAGGGTGGTGGCCGAGGCGAAGGACTTGAAGCCGCGCAGCGTCAGACTCTTCAGGTGCACCGCCCGACCCTCCTCGCCTCGCCGTCACCGCCGCCGTTGGCGACTGTATCCGGCCGGGCTGCCGACGGACCCTCAGGCGACGGTTTGACCACGCCGCGGGCCGGGCACCTTACGGCAAAAGAGACTTCCGGAAACGACGAAGGGACGTCCACCTCGGACGTCCCTTGCAGGCTGCCATCCCCTGACGGGGAAGCTCAGTGCACCACAGCGTCGATCGTGAGGACCACGAGCGATCAGGTGAGGGCCGGCTCGCGCTGGTCCAGGTCGATGCTGCTGAGCAGCGAGTGCTCGTCGACGACGGCGGACAGTTCGTCGTTCTCGGCCTGGAGCTTCATGAGCTCGTTCTCCAGGTCCTGGACGCGCTGCTGCAGCCGTCGCATCTCGGTGAGCATTCGCGGGTCGGGGCCGCCGACGTACCCGAGAAGCGCCTTTGCCATGATGTATGGTCCTCCACGCTGAGTGACCGAACCGTGTACGGTGTGGGTCTTGGGGGAAGGGATACGCACGCGTCTGAGCAGCCGGACGTGCTGGCTGGGCACTACGAGGCAGCCGAAGCTGAGCAGCGAACTCATACGGCGTGGCCCCGCCGGTTGAACGCAGACCTGTGCGCGGGTTTCCAGCGTCTCACCAAAGACGGTACGGGTCAACACGATCACCGCACGCTACCGCGCCCCTGTCACCTGCATAGCGGAGTGCGCACGCCATCGGCCGGGGTAGTGGATCACTACGCTTGCGGAGTCAACCACGAGTCTGCCCAGAAGGCAACCGCATGACACCGGCAGTTGCCGGCGGCTCTCCTCCGACCGGCAACCGCGGTGTGCTCATCTGATCGCGAAGCCCTCGTACCCCTCGCCCACGGCGGTCCAGATCTCGGTGACACCGGTGACCTGACCTGGCGTTCCGGGCCCGCGCAGCGCGGCGATCAGCCGCTCGCAGTCCGCGTGCGACCCCTCGGCGACCACCTGTACGCGGCCGTCGCCGAGGTTGCTCGTGTAGCCCGTCAGCCCGATCTCCAGAGCCCTGGCCCTGGTCCACCAGCGGAACCCCACCTGCTGGACTCGCCCGCGCACCCAGATGGTGGCGCGAACGGGATGGTGACTGTCACGACCTTGCATGTGCTGACCATAGTCCGGCACGAACAGGGCGCACGGAACGGGCTTCACGCCCCTTCCACCGACCCTCCCCACCGAGCACGCCGGGCACTCCGGGGGTCCACTACCGGTGCGGCTCGGCCAGCCGGTGCAGCGTCCAGCCGCGGCCGGCCGGATCCAGCGGGGCGGTGGCCGCGGTGAACAGTTCGGCGGCCCGCCGGTAGGAGAGGCGGGCCCGACCGGTGAGCGGGCAGCGGTCGCCGACCGGGGTGCCGGCCGGGGCGCGCCGGTCGGTGAGGAAGAGCGGGCCGGCACTCCGGCCGGCCACCAGCAGCGGCAGCAGCCGGGCCGCCCCGCCTCGCCAGCGCAGCGGGCGCTCCCCCGCGCCCACCCGTGCCCGACGGTTCGCCAGGTCGAGGCGGTCCACGTCCAGCGCCAGCAGCCGCTCGATCGGCGCGCCGGTCTCCCGCACCAGGTGCCACAGCACCTTCTCCCGGAGCGGCACCCGCAGCGCCAGCACCGCGCGCAGCTCGGCCTCGGTCGGTCGCCCCCCGGCCGGCTCGGCCGCCACCGGCCGCACCCCCTCGACCGGGTCGACCGTCAGCCAGCCCCGCCCCCGCCACCACCGGACCGCCCCGCGCAGCGCCGACAGCTCGCGGTTCGCGGTCCGCGCCCCGACCGCCGCGGCCCGCGACGCGAACGCCGCCGCCACCCGCTCCGCCGCGCCCGGCCCGTCCAGCAGCGCCAACGGCACCACGGGCGGATCCGCCCGCCGCCGCTCCGCCCCCACCGGCGGGACGCGCTCCACCAGCAGCCAGGCCCAGGTGTGCAGCGCGATCCGGTAGACCCGCCGCGACCCCTCCCCGAGCCGGGCCTCCGCCAGGTACCGCTCCGCTGCGACGGCAAACTCCACGGGCATCGTCATGACCGCAGTAAACCTATGAGTGGATGACGCGTCAACCACGGCGATGTACTGCGGTAAATCCTGAATTTACTGCGACTGTCTCCACCTTCGCCAAAATTGCCTGACACTGGCTCAACTTCTTCGGCCAAAGACCTTGCCGGGCGCGGATCGCCCGGGGCACGCTGCCGTCATGAAGCCGACTTCACGACCCGAGTTCCGCCTCTTCTTCGCCGGGTACGCCGTCTCGCTCTTCGGGTCCTCGATGGCCTCGGTCGCGGTGGCGTTCGCGGTGCTGGACGGCGGGGGCGGCGGATCGGCGCTCGGTGTGGTGATGACCGCGCGGATCCTGCCGATCGTGCTGCTGCTGGTGCTCGGCGGGGCGGCGGCCGACCGGTGGGGCAGCAGGCGGGTGATGCTCGGCTCGGACGGGTTGCGCTGTCTGACCCAGGCGGCCGTCGCCGGGCTGCTGTTCGCCGGGCAGGGACGGGTCTGGGCACTGGCGGCACTGATGGTGCTGTGGGGCCTGGCCGAGGCGGTGTTCCTGCCGGCCCTGGAGGCGCTGCTGCCGCGGCTCCTGCCGGCCGACGAACTCGCGGACGCCAACGCCCTGTTGGGCATCGCGCGAAACGGCGCCGCGGTCGCCGGACCGGCGCTGGCCGGGCTGCTCACCGCCGTGGCCGGGCCGGGCTGGGTGCTGCTGGCGGACGCCGCCTCGTACGCGGCGGGCTTCGCCGCGCTGGCGCTGCTGCGGCTGCCGGGCGGGGCGCCGCGTCCGGGCGGGGCCTCGCTGGTGGCCGAGCTGCGGGCGGGCTGGGGCGAGTTCGGCGGGCGGCGGTGGCTGTGGGTGTCGTCGCTGCAGGCGTGCCTGTTCAACCTGCTGGTCTGGGCGCCGTTCCTGGTCCTGGGTCCGGTGGTGGCGCGCGACCGGCTGGGCGGGCCCGGCGGCTGGGGGCTGGTGATGGGCGCGTACGGGGCGGGCGCGGTGCTGGGCGGGCTGGTGCTGCTGGGCCGGCAGCCGCGGCGTCCGCTGCGCACGGCGGTTGCGGCGACTGCGGGGTGGGCGCTGCCCTCGGGGGCGCTGGCGCTGGGGTGGCCGCTCCCGGGCGTGGCGCTCGCGGCGGCCGGGGCCGGGGTGACCTCGATCGTCTGCGGCACCCTGTTCGCCACCCTGACGCAGCGTCACGTCCCCGCCGAGGCGCTGGGCCGGGTCAGCGCGTACGGCACGCTCGGCGCCTTCGCCTTCGGGCCGGTCGGGCTGGCGCTGGCCGGGCCGGTCGCGGACGCCGCCGGGACGGCCGCGGTGCTCGGGTTCGGAGCGCTCTGGCAGCTGGCCTCCTGCGCGGTCACCGTCCTCGTGCTGGGCCGCCGGGAGCCCGCGGACCGGCCGGTGCCCGCCGGAGCGGACGCGACCGCACGGGTCCGGACCTGACGACGGCCCCCGGTCCGGGGACCGGGGGCCGTCGGGCGGATCAGGACGAGCGGATCAGAACGAGCCGAAGTCCCCGCCGCCGCCACCGTCGAAGCCGCCGCCGAAGTCGCCGCCGCCGCCGAAGTCGTTGCCGCCGTCGAAGCCGCCGCCGAAGTCCGAGGAGTTGAAGTCGGCGCCCGAGTACTCGCCGGCGTCCGCGCCGTCGTTGTAGTCGACGGTGCCGCCGTGGCCGTAGTCGCCGGCCGCGTAGGCGTAGCCCGGGGAGGAGAGCGCCGAGCCGAGCACGGTGCCGACCAGCAGGCCGGGGAGCATGCCGCCGCCGAAGTAGCCGCCCGCCCAGGGGCTGTAGGCCGGGCCGGCGTTCCAGTACGGCTGGTGGCCGTGCTCGGTCTCCACGGTGCGGATGTCCGGGGCCTGGCCGCTGGCGAGGCGGGCCGCGTCGTCGGCGCAGGCCGGGACGGAGCGGGGCGCGCCGCCGGGCGGGGCCCACTGGACGTCGGCGACCGAGGGGCCGTGCCGCGGGTCGAAGAAGCAGGGGACCCGGCGCTCCGGCAGCGGCCGGCCCTCGCGGCGGGCGGCCAGCGTGGCCAGCGCGAACCGGCCGTCCTCCAGCGCCTCGGTGACCGGGAGGACGTCCTCAGGCTTCTTCGCCTCGTCCATGGTCCGCTTGGCCCGGTCGTAGGCGTCCAGCGCGCGCGAGTAGTCGGTGCGCTGCACGTCGTCGGCGTCGGGGGCGCCCGGGTTGAACTCCAGCCGGTCGAGCTCCTCGCCGAAGGCGGTGATGTCCTCGTCCACCACGGTGCGCAGCTGGGCGAGCTCGGCCCGGGCCTTCTCCTGCTTGCGCTTCTTGGCCCGCCGGAACAGCAGGAAGACGCCGCCGCCGAGCAGGCCCAGGATCACGATCGGGACGATGAACACCGCGGCGGAGATGCTGTGGTTCGGGCCGTCGCCCTTGGTCTGCTTCGCGGCGCTGTCGACGAACTCGTTGACGGTGGCGTTGATGTCACCGGAGTTCGACCGCACCGCGGCGCCGGCGATCCGGTCGGAGGCGGCGGGGGGCAGCGCCTTCGCGTCGGAGAAGGCCTTGAACTCGTTGCCGCGCCAGATCGCGTAGACGCCGACGATGCCGACCTTGGTGCGCAGGTCGTTGGCCAGGGTCTTGGGCGGGTAGGCCGGGCTGTCCGGCAGCACCGCGACGAAGATCGGCTTGTCGGCCTTCTCCAGCTTCTTCGCCAGCGCGTCGGCCTGGTCCTTGGAGAACCGGGCGGTCATCGACGGGTCGACGTACACCTGGGACTTCTTGAGCGAGTCGGCCGCGTCGTTCAGCCCCGCCGCCGAGGCGGGTGCGGACAGGCCGAACAGCATCAGCAGGCCCAGCAGCACGGCCAGCGCGGCGGCCGGCACGGAGGCCCGGGGGCGGCGGAGCACAGTTCTCATACTTCAGACGGTACCGGTCCGCGACTCGAACCCACGCCCTACCCCAGGCCGATCCGTCCCCGGGACCACCCCCTACCGCAGGCCGAGGACGGCGCCCCGCGCCCCCGCCGACCGGCCGGAGTTCACCCTCCGCGCTCCGCGCACGCCCGCCGAACGGGCATAGTGGGGGACGATCTTCCCCTCCTCGACAGGAGCCCCTGGTGATTCTCGGCCTCGTCACCGCCGTCGCGGCGTCCGTCTGCTACGGCACCGGTTCGGTGCTGCAAGCGCTCGGCGCCCGCCGCTCGGCCCGCCAGGAGGCCTCCGCCGAGGCGGTCACCGAGCACGGCGGCCCGAGCCTGTCCTCCACCGCCAAGGCCGCCGTCACCTGGGAGTTCATCCTCGGCACGGTGCTGGACTTCATCGGCTTCGGCCTCGGCGCGCTCGCCGCGCGGCTGCTGCCGCTGTTTCTGTCGCAGACCATCATCAGCGCCAACCTGGTGATCACCGCGCTGCTCTCGGTCAAGCTGCTCGGCCTGCGGTTGCGTCAGCTGGAGTGGCTGTCCATCGGCATCCTGTGCGGCGCCCTGGTGCTGCTCGCCGTCGCCGCCGGGCCCGAGGGCGGCCACGACGCCGCCCGTTCCTTCCACTGGTGGCTGCTGATCGGCTCGGTGGTCCTGATCGCCGGCGGCTCCCTGATCGTCCGCCGGCTCGGTTCCAGCGGTGCCATCGTGGCCGGCCTGCTCTCCGGCCTCGGCTTCGGCGCCCTCGGCATCGGCGTGCGCATCCTCGACGGCGTCCAGCCGTTCTCGATCACCGCGCTGCTCGCCGACCCCGCCCTCTACGCCGTCCTGGTCGGCGGCCTCGGTGGCATGTACCTGCACACCGTCGCCCTCCAGGTCGGCTCGGTCAACGGCGCCACCGCCGCCCTCGTGGTCGGCGAGACCGTCGTCCCCGGCGCCGTCGGCGTGCTGTGGCTCGGCGACTCCTCGCGCCCCGGCCTCGGCTGGCTCGCCGCCTCCGGCTTCGTCCTCGCCGTGGTCAGCGCGGTCGGCGTCGCCTACTTCGGCGAGGGCGAGAGCGCGGGGGCGCTGCAGCAGGCCGACCGCGACCACCAGCAGCCCGCCGCCAACAAGCAGTGACCGCTCACCGCGGCCGGCGCTGGCACTTCGGGCAGTAGTAGCTGGAGCGGTTCATCCACGCGTCGCGGCGCATCGCCGTCCCGCAGCGGCGGCAGGGCCGGCCCTCGCGGCCGTACGCGTCGAGGTCGCGGGAGAAGTAGCCGCTCTCGCCGTTGACGTTGACGTACATCGAGTCGAAGCTCGTCCCGCCGACCGCCAGCGCGGCCGTCATCACGTCGCGGGCGTGCTGGAGCAGCGCCAGGGCGGTGGGGCGGGTCAGGGTGGCGGTGGGGCGGTCGTAGTGGAGGCGGCTGCGCCAGAGGGCCTCGTCGGCGTAGATGTTGCCGACGCCGGAGATCAGGGTCTGGTCGAGCAGGGCGCGCTTCACCGTGGTGCGCTTGGCCTTCAGGGCGGCGACGAAGGCGTCGTCGTCGAAGCGCGGGTCGAGCGGGTCGCGGGCGATGTGGGCGAGCGAGAGCGGGGTCGACTCGGGGTCGCCGGGCTCGGCCTCCTCGACGGCGAGGCCGCCGAAGGTCCGCTGGTCGACGAAGCGCAGCTCGGTGCCGCCGTCGGCGAAGCGCAGCCGCACCCGCAGGTGTACGGAGTCCTCCAGGGAGGGTTCCTGGACCAGCAGTTGGCCGCTCATGCCGAGGTGGCCGAGCAGCGCGAGGCCGTCGTCGAGCGGCACCCACAGGTACTTGCCGCGGCGCTGCGGTTCGCCGAGGGTCCGGCCGCGCAGCAGGGCGGTGAACTCCTCGGCGCCACCGGGCTGGCGGCGGACCGCGCGCGGGTGCAGCACCTCGATGTCGGAGACCCGGCGTCCCGCGGCCCAGCGGGCCAGGCCGCGGCGGACGACTTCGACTTCGGGGAGTTCGGGCACGGCTCAGGCGGCCGCGGAGGAGTCGCCGTCGTGCTTGGCCTTGATGGCCCGCCAGGCGGACTCGGCGGCCTTCTGTTCGGCTTCCTTCTTCGAGCGGCCGGTGCCGGTGCCGAAGTCCTCGCCGGCCACCCGGGCGGCGGCGGTGAAGGTCTTCTCGTGGTCGGGTCCGGACTCGGTGACCACGTACTCGGGCACGCCGATGCCGACGGCGGCGGTGAGTTCCTGGAGGCTGGTCTTCCAGTCCAGGCCCGCGCCGAGCTGGGCGGACTCCGCGATCAGCGGGTCGAACAGCCGGTGGACGAAGTCCGTGGCCGAGTCGAGCCCCTGGTCGAGGTAGATGGCACCGATCACGGCCTCGACGGTGTCGGCGAGGATCGACGACTTGTCACGGCCCCCGGTACCCTCCTCACCCTTGCCGAGCCGGATGAAGGTTCCGAGGTCCAGGCCGCGGCCGACCTCGGCGAGCGCGCGGGAGTTGACCACCGCGGCTCGGAGTTTGGCGAGCGTCCCCTCGGCGACCTCCGGGTGGAGGCGGTAGAGGGTGTCGGTCACCACGAGGCCCAGCACCGAGTCGCCGAGGAACTCCAGGCGTTCGTTGGTGGGCAACCCGCCGTTCTCGTACGCGTACGAGCGGTGGGTCAGGGCACGTACCAGAAGGGCGCGCTCAAGTGGGTACCCGAGGCGCCCTTCCAGGACGTCGTATTCGGTCGAGGCCGGCCCGCTGCCCTTACCCCCGTTGGTCGCAGGGGTCGGCTTGCGAGAGGAACTGCCACCGTCCGACATCGATCCGTGCACCCGCCGATCAGACCGAGAGGACCTGGCGACGGTTGTACGTGCCGCAGCTCGGGCACGCGATGTGCGCGAGCTTCGGCTCGTGGCAGCGGTCGCACGCGACGAGCGCGGGCACGACGGCCTTCCAGTTGGAACGGCGGTGACGCGTGTTGCTGCGCGACATCTTCCGCTTCGGAACAGCCACGGTAAATCTCCTGGTTCTACGGCGGGACCCTCACGGGTACCGCTGTGTCTTATTCCTCGTCACCCTCGTCGCCGGGGGCGGCGGAGAGTCCCTGCAGAGCCGCCCACCGGGGATCGGCGGCATCGTGGTGGTGCGACGGGTCGTCGCTCAGGCGGGCCCCGCACTCGGAGCACAGACCCAGGCAGTCGTCCTGGCACACCGGCTGCAGCGGCAGTGCGAGCACCACCGCGTCACGCAGCACCGGCTGGAGGTCGAACAGGTCGCCCTCCAGGCGGTAAGTCTCGTCCTCGGACTCCTCGTCGAAGTCGTCCCCCGCAACCGCGCGGTGACGCTCCTCGGACTCCGGGTAGTAGTACAGCTCCTGGAAGTCGACCTCCAGGTCGTCCTCCACCGGCTCCAGGCAGCGGGAGCACTCGCCCTCGACGTGGGCCTCGGCGGTGCCGGTCACCAGCACGCCCTCGACCACCGACTCCAGGCGGAGCTCCAGCTTGATCTCGCTCTTCTCCGGGACGCCGATCACATCCGCGATCCCCAGCTCCGCCGGGGCCTCCAGGGTGCGGGAGACCTTGCGCAGCGAGCCGGGGCGACGGCCGAGCTCATGCGTGTCGAACACGAGCGGGTCGCGGTGGTCGAGGCGGTTCAAGGTTTCCTGACTTCCTGGTGGCGACACGCATTCCTGCGTGGCGCGGATGTGGTTCCTGCGGTGCGCGGCCCGTGTGCGGGCGCGCGGCGAACCCGGCACGAACAGGCCGGAGTGGTCAGACTACCGGAGAGTCCGCGCCGAACCCAACTCGCCGCCTAGCGGCCACCCAGCTCTCGCAGCCTGGTCATGTCGATCATGCTGGTGTCGAAGAAGCTGGTCTCGTCCAGCCCGGGCTGCTGCGGGACCTGCGGCTGCTGCTGGTAGCCGTGCGGGTCGGCGGGCAGCGGGTTGCCCCACTGGTCGTAGGCCTGCGGCTGGTACTGCTGCTGCTGTTGGTAGTACGGGTCGACCTGCTGCTGCGGGTAGCCGTAGGGCTGGCCGTAGGGGTCGGTCTGCGGGGCCGCCGCCGGGTCGTAGCCGCCGTTGTACACCTCGGCGTACTGCGGGGCCTGCGGCTGGGCGTAGGGGTCCTCGCCGGGGTGCTGCCAGCCGGCCGCGACCGGGGTCTGCTCGGGCCAGGACTGCTGCTGCGGGACGTCCGCGTACCAGGCCTGCTCCTCGCCGCCGTCGGCGAAGCCGGCGGCCACCGCCTCGGCCCGGTCCTTGAGCTGCTGGGCCTCGTCGGCGGCGGCCAGGTAGGCGCCGAGCTCGTCGATCGGGGCCTTGCCGAGCAGCTTGTCGCGGCCCTTGCCGACCGCCTCCAGGGTGGCCGAGAGCACCGCCTCCAGGGTGGCGAGCTTCACATCGACGTACTCGTCCGCCTCCGGGCTGGGGCTGATCCGCGGCTGGAACTCCTCGCCGTCCTCGGCCTCCTGCTCCGGCTCGTAGAGGCCGGAGTCGCCGCGCAGCTTCTGCCGGCCGCGGCCGACCGCGCCGAGCGTCTTGGTGAGCACCACCTCGAAGTTGGCCAGCTTGGAGTCGACGTAGTCGTCGGCCTCGGCGCGCTTGGTCTGCACCTCGGTACGGGCCTCGCCGAGGATCCGGTCCGCCTGGGCCTGGGCCTGCCGGACCACCTCGGTGTCGGAGATCAGCGAGCCGCGCTCGTCGTGCGCGCCGCGGATGATCTCGTCGGCCTGGGCGTGGGCGTCCGCCACCATCTGCTGATGGTCCGCCACCACCGACTGGGCCTGGGCGAGTTCCGCGGGCATCGCGTCGCGCAGGTCGCGGAGCAGGCCGGTCAGCTCGGCACGGTTGACCACGCACGAGGACGACATCGGCATAGCCTTGGCCTTCTCGACCATGGCGATGATCTCGTCGAGTTTCTGCTGCACGTCCACGGGCGCCTTCTGTCTTTCCGTGTGCCGCCGAGGTGCGGCGGAGGCAGTGCCCGGGGCTGCGGATGCCGTCCCGGGGCGGGAGTACAGACTGTACGGCCCAGGCCCCCGCGACTCACAACGCCGTGTCAGTTCCGGCGTTCGGCGATCCGCTCGACCAGCCGGGCGTTCACCTTGGCGGGCAGCAGGTGGGAGACGTCGCCGCCGAGCGAGGCGACCTCCTTGACCAGGCTGGACGACAGGAAGCTGTAGGTGGGCGAGGTCGGCACGAAGAGCGTCTCCACGCCGGTCAGCCCGTGGTTCATCTGCGCCATCTGCAGCTCGTAGTCGAAGTCGCTGACCGCGCGCAGGCCCTTGATGATCGCCGGGATGCCGCGCTCCCGGCAGAAGTCCACCAGCAGGCCGCGGTGCGACTCGACCTGGATGTTGCCCAGGTGCGCGGTGGTCTCCTCGATTAGCGCGATCCGCTCCTCGATCGAGAACATCCCCTGCTTGCTCGGGTTGATCGCCACCGCCACGTGCACCACGTCGTACAGCTTCGAGGCGCGCTCGATGATGTCGAGGTGTCCGTTGGTGATCGGGTCGAAGGACCCCGGGCAGACGGCGCGGCGCATGCGGGTGCTCCCTTGTCGGGGTTCGTTGCTACGAGTCTTGATCAACCTCGGTGGCGGCGCGACCGTACCAGAGGGTGCCCTCGCCGTACTTACGCGAGCGCAGCCCCTCGAAGCCGTCCGGCCAGCCGAACTCGCCCCCGCGGGTGCTGCGTTCCACGGTGACGAGAACATGCTCCGCTAGCCAGCCCCCCGAGCGGAGTGTGACCAGCATCTCCCGCAGCGTCTCGTCGGCCACGGCGTAGGGCGGATCGAGGAACACCAGGTCGTACGGCGCGGCCGGCGGCGCCCCCGCGATCACCCGCTCCGCCTGGTCGGCACGCACCTCGGCGCCCGGCAGGCCGAGCACCCGGACGTTCTCCCGGACGGTCTTCACCGCGCTCGCGTCCGACTCCACCAGCAGCGCGTGCGCCGCCCCGCGGGAGAGCGCCTCCAGGCCGACCGCGCCGCTGCCCGCGAACAGGTCCAGCATCCGCGCCCCGCCGATCGGGCCGTACAGCGCCTCGACGGTGGAGAACATCGCCTCCCGGGCCTTGTCGGAGGTCGGGCGGGTGTTCCGGCCGGGCGGCACGGCGAGACGGCGGCCTCCGGCACGGCCGGCGATCACGCGAGGCATGGATGGTCCTTCGGGTTCGGGGAACTGCGCGATCGACCCTAACCGGTGCAGGGTGGCCGGTCGCGCAGTTCCCCGCGCGTCTACTCCGCCGCGCCCAGCAGCGCGGGCGAGGCGTAGCGCGACCAGCTCAGGCAGCCGTCGGGCGGGCAGTACTCGGGGCGGCGCGGGTCGTGGCCCAGCTCGCGCAGCTTGGTGCGGACGGAGTCGGGCGTACGGCCGTAACGGGCGGCGATCCGGGCGATGGTCTCGCCGTCGTGGAAGCGGCGGACCAGCTCCTCCTCGTGCTGGGGCACCCAGGGGGAGCCGTGGCCGGGGTAGAGCTCGCGCAGCACGTCGCGGTCGGGAATCGGCTCGGAGACGTCGGCGACGATCGCCAGGGCGCGCAGCGCGCGGTTCAGCGCGATCCGCAGCGAGGCGACGTCCTCCACCGGGAGGCGGAGCTTGCCGGAGGCGATCGGGTTGGCGGAGTTGCCCTCGCGCCAGCCGGTCAGGGTGAGGGTGACTTCGCGATCGTCTTCGCTGGCGACCTCGATCCGGAAGACCTTGTCGCCGAGCGGGAGCTCGTTGAGGTGACGGAATGCCATGCAATGACCCCCAATTCTCGTGTCGGGAGCGCGACTTGGCAGTGCGCCCCGAACACGAACATTCTCTCCCGGAGCACTGACATCCCGGCCTGGTCCGACGGGCCGTCAGCCCTTCTCCAGGTACTCCGCGCGGTCCTCGTCGAGCAGGCTCTCCAGCGCGGTGCGCAGCTCGGGATGGTCGGCGAGTGCGGGGTCGGCGGCGACCAGCCGGGTGGCCTCGGCGCGCGCGGTGGCGATGACCTCCTCGTCGTCGAGCACCGAGAGCACCTTGAGCGAGGACTTCACGCCGGACTGGGCCTGCCCGAGCACGTCGCCCTCGCGGCGCTGCTCCAGGTCGATCCGGGAGAGCTCGAAGCCGTCCAGGGTGCCGGCCACCGCGTCCAGCCGGGCCCGGGCGGCGGAGGCCGCGGGCATGTCGCTGACCAGCAGGCAGAGTCCGGGGGCGGAGCCGCGGCCGACCCGGCCGCGCAGCTGGTGCAGCTGGGAGACGCCGAACCGGTCGGCGTCCATGATCACCATCGCGGTGGAGTTGGGCACGTTGACGCCGACCTCGATGACGGTGGTGGCGACCAGCACGTCCACCTGCCCGGCGGCGAACCGGCGCATCACGTCGTCCTTGGCGTCGGGTGCCAGCCGGCCGTGCAGGATCTCCACCCGCAGCCCGGCCAGCGGGCCCTTGGCGAGCTTCTCGGCGGTCTCCACCACCGCGAGCGGGGGCCGCCGCTCCTCGCTGTCGGCGCCCGCGTCGACCTCCTCCGGGTCGTCCTTCCGCTTCTTCTTCCCCTTGGCCGGCTCCTCCTCGTCGCCGATCCGCGGGCAGACCACGTACGCCTGGTGGCCCTTGCCGACCTCCTCGCGGACCCGTTCCCAGGCGCGGGTGAGGAAGTTGGGCTTCTCCAGCGCGGGGACGACGTGGGTGGAGATCGGCGAGCGGCCGGAGGGCAGCTGGTCGAGGACGGAGGTCTCCAGGTCGCCGAAGACGGTCATCGCGACGGTGCGCGGGATCGGGGTGGCGGTCATCACCAGCAGGTGCGGTGGCTGGCCGCCCTTGGCGCGCAGCGCGTCGCGCTGTTCGACGCCGAAGCGGTGCTGCTCGTCGACGACGACCAGGCCGAGGTCCTGGAACTGCACCTTGTCCTCGATCAGCGCGTGGGTGCCGATCGTGATCCCGGCGTCGCCGCAGGCCATGTCGAGCATCGCCTGGCGGCGGGCGGGGGCGCCCATCGAGCCGGTGAGCAGCGCGACCTTGGTGGCGTGCTCCGCGCCGCCGAGCATCCCGCCCTCGGCGAGGTCGCCCATCATCTCGACGATCGAGCGGTGGTGCTGCTGGGCCAGCACCTCGGTGGGGGCGAGTAGCACCGCCTGGCCGCCGGCGTCGACCACGGCGAGCATGGCGCGCAGCGCGACCAGCGTCTTGCCGGAGCCGACCTCGCCCTGCAGCAGCCGGTGCATGGGGTGGTCGGTGGCCAGGTCGGCGAAGATCTCGCCGCACACCTTCTGCTGACCGTCCGTCAGGGTGAAGGGGAGCCGGGCGTCGAAGGCGTCGAGCAGTCCGCCGGGCACGGCGCGGCGCGGGACGGCGGGCAGCGCGGAGTCGGCGGCCCGGCGCTGGGCCAGGGCGACCTGCAGGACGAACGCCTCGTCCCAGCGCAGCCGGTTCTGGGCGCGCTCCTTCTCCACCTGGTTGTGCGGGCGGTGGATGAGTTCCAGCGCCTCGGGCAGCGGGATCAGCTCGTGGGCGGCGCGCAGCTCGGCGGGCAGCGGTTCGCCGACGTCCGCCAGGTGCTTGGTGAACGCGGTCTCCACGCACAGCGACAGCTTCCAGCTGGGCATCTGGGCGCTGGCCGGGTAGACCGGGATGAGCCGTCCGGCGAACTGCTTCGCCGCCGAGGAGCCCTCCTCGTCGTCGATCAACTGGTAGTCGGGCGAAGCGAGTTGGCGGGTGCGGTTGAACAGTCCGACCTTGCCGGCGAACAGCCCCTGCTGGCCGGGCCGCAGATCCTTCTGCCGCCAGCCCTGGTTGAAGAAGACCAGCGACAGCCGGGAGCGCCCGTCGGTGACCACCACCTCCAGCCGGTCGCCCTTGCGGCCGCGGAACGGGATCAGCGTGACCTTCTCCACCCGGGCCAGCACGGTGACGTGCTCGTCCACCTCCAGCTCGTCCAGGCTGGTGAGCTGGCCGCGCTCGACGTACCGGCGCGGGTAGTGGTGCAGCAGGTCGCCGACCGTGCGCAGCTTGAGGCTGTCGGCGAGCACCTTGGCGGTGCGATCGCCGACCAGCTTGGTCAGTGGTTCATCGAGAGCGCCCATCGGATCCCATTTGACACCAAAGCGCCGACGTTCCGGCCCACTCGGCCCCGCACTCGAGCCTCACTCGACCCCGATCAGCAGCGGGGCCGCCTCCTGGCCGCCCTGGTAGGCGACCGCGTCGACCTCCGGACGGATCCGCCGGGCGTGCCCGATCAGCCGCTCGGCGAGGTCCGCGGGGGCCTCCTCGCCCAGCACCAGGGTGAGCAGTTCGCCGCCGGCCGCGAGCATCCGGTCCAGCAGGGTGATCGCGGTCTCGGTGAGGTCCTCGCCGATCACCGCCACGTCGCCGTCGATCAGCCCGAGCACGTCGCCGGCCTGGCAGACGCCCGCCATGGTCCACGACTCCCCTTCGGCGACCGCGAGTTCGGCGTACCGGGTGGCACCGGCCGCGGAGGTCATGGCGACCACGTCCTCGTCGAACCGCCGCGCGGCGTCGTGCACCGCCAGCGCCGCCAGCCCCTGCACCGGGGAGCGGGTCGGCAGCACCGCGATCCGCACGCCCTCCTCGCGCAGCTGGTCGGCGGCGGCCCCGGCGGCGGGCCGCAGCTCGGGGTCGTTCAGCACCAGCACCACCTCGCGGGCCGCGCAGCGGTGCACCGCGGCGACCAGTTCGGCGCTGGCCGGCGGCCGGTCCGGGTCGGCCGCCAGCACCGCCGACCCGGCCTGCTCGCACAGCTGCGCCAGCCCGCTGCCGGACACCACGCTCAGCACCGCCCGCCCGTGCGAGACGGTCTCCTCCCGCTCCCCCGCCCGGGCCGCCGCCTCCGCGAAGTGCGTGATCCTGATCCGGTACGGCCGTCCGGCCTCGACGCCCGCCTCGACCGCCGCCCCGGCGTCGTCCACGTGCACGTGGACGTTCCACAGCCCGTCCCCGCCGCCGATCACCAGTGAGTCCCCGAGCCGCCCCAACCGCTCGCGCAGCCCGGGCAGTCGGGAGTCCTCCGCGTCCAGCAGGTAGATCACCTCGAACGCCGGGTGGCCCGGTCCGGGCGGCCGCTCCTGTCCCTCGCAGGCCGCCACCGCCGCCGCGTGCGCCGCCTGCTCCCCCTGCTCGGCGTACCGGCTCAGCGCCATCGGACCCATCGGTTCCTGCCCGGACACGGCGTCCACCAGCGCGCCCAGCACGGCCACCAGGCCGCGCCCGCCCGCGTCCACCACACCCGCCTCGGCCAGCACCGCCAGCTGCCCCGGCGTCAGCAGCAGCGCCTGCCGGGCCGCCCGGTACGCCGCCTGCGCCTGGCCGGTCAGGCCGTCCGCGACCCGCTGCGCCGCGTCGGCGGCCGCCGACGCCACCGTCAGCAGGGTGCCCTCGACCGGCTCCGCGACCGCCTGGTAGGCGGAGCGCGCGCCGTGCCGCAACGCCTCCCCCAGCGCCCCGTCCTCGGCCAGCACCTCGGCCACCCCGCGCAGCCACTGCGCCAGGATCACCCCCGAGTTCCCGCGCGCCCCGATCAGCGCCCCGCGGGCCACCGCGGTCGCCGCCACGCCCAGCTCCGGCTTCTCCTCCGCCGCGAACACCGCGTCCAGCGCCTCCGCGGCCGACTCCACGGTCAGGTACAGGTTCGTCCCGGTGTCGCCGTCCGGCACCGGATAGACGTTCAGCGCGTCGATCTCCTCGCGGGCCTGGCCGAGGGCCGCCAGTGCCAGCCGGCACCAGGTGCGGACGGCCGGGGCGTCGAGGGTGTCCAGCACCAGGTCTCCTCCGGATGAACGCCACGGAAACGCGACGGGGCGCGGTGGCGAGGGGCGATGCTGGCAGGTTATCGGTGCCCGCCCGAAACGATCACCCTCGTCATCGTGGTAGTTTCGTTGAGCGGGAGTCACCGTTGTATGCTCTCCCGGTTGCCTGGAACACCCCGGGCTGTTCAAAGTACCTGATCTGAAGTCTTGGAGTGACTCCTGTGGCTGCCAACTGCGACGTCTGCGGCAAGGGGCCGGGCTTCGGCAACAGTATCTCCCACTCGCACCGCCGCACCCCCCGTCGTTGGAACCCCAACATCCAGACGGTGCGCGCTGTGATCGGGCGGACGCCGAAGCGGCTCAACGTCTGCACCTCGTGCATCAAGGCCGGTAAGGTCTCGCGCTGACGCGCAGACCGGTAACCCGGTCACCCTTCAACAGCCGACTCTCCCCTTCGGGGGAAGGTCGGCTGTTTTATTTTGCCGCCTGGAGTAGCCCCTGACGGCTCCCCGGGCCCCTAAAAGCTCACCGGTTGCGCCAGAAGTGGTCCACCGGGCCGATGCCCGCGCCCAGGGCGAAGCCGTGTTCGATGGCGCCGGTGACGTAGGTCTTGGCGTGGGCGACGGCCAGTGGCACGGGGTGGCCCTTGGCGAGTTCGGCGGCGATGGCGCTGGCGAGGGTGCAACCGGTGCCGTGGGTGTGGCGGTTGTCGTGGCGGGGGGCGCGGTACCAGTGGGTCTCGCCGTCGGGGCCGAGCAGCAGGTCGGCGGCCTCGCCTTCGAGGTGGCCGCCCTTGATGAGCGCCCAGGTCGGCCCGAGGTCCCGCAGGGCCCGCGCGGCGGCGAGCATGTCGGCCTCGCCGGTGACGGTCAGGCCGGTGAGCTGCGTCACTTCGTGCAGGTTGGGGGTGGCCAGGGTGGCGACCGGGAGGAGGCGTTCGCGGACCGTGGCGACGGCCTCCGCGGCGAGCAGCGCGTCGCCGTGCTTGGAGACGCCGACCGGGTCGACGACGACCGGGGCGGGGGTGTCGGCGAGGAGCTCGGAGACGGTCTCGACGAGTTCGATGGAGGCGAGCATGCCGGTCTTGACCGCCTGCACCCCGATGTCGTCGACCACGCTGCGGTACTGCGCGCGGACGGCTTCGGCGGGAAGCTCCCAGTAGCCCTGGACGCCGAGCGAGTTCTGCGCGGTGACGGCGGTGATGACGCTCATGCCGTGGACGCCGAGGGCGAGCATGGCCTTGAGGTCGGCCTGGATGCCCGCGCCGCCGCCGCTGTCGGAGCCGGCGACGGTGAGCACCCGGGGCGGGGCGGTGTTCGTGGTCATGCGCCCCAACCTACCGACCGGGCCGGGGTCTCAGAGCACCGCCTCGGACTCGGCCCACCGGTCCTGCGGGACGGTCTTGAGCTGGACCACGGCGTCGGCGATCGGGACGAGGCGGATCTCGCCGCCGCGCAGGGCGGTGAAGTGTCCGAAGGCGCCCTTGTGGACGGCTTCGACGGCGTGCCAGCCGAAGCGGGTGGCGAGGACCCGGTCGAGGGCGGTGGGGGTGCCGCCGCGCTGGGTGTGGCCGAGGATGACGGGCCGGGCCTCCTTGCCGAGCAGGTTCTCCAGTTCCGCGGCGAGCCGGGTGCCGACGCCGCCGAAGGTCTGGTGGCCGAACTGGTCGACCTGGCCGTGCTCGAAGCGCATCGTGCCGGGGAGCGGCTTGGCGCCCTCGGCGACCGCGATGATGGCGAACTTCTTGCCGCGTCGGAAGCGCTCCTCGATCATCCGGGCGACCGCCTCGATGTCGAAGGGCTTCTCGGGGATCAGGATGCCGTGGGCACCGCCGGCCATCCCGGCGGTGAGCGTGATCCAGCCGGTGTGACGGCCCATCAGCTCGACCACCATGACCCGCTGGTGGGACTCGGCGGTGGTCTTGAGCCGGTCGATGGCCTCGGTGGCGACGTGCACGGCGGTGTCGAAGCCGAAGGTGACGTCGGTGGCGTCGATGTCGTTGTCGATGGTCTTGGGGACGCCGACCACCGGCAGTCCGGCGTCGCTGAACAGCTTGGCGGCGGTGAGCGTGCCCTCGCCGCCGATCGCGATCAGGGCGTCGATGCGGAGCTTCTCGGCGAGTTCCCCGGCGTGCTCGACGGCCCAGCGGATCCGGTCGCGCTGGACCCGGGCGGAGCCGAGGATGGTGCCGCCGAGGGTGAGCAGACCGGTGACGTCGTCGTGCGAGATCGGGCGGGCGCGGCCCTCGATCAAGCCGAGGAAGCCGTCCTCGATGCCGAGGATCTCGTCTCCGTGG
The DNA here is from genome assembly GCF_053595195.1 of Kitasatospora sp. NPDC002522. Lineage (NCBI taxonomy): Bacteria > Bacillati > Actinomycetota > Actinomycetes > Kitasatosporales > Streptomycetaceae > Kitasatospora > Kitasatospora sp. NPDC002522. The sequence goes on from NZ_JBSFXE010000011.1 coordinate 76,048, forward strand.
ACGTCGGTGCCGCGGTGCACCACGGAGCGGATCACCGCGTTGAGTCCGGGGCAGTCGCCGCCGCTGGTCAGGACGCCGATTCGCATGGGCCGTACTCTCCCGCTCCCGGGGGCGCGCGCCCCCGCGTTGGTGGACCGGACCGTCGACGCTGTCGGTCCGCCCGACCCGCCAAGCCTACGCGGTCGGCGGGGCCGTTCCGGGGAAGCCGAGCGGCTACTGCGCGGCGAAGTGGTCCCAGCCGGCGGCCCGGTTCCAGGGGGCGCCGTCGACCGTGACGGTGCCGCCGCGGCCGGGGCGCGCGGTGCGCGCCACCTCGCCGACCACCCGCCAGCGGGCCGGGAGTTGGACGCTCTTCGGGAAGGTCGCCAGGATCGCGTGGTCCTCGCCGCCGGAGAGCACCCACACCAGCGGGTCGACGCCGACCGCCTGGCCGATGTCGGCCATCTGCGCGGGGACGTCGAAGTCGGCGGCGCGCACGTCGATGTCGACGCCGCTGGCCCGGGCGATGTGGCCGAGGTCGGCGACCAGACCGTCGCTGACGTCGACCATCGCGGTGGCGCCGAGGTCGCTGGCGGCGGGGCCGGCGTGGTACGGCGGTTCGGGGCGGCGGTGCGCCTCGACGAAGGCCCGCGGCGAGCGGAAACCGCGCTGAAGGACCGTCAGCCCGGCCGCGGACCAGCCGAGCCAGCCGGTGACCGCGACCACGTCGCCGACCTGCGCGCCGGAGCGCACCACCGGGCGGCGGCCCTGCAGGTCGCCGAGGGCGGTGATGGCGAGGGTGATGGTGTCGCCGCGGACCACGTCGCCGCCGACCACGGTGGCGCCGGCCACCTGGCACTCGTCGCGCAGACCGTCCATCAGCTCGGTGGCCCAGGTGGTGGGCAGGTCGGGCGGGGTGACCAGGCCGAGCAGCAGCGCGGTGGGGACGGCGCCCATGGCGGCCACGTCGGCGAGGTTCTGCGCGGCGGACTTGCGGCCGACGTCGTACGCGGTGGACCAGTCGCGGCGGAAGTGCCGGCCCTCGATCAGCACGTCGGTGGTGGCCACCACCCGGCCGTCCGGGGCCTTGACCACGGCCGCGTCGTCGCCGGGTCCGAGCTCCACCGCCGGGGTCATCGACAGCCGGGCGGTCAGTTCCCGGATGAGCCCGAACTCCCCGAGCTCGCCCACGGTCCCCTGCATCAGCCCGTCCTCCCGAGTCCACGTGTCATGGGGTGCGCCCCCCGCGCGCAGCGTACGCCCTCCGGGCCCGCCGAGGGCTCCCCTCCCCGCACCGGGCGCGGTAGCGTGGTGATCAGACTGCCGGTCAGCAACTCCCCCACCCAGCCGCCTGGAGGTCCACCGTGGTGCAGGCCTACATCCTGATCCAGACCGAGGTGGGCAAGGCCACCGCGGTCGCCGAGTCCATCGCCAAGATCACCGGAGTGATCACCGCCGAGGACGTCACCGGCCCCTACGACGTGATCGTCCGGGCCGAGGCGGACTCCATCGACGAGCTGGGCCGCTTGGTGGTCGCCCAGGTGCAGCAGGTCGAGGGCATCACCCGCACCCTGACCTGCCCGGTGGTGCGCCTGTAGCGGCGCTTACCATCGTCGGGTGTCCCGCAACGTCCTGACCCGGCTGCCCGCGCCCGTCCGCTGGCTGGCCCCGCCCGCCGCCCTGCTGGGCTGCACGGCGTGGCTGGCGACGGCGTGGAGCGGCCCGGCGGACGTCACCCCGCCGGTCCCGCGCGCCGCGGCCGCGGAGTACTGCCGGGCGCTGCACGACGCGCTGCCCGACCAGGTGCTGGGCCACCGCCGGCAGGACCCCTCCCCCGCCTCGCCGTACACCGCGGCCTGGTCCTCCTCGCCGCGCACGGTGCTCAGGTGCGGCATCGAGCGGCCGGACTACCTGGACGACGACCCGCTGAAGCAGGCGCCGGAGGTGAACGGCGTGCAGTTCGGCATGGGCCGGGACGGCCGGGGCGGCTACTACTTCGTGGCGACGCTGCGCAAGGCGTACGTCGAGGTGCAGGTGCCCGACGGGGCCTACGCCAACTACCTCGACCCGCTGAGCTCGCTGACCGAGGCGATCAAGGCGACGGTGCCGGAGGGGCTGTAGGCCAAGCCCCTCCGGCGGGAGCCGGTCAGCGCAGGCCGGTGGAGCGGCGCAGCGCGGCGGCGAGCAAGCGGTCGATCAGCTCCGCGTAGGACAGGCCGCTGGCCTCCCACATCTTCGGGTACGCGGAGATCGGGGTGAAGCCGGGCATGGTGTTGATCTCGTTGACCATCCACCGGCCGTCGTCCAGCAGGAAGAAGTCGACCCGGGCCAGACCCTCGCAGCCGAGCGCCTCGAACGCGGCGATCGCCTGCCGGCGGATCTCGGCGGTCTCCTCGGCGGTGAGCTTCGCCGGGATCTCGACCTCGGAGGAGTCGATGTACTTGGCCTCGAAGTCGTAGAACTCGAAGTCGCCGCCGACCAGGATCTCGGCCGGGACGCTGGCCCGCGGGCCGTCCTCGAACTCCAGCACCGCGCACTCGATCTCGCGGCCCTCGACGCCCCGCTCGACGATGACCTTGGGGTCGTGCCGGCGGGCCTCCTCGATCGCGCCGTCCAGGTCGGCGAGGTCCTTGACCTTGGTGATGCCGATGGACGAGCCGGCCCGGCAGGGCTTGACGAACAGCGGCAGGCCGAGCGCCTCGACGCGGGAGCGGGCGGCGGCGCGGCCGGCCTCGGTCTCCCACTCGCGCGGCTTGATCACCGTGTAGCTGCCCGCGAAGATCCCGTTGGACTCCAGGATCCGCTTGGTGAACTCCTTGTCCATGCCGACCGCGGAGGCCAGCACGCCGGAGCCGACGTACGGGACGCCGGAGAGTTCGAGCAGGCCCTGGACGGTGCCGTCCTCGCCCCACGGGCCGTGCAGCAGCGGCAGCACCACGTCGACCTCGCCGAGCACCTTGGGCGCGGCGCCGGGCTCGTTCCAGACCACGTCGCGGCTGACCGGGGAGACCGGCAGCGCGACCTGACCCTCGGTGGAGTCGGCGACCTGGGCGACGTCCGGCAGCTTGCCGTCGGTGATGGACATCCGGGCCGGCTCGTCGGCGACCAGCGCCCAGCGGCCCTCGTGGGTGATGCCGATCGGCAGCACCTCGTACTTGCTCCGGTCGATCGCCTTGAGCACGCTGCCGGCCGTGGAGACCGAGATGGCGTGCTCGGAGCTGCGGCCGCCGAAGACGATCGCGACGCGCGGCTTCGCCGCGTGGTTCGGGGAGGTCAGTTCGATGCTCATATCGCAGTTGAGACTACCGTCCGATTTCGGTCACCGGCGTTCCGGCTTGGCCGAACGGGCCATCAGTCCCTTCAGTACCTCCTGGGTGGGGCGGCCGTTGTGCACGACGTCGACCACCGCCTCGACGATCGGCATGTCGACGCCGTTGCGCCGGGCCAGGTCCAGCACCGACTCGCAGGACTTCACGCCCTCCGCGGTCTGGCTGGTGGCGGCGATGGTCTCGGCCAGCGTCATGCCGCGGCCCAGGTTGGTGCCGAAGGTGTTGTTGCGCGACAGCGGCGAGGAGCAGGTCGCCACCAGGTCGCCCATGCCCGCCAGGCCCGCGAAGGTGTGCGCGTCCGCGCCGAGCGCGAGGCCCAGGCGGGTCGTCTCGGCCAGGCCGCGGGTGATCAGGGTGGCCTTGGTGTTGTCGCCCAGGCCCATGCCGTTGGCCATGCCGACCGCCAGGCCGATCACGTTCTTCACCGCGCCGCCGAGCTCGCAGCCCACCACGTCGGTGTTGGTGTAGGGCCGGAAGTACGGGGTGTGGCAGGCGGTCTGGAAGCGCTTGGCGACCGTCTCGTCGGTGCAGGCGACCACGGTGGCGGCGGGCTGGCGGTTGGCGATCTCGCCGGCCAGGTTCGGCCCGGACACCACCACGACGCGCTCCGCGGCGACGCCGGCGACCTCCTCGACCACCTCGCTCATCCGCTTCGCGGTGCCCAGCTCGATGCCCTTCATCAGGCTCACCAGCACGGTCTGCGGCTCGATCATCGGCGCCCAGTGCGCGAGGTTCTCGCGCAGCGTCTGGGACGGCACCGAGAGCACCGCGAAGTCCGCGCCGGCCAGCGCCGCGGCGGCGTCGGTGGTGGCCCGGATGGACCCGGGAAGCGTCAACTCCGGCAGGTAGTCCGGGTTGACGTGGTCCCGGTCGATCGCCTCGACCAGTTCCTTGCGACGGCCCCACAGGGTCACCTCGCAGCCGGCGTCGGCCAGGATCATCGCGAAGGCGGTGCCCCAGGAGCCGGTCCCCATCACGGCGCAGCGGGTCACCGGCCGCCCTCCTCGGCGGCGCGGTCCTTCTTCGCCTCGGCGGCGGCGGCCCGCTCCCGCGCGGCCCTGCGCATGTCGTAGCGCTCGGCCGGGGCCTGCTCGCCGCGGACCTCCGCCAGCACGGCGGTGATCGCGTCCAGGATGTCCTCGGTGGCGTCGCGCAGCACCTGCGCGGTCAGCTCCTGGCCCTGGTACTTGCTCAGGTCGACCGCCGGGCCGGCCGCCACGGTCACCGTGTGGCGCGGGAACAGGCGGTACTTGCGGCCGCCGCCGCGGCCGTACGGCGGGATGATCTCGTGCGCGCCCCAGTGCGCCACCGGGATCACCGGCGCGCCGGTCATCAGCGCGACCCGGGCGGCGCCGCTCTTGCCGGTCATCGGCCACAGGTCCGGGTCCCGGGTGAGCGTGCCCTCCGGGTAGAACTGCACGCACTGGCCGCGGTCGATCGCGTCGATCGCGGAGCGGAACGCCTCGGCGGCGTCGGTGGACTCGCGGAACACCGGGATCTGGCCGGTCTTGCGCAGCATGAACCCGATGAACGGGATCGAGAACAGCGAGGACTTGCCGAGTATCCGCGGCGGGCGGCCCGAGTTGTACTGCCAGTGCGCGTAGAACACCGGGTCGATCACCGAGTTGTGGTTCACCGCCGCGATGAAGCCGCCCTTCTCGGGCAGGTGCTCCCAGCCGCGCCAGTCCGCCTTCGCCAGGGCGATGGTCACCGGCTTCACGAGCACCGCCGCGAAGCGGTACCAGATCCCGTAGTCGGCGTTGCCGAACCTGGCGTTAGAGCGGCGGGCCACCCCAGCTCCTCCTCTTTCGTGCGGCGCCACTGCACGGTGCCGCGGTCTCTCCTCGCCGGGGCCGACCTGCGGCTCCGAGGCGCCGACCAGTCTCACCCGCGGGCCGAGTCCGTGTCGAGCGGCCACCGCCGCCGCCGTGCCGCCGCGGCCCCGCCGGCGGCACGGGCCGCTGGCCAGGCTTCCCCGGCCGACGCCACAATGGCGCCGATGACAGAGGACACCGTACGCCCCGCCGCCGCCACCCCACCCGCCCCGGGGCAGGCTCGGACCCTCGCCGGCCCCCGCCCGGCGGACCGGAGCGGCCCGGGCCGGACGGCGGCGCTGCCGGGCGTCCGCGACGCCCCGGACGACGCCCCGGCCGAAGTGCCGTACGCGGGATGGACGCTGGTGGTGCCGGTGAAGCCGCTCGCCGAGGCGAAGAGTCGGCTCGCGGCGCTCGGCGCACTCCGCCCGCGGCTGGCGCTGGCCTTCGCGCTGGACACCGTCGCCGCCGCGCTCGCCTGCCCGGCCGTCGCCCGGGTGCTGGTGGTCACCCGGGACGCGGCCGCCGCCGCGCCGCTGACCGCCCTCGGTGCGACGGCGATCGCCGACGAGCCCGGCGGCGGCCTCAACCCCGCCCTCGCGCACGGCGCGCGCGCCGCCCGGCGGTACGCCCCGCACTCCCCCGTCGCCACCCTCTCCGCGGACCTGCCGGCGCTGCGGTCCGCCGAACTCGCCCGGGTGCTGGCCGCCGTCCCCCCGCGCGGCCGGGCCTTCCTCGCCGACGCCCCCGGCACCGGCACCACGCTGCTCGCCGGCGCGCCCGGCGTGGCGCTGCGCCCCGCCTTCGGCCCGGACTCCCGCAACGGCCACGCGGCGGGCGGCGCACGCGAGCTCCTGCTCCCCGACGTGCCCTCGGTGCGACGCGACGTCGACACCCCCGCGGACCTCGCCGCCGCGGCCGCGCTCGGCCTCGGCCCGGCCACCGCGGCCCTGCTCTGACGCTCTATGCTGCTGCCATGCAGGCCACCGCGTTCACCTTCGACCCCGCCACCCGATCCGGCTCGGTCCTGCTCGACGACGGCACCCCCGTCCCGTTCGACGCCCCGGCCTTCGACGCCGGCGGCCTGCGCCTGCTGCGCCCCGGTCAGCGCCTGCGCATCCGCACCACCGGCGAAGGCTCCGACCGCCGCGTCGTCTTCCTCACCCTGCCGACCTTCCCGGACCCGCAGGCCTCCTGACCCGGCGTCGGCCCGGTGCCCGCGGTACGGCTACCCGCTGCTGCGCTGCTCGGGTCGGGGTGGCTCCGCCTCGCCGCGCCAGAGCGACCGGACCTCCGCGGTGGCGAGCAGCTTGAGCGGCCCGGGTTCGAGGCGCAGCGGTCCGGGCCCGGGGTGCCCGGGGGTGACGCGGATCAGGTGGGAGCGGCCCAGGAGGGCTGCGGTGAGCAGGAGTTGACCGTCGCGGGCGAGGAAGGCCGCGGTGCGTTCGGGGGCGCCGGGGCCGAAGAAGTAGCGGTAGGCCTCGTACTGGGTCCAGCCCAGCGGGAGGGTGCGCAGGACGGCCCACAGCGAGGTGAGCGCGTCGGCGAGGGCGCGGAAGGACGCCGCCTCGGTGACGCCCTCGACGCAGACGGTGTAGCCGGGAGGCGTGTTCTTCACGGTGGCTCCTGGGGTGGGTCGAACTCGGCCCAGACGGTGTGGGATCGGGCGGTGTAGCGGTGGCCGTAGCGATCGGCGGCGGCGAGGACCTCGAGGACCCGGAGGTGGTCCTCGTCGGCGGGTTCGCCGGGCAGGATCGCCTCGACCCGGTAGCCGCCGCCCGGCAGGCGGCGGATGCGGGCTTCGGCCCCGGTGGCTGCGGCGAGTTGCGCGGCGAGGTCAAACACCCTGGTGGTTCGCACGCCACGCCTCTCCCCGAGGTCAGTCGATCACGCAAAGTGAAGCTAAGGCATTAGATTCCACCTGATGCATTAGATTGTCAACCTGACTCACCCGTCCTGCCGCATCCGGCAGGCCGTGCCTTCCGCCGGGAGCTGCCAGATGCCCTCACAGGACCCGCCGTACCTGCGCGTCGCGGACGACCTGCGCCGCCGGGTCGCGGCCGGCGAGTGGCCGATCGGCGAGCGGCTGCCGTCGCGCGCACAGCTGGCGGAGAGCTACGGAGTGGGGCCGAACGTGCTCCAGCGGGCCCAGGAAGTGCTCATCGCGGAGGGCCTGTTGGAGGGCCGCACGGGCTCCGGCACGTACGTCCGCGAGCCGGTCGAGCGGCACCCGATGGTGCGCACCCGCCAGGTCGGCGGCTTCCCGGCCGAACTGGCCGACGCGCTGTGCGAGTCGCACTCGGCGGCCCGCACGCCGGCGCCGGATCGGATCGCCCGGCGGCTGGGCGTGGAGCCCGGCGCGCCGACCGTGCACACCCGCTACGAGTTCCTGCTGGACGGTCGGCCGGTCCAACTCGCCGACTCCTGGGAGCCGATGGCGATCACCGGGGGGACCTCCGTGCTGATGCCGGAGCTCGGTCCGCTGAAGGGCCGGGGCGTGGTGGCGCGCATGGCGGAGATCGGAGTGCGGGTGACGCGCGTGGTGGAGCGCCCGCGCCCCGCCCGGGCCACCGCGGAGCAGGCCACGCTGCTGGGGCTGTCGGCGGGCGATGCGGTGACGCTGGTCGAGCGGACCTGCCTCGACGACACCGGCCGGCCGGTGGAGACCGCCGAACTGGTGATTCCGGATTCCCGCTGGGAGATCCGCTACGAGCTGACGGTGGAACAGCCGGAGTAATTCCCACGGCGGTACGAGGCCGAATTCCCCGGTCGGAGCCGACCCGGCCGGAAGCGGCCGACCCGCCGCCGCGGCGCGGCCGGAACCGACGCCCGGTCAGCCGCCCGTACACAACCGGGCCGCGACGTCCCCCGCCGGGGGCTCCGGCGTGCGGAAACCCCGGCGCGGGGCCGTCGCGGCCCGGGTGCGCCCACGCCGGGTTGACCCGGCGCCAGGAAGGTTGTGACTACTTGGCGGTGGACTTGCGCGCGGTGGTCTTGCGCGTGGCGGTCTTCTTCGCCGGAGCGGTCTTCTTGGCGGTGGCGGTCTTCTTGGCCGCCGCGGCCGTGGTGGTCTTCTTCGCCGCGGTGGTCTTGGCGGTGGTGGTCTTGGCGGTGGTGGTCTTCTTGACCGGGGTCGCCTTCTTGGCGGTGGCGGTCTTCGCCGTGGTGGTCTTCTTCGCGGCGGCCTTCTTGGCCGCGGCCGGGGTCGCGGCGGCGGCGGCCCGCTTGGTCGCGGCGCGCTTGGCGGCCGGGGTGGCGGCGACACCGGTCTTGCCCGGGGTCAGCGAGCCCTTCGGCGCCTTCTTGACCGACGGACCGTCCTTCGGCAGCTTCTTGCTGCCGGAGACCAGGTCCTTGAAGCCCTGGCCCGGGCGGAACCGCGGCACCGCGGTCTTCTTGACCTTGACCCGCTCGCCGGTCTGCGGGTTACGGGCGAAGCGCGCCGAGCGCTCCACCTTCTCGAAGGTGCCGAAACCGGTGACCGAGACGCGGTCACCCGCCACGACGGCACGCACCATGGTGTCGAGCACTGCGTCGACGGCCTCTGCGGCAGCCTTGCGACCGCCCAGCTGCTCGGCCACCGCTTCGACAAGCTGAGCCTTGTTCACGTCTTCCCCTTCGGAAACGGGCGCCGGATGATTCCATCCGTTCTTTTCGCACGTTAGGTATGTATCTGCGGACTTTCAATTACCAAACGCGTGAATCACCCTAGTGTCGCAATGGATTTGCGCATGGAGGTGCTCACCGGGGCGGCATCCGCCCCTCGTCGAGGTCCTGCACAAAGCGACTCAACCGCCGTGCCGCCTCCGGAAGATCACGCTTGGCGGTCTCGGTGACGATCAGCAGTTGTCGGGTGAGAGCGGTCTTTGCGTCCGTCGACACGTTCAGCGCGTGAACGCGGGCGTGGGCTTGCTTCAACCGCTCGGCCACCAGTGCGTAGAGCACGGTGACTTCCGAGTCGGCAGCACCGTCCCGGTCCTCCGAAGACGCGGGTTCGCCACCCGGGTACGGAGGTTCGGGGTTGTGGTGCATGCAACGATTGTGCCATCTGTGCGGAGTTGCGCTACACCAGGGTCTATTCGCGGGTGACGAACTCCCCTGCGAACAACGAAGACCCGCCCCCGGGTGGGGGCGGGTCTTGTTGTCGCTCCGTCAGAAAGCGGACCGTCAGGCGGCCGGGAGGGTGCGCGGCTTGAACGCCGGGCGGGTGGCCTCGAACGCGTCGATGGCCCCCTCCTCCTGCAGCGTGATGCTGATGTCGTCCAGACCGTTCAGCAGACGCCAACGCACGTTGTCGTCCAGCTCGAACGAGGCGGTGACGCCCTCGGCGCGCACCTCGCGGGCCTCCAGGTCGACGGTGATCTCGGCGGTCGGGTCGGCCTCGGTCAGCTCCCACAGCCGCTCCACGGTCTCCTGCGGCAGGACCACCGTGAGCAGGCCGTTCTTCAGCGAGTTGCCGCGGAAGATGTCGGCGAAGCGGGACGAGACGACCGCCTGGAACCCGTAGTTCTGCAGCGCCCAGACGGCGTGCTCGCGGGACGAGCCGGTGCCGAACTCGGGGCCGGCCACCAGCACGGTGGCGCCCTGCCGCTCGGGGCGGTTCAGCACGAAGGACTCGTCCTTGCGCCACGCCTCGAACAGGCCGTCCTCGAAACCGGACCGGGTGACCTTCTTCAGCCAGTGCGCCGGGATGATCTGGTCGGTGTCCACGTTGGAGCGGCGCAGCGGGACGGCGCGGCCGGTGTGGGTGGTGAACTTCTCCATGGCTCAGGCCTCCACGGCAACGTTGTTCGACAGGTCCGCCGGCGCGGCCAGCCGGCCCAGCAGCGCGGTGGCGGCGGCGACCTGCGGGGACACCAGGTGGGTGCGGCCGCCCTTGCCCTGGCGGCCCTCGAAGTTGCGGTTCGAGGTGGACGCGCAGCGCTCGCCCGGGGCCAGCTGGTCGGGGTTCATGCCCAGGCACATCGAGCAGCCTGCGTGCCGCCATTCGGCGCCCGCGGCGGTGAACACCTTGTCCAGGCCCTCCTCGACGGCCTGCAGGGCGACCCGGACCGAGCCGGGCACCACCAGCATCCGCACGCCGTCGGCGATCTGACGGCCCTCCACGATGGCGGCGGCGGCCCGCAGGTCCTCGATCCGGCCGTTGGTGCAGGAGCCGACGAAGACCGCGTCGACCTTCACCTCGCGCAGCGGGGTGCCGGCCTCCAGGCCCATGTACTTCAGCGCGTTCTCGGCGGCGATCCGCTCCTGCGGGTCCGAGAAGTCCTCCGGGTTCGGCACGTTGGCGCCCAGCGGCGCGCCCTGGCCGGGGTTGGTGCCCCAGGTGACGAACGGGGTCAGCTCGGCGGCGTCGATGAACACCTCGGCGTCGAAGACCGCGTCCTCGTCGGTGGCCAGGGTCTCCCAGTACGCGACCGCGGCGTCCCAGTCCTCGCCCTGCGGGGCGTGCGGGCGGCCCTGCAGGTAGTCGAAGGTGGTCCGGTCCGGGGCGATCATGCCGGCCCGGGCGCCCGCCTCGATGGACATGTTGCAGATGGTCATCCGGGCCTCCATGGAGAGGCCGCGGATCGCCGAGCCGCGGTACTCCAGGACGTAGCCCTGGCCGCCGCCGGTGCCGATCCGGGTGATGATCGCCAGGATCAGGTCCTTGGCGGTGACGCCCTCGGGCAGCTCGCCCTCGACGGTGATCGCCATGGTCTTGAACGGGGCCAGCGGCAGCGTCTGGGTGGCCAGCACGTGCTCGACCTGGCTGGTGCCGATGCCGAACGCCAGCGCGCCGAACGCGCCGTGGGTCGAGGTGTGCGAGTCGCCGCAGACCACGGTCATGCCGGGCTGGGTCAGGCCCAGCTGCGGGCCGACCACGTGCACCACGCCCTGCTCGACGTCGCCCAGCGAGTGGATGCGCACGCCGAACTCCGCGGCGTTCCGGCGCAGCGTCTCCAGCTGGACCCGGGAGACCGGGTCGGCGATCGGCTTGTCGATGTCCAGGGTCGGGGTGTTGTGGTCCTCGGTGGCGATCGTCAGGTCGGTGCGGCGGACCTGGCGGCCGGCCAGCCGGAGGCCGTCGAACGCCTGCGGGCTGGTCACCTCGTGCAGCAGGTGCAGATCGATGTAGAGCAGGTCGGGCTCGCCCTCGGCGCGCCGGACGACGTGGTCGTCCCAGACCTTCTCTGCGAGTGTCCGTCCCATCGGATTCCCTCCAGCCGGCCGCTCTGCCGGCCTTCTCGTGGATGTCGAGGTCTTGTCCCGTGCCGCCCTGTGAGGCTCGCTTGGAGTCGCGACCTGCACGCCGGACCGTCCAGAATGTGGACACCGTGGTACGGGTCCGTGCTGGGTGTCTCCCGGGCTGCTGACTCCAAGAGTGGCGCTTTTCTCGCGAGATTGAACTTGCGTCTCGCCACTTGAGACTGCAGTATCGAGACATGGACAACACTAGCGGCGTCGGCGTTCTCGACAAGGCCGCTCTGGTGCTCAGCGCACTGGAGTCGGGCCCCGCCACGTTGGCGGGGCTGGTCGCCGCCACCGGTTTGGCACGGCCCACGGCCCACCGACTCGCCGTCGCACTCGAACACCACCGCCTGGTCACCCGGGACATGCAGGGCCGCTTCATCCTCGGCCCCCGGCTCGCCGAACTCTCCGCCGCCGCCGGCGAGGACCGCCTGCTGGCCGCCGCCGGCCCGGTGCTCACGCACCTGCGCGACGTCACCGGCGAGAGCGCCCAGCTCTACCGCCGGCAGGGCGAGATGCGGATCTGCGTGGCCGCCGCCGAGCGCCTGTCCGGCCTGCGCGACACCGTCCCGGTCGGCTCGACGCTGCCGATGAAGGCCGGCTCCGCCGCCCAGGTCCTGCTCGCCTGGGAGGAGCCCGAGCGCCTCCACCGCGGCCTGCAGGGCGCCCGGTTCACCGCCACCGCGCTCAGCGGCGTCCGCCGCCGCGGCTGGGCCCAGTCCATCGGCGAGCGCGAGCCCGGTGTGGCCTCCGTCTCCGCCCCCGTCCGCGGCCCCTCCAACCGCGTGGTCGCCGCGGTCTCGGTCTCCGGCCCGATCGAGCGCCTCACCCGCCACCCCGGCCGGATGCACGCCCAGGCCATCATCGAGGCCGCGAACCGCCTCACCGAGGCCCTCCGCCGCAGCTGACGCCGCCGCGCCCCACGACGTGTGCCCCCCGACCCGGAGGTCGGGGGGCACACGTTCACGGCCGAAGAAATGCCGAATTCGGGCATGCAAAAAAGCCCCGGTTTCCCGGAGCTTCATTGGCTGAGCATTTTGGCTGGGGTACCAGGACTCGAACCTAGACTAAATGAACCAGAATCACTCGTGCTGCCAATTACACCATACCCCAAAAGTACCCCCGACCGGATTCGAACCGGCGCTACCGCCTTGAGAGGGCGGCGTGCTAGGCCGCTACACAACGGGGGCCCTAGCTTGAATGAGTACCCCCGACCGGATTCGAACCGGCGCTACCGCCTTGAGAGGGCGGCGTGCTAGGCCGCTACACAACGGGGGCGAGTCTCATTCATCTGTGCAATTGTCAAGAATTGCGTACCCCCGACCGGATTCGAACCGGCGCTACCGCCTTGAGAGGGCGGCGTGCTAGGCCGCTACACAACGGGGGCTTGCTGCACTGAGGTGCTGCGCTGGGGTACCAGGACTCGAACCTAGACTAACTGAACCAGAATCAGTCGTGCTGCCAATTACACCATACCCCACCAGAGTTCAACCCCTCTGCGGGGTCTTCCTCGGTGTCTTGCGCCCCCCTGCCCGGGCGGCGCAGAAAGAACATTACCCGACGCCCCGCCCGGCTCCAAAATCGATAACCGCAGGCTGCGCGCCGGACACCTGCGGGCCAGGTCAGCGACCCCGGCCCGCAGGCGGTCCGACTCCGGTTCAGGAGGCCGGCAGCAGCTCCAGAGCGGCCGTCAGCCGGCGCAGCGTCTCCGCGCGGCCGAGCAGCTCCATCGACTCGAAGAGCGGCGGCGAGACCCGGCGGCCGGTGACCGCGACCCGCAGCGGGGTGAAGGCGAACTTGGGCTTGATGCCCAGGCCCTCCACCAGGGCCTCGCGCAGCGCGGCCTGGATCGGGTCGGGGGTGAAGTCGGCCAGCTCGGTGAGCGCCTTGACCGAGGCCTCCAGCACCGGGCGGGCGTCGGCGGTGAGCACCTTGGCGGCGTCCTCCTCGTCGACCGCGAAGGCCTCGGGGGCGACGAACAGGAAGCCGGCCATGGTGACGATCTCGGAGAGGACGACCATCCGCTCCTGGGTGAGCGGGGCGACCTGGGCGAGCAGCTCGAGCTGCTCGGCGGTCGGCTCGGCGGGGAGCAGGTCGGCGGCCTGGAGGTAGGGCACCAGGCGCTTGACGAACTCCTCGGGGGCGAGGCGGCGGACGTGCTCGGCGTTGATGTGCTCGGCCTTCTTCAGGTCGAAGCGGGCCGGGTTGCCGTTGACGTCGTCGATGTCGAAGGCGGCGACCATCTCGTCGATGTCGAAGATGTCGCGGTCCTCGGCGAGCGACCAGCCCAGCAGGGCCAGGTAGTTGAGCAGGCCCTCGGGGAGGAAGCCGCGCTCGCGGTAGAGGTTGAGCGAGGCCTGCGGGTCGCGCTTGGAGAGCTTCTTGTTGCCCTCGCCCATCACGTACGGCAGGTGGCCGAAGCGCGGGGTGGTGCCGTTGCCGACGCCGATCTCGGCGAGGGCGGCGTAGAGCGCGATCTGACGGGGCGTCGAGGAGAGCAGGTCCTCGCCGCGCAGGACGTGGGTGATCTCCATCAGGGCGTCGTCGACCGGGTTGACCAGGGTGTACAGCGGGGCGCCGTTGGCCCGGACGATGCCGTAGTCGGGGACGTCCTTCGGGTCGAAGGAGATCGGGCCGCGGACCAGGTCCTCGAAGGCGAGGGCGGTGTCGGGCATCCGGAAGCGGAGGATCGGCTGGCGGCCCTCCTGCTCGTAGACCGCGACCTGGTCCTCCGTCAGCTCGCGGCAGTGGCCGTCGTAGCCGGAGGGCTTGCCGGCCGCGCGGGCCGCCTCGCGGCGGGCGTCGAGCTCCTCGGTGGTGCAGTAGCAGGGGTAGGCGTGGCCGGCCGCGCGCAGGCGCTCGGCGACGTCCGCGTAGACGTCCATCCGCTGCGACTGGCGGTAGGGGGCGTGCGGGCCGCCGATCTCGGGGCCCTCGTCCCAGTCGAAGCCCAGCCAGCGCATCGAGTCCAGCAGCTGCTGGTAGGACTCCTCGGAGTCGCGGGCGGCGTCGGTGTCCTCGATCCGGAACACCAGGGTGCCGCCGTTGTGCCGGGCGTAGGCCCAGTTGAACAGGGCGGTGCGGACCAGGCCGACGTGCGGGTTGCCGGTCGGGGAGGGACAGAAGCGGACCCGGACGCCGGGGTTCTTCTCAGCCACGCTTGATCACCTTGTTGGAGAGGGTGCCGATGCCTTCGACGGAGACGGCGACCTCGTCGCCGATGTTCAGGGGGCCGACACCCGCGGGGGTGCCGGTGAGGATGACGTCGCCCGGGAGCAGGGTCATCGCCTCGGAGACGTGGACGATCAGCTCGGCGACCGAGCGGACCATCTGGGAGGTGCGGCCGGCCTGGCGGAGTTCGCCGTTGACCGTGCAGGTGATGGCCAGGTCGGCGGGGTCGAGTTCGGTCTCGATCCACGGGCCGAGCGGGCAGGAGGTGTCGAAGCCCTTGGCGCGGGCCCACTGGCCCTCGCGCTGCTGCACGTCGCGGGCGGTGACGTCGTTGGCACAGGTGTAGCCGAAGATCACTTCGGGGACCCGCTCCAGCGGCACCTCGCGGCACATCCGGCCGATCACCACGGCGAGTTCGGCCTCGTACTGCACGTCCGAGGAGAACGGCGGGTAGGCGACGGCCTCGGTGGGGCCGATGACGGCGGTGGAGGGCTTGAAGAAGGTCAGCGGCACGGCCGGGACCTCGTTGCCCAGCTCGGCGGCGTGCGCGGCGTAGTTGCGGCCGACCGCGACGACCTTGCTGGGGAGCATCGGCGCCAGCAGGCGGACCTGGTCCAGCGCGTAGCTCTCGCCGGTCGGCTGCGGGATCGCGCCGAACGGGTGCCCGGCGAGCGCGTGCACCGTCAGTGACTCGGGTTGCGCGGCGTCGCCCTCGATGATTCCGAAGGAGACCGAGCCCGCCGCGGGGCTCCCTTCGCGGACGGAGAACCTGGCGATACGCACAGCCTGGCAACCTCTCGGTTCGTCGACCGTCCGGACGCTCCCGGACGGTTGCCGAGCCCGCAGGACCGGGCCCGGCTCGTGGTCACCAGGTTATCGGCACACCGCTCCCCGACCCGGCGGCGGGCGGGTGGACGGGGTGTCAGTCCCGCGGCAGGCGGGGGGCCGGAGCGACCATCAGCTGGGTGCGGCGCGGGTTGGCGGTCACGGCGGGCAGCTGGGGGGCGTACTCGCGCGGCGCGGAGGGCGCGAAACCGGGCAGCTCGGCGAAGTCCGCGACCGAGGCCAGCGTGGTGCGGCGCGGGTTGGCCGTCGAGCCGGCGCGCAGCGTGGAGTCGTCGGCCTGCGTGGTGGTCTCGGACATCAGGGTCAACACCTTGGTTTCGGTCGGCTGGACTTTTGGGAGCGCCGCCGGGCGGGCAGGCTCCGGTCGACCCTGCCAGGTTAGGGAGCCCATTCCACAGTGGCCGTGACCAAAGCTACACATCGCGCTGTGAGTTTGCTCACAATTGCGCCCGCAAATGCCATGGACTCGGCGATTCCGGACCTTTGGTGAAATCCGTCATTACGGATATCTCAGACATTCTCCGCACAAGCTGATCTACCTCCGCATTGACATGGCTCCGCCGAGTGTCCGAAAAAGACCGTATTCCGGGGTGTTCGAGACACGCACGGTGAGTTGCCGCGCGCAGAGGGTGGCCCAGGACACCGTGTCGTAACGGCCCTTGTTGGACTTCCGCCGCTGTGCTGGAATGCCACGGAAAAACTCGACACCGCCCTATCTCCGCCCGGCGGGGAAGGGCGCCCGGTCCAGAGGTTGCGACGCCAGTGCAGGGACGTTTCAAGAGGGGCAGCGGCGCCGCGGGTGACCCGGAGTCGCGGGAGCCCAAGGCTGGCCCCCACCAGGCAGCACCGATGACGACGGGCCCCGGCGAGCGGCCCTTCGGCAGCAGCTCCGAGCCGCCCGCCGACAGACGAGACACGGAGGCCGCGGACGGTTCTGCCGCGCCCGCCGACGAGAGCGGCAGAAAGGGCGACAAGCCCAGCCGCCGCTCCCGGCTGCGCGGCACGCTCAACCGCCGCCGCGCCACCGGCCTGAGCCGCTTCGCCATGCGCAACTGGCGCATCCGCACCCGCCTGATCGCGCTGCTCTTCCTCCCCGTGATCGTGGCGCTGGCGCTCGGCGGCCTGCGCGTGCAGTCCTCGATGGAGAACTCCCGCCAGCTGTCGCAGATGAGCGACCTGGCCGAGCTCGCGCGCAACGCCACCTCGCTGGCCGACGCGCTGCAGTACGAGCGCGACGTCTCGGCCGGTCCGCTGACCGCCGGCGGCAGCCACGACGACCCGGACATCGCCGACGCGTACAAGCAGACGAACGCGCTGTCCCGGAAGTTCGCCACCAGCGCCGACAAGTTCGACGACCTGGACCAGGCCGGTTCCAAGACCCTGCTGCTGCAGGTCCGCAAGGACCTCAACCAGCTCACCGACGCGCGCAACAGCGCGTACAACAAGGCCGACAACATCCAGGCCACGATCACCAGCTACGACGTGATCATCAAGGACCTGATCGGCATCACCCAGGACATCGCGATCACCTCGAACTCCACCGAGCTGATCAAGATCACCCGGGCCCTGCACCAGTTCTCGCTGGCCAAGGAATCGACCTCGATGCAGCGCGCGCTGATCGCCGCCGCGCTCGCCCACCCGGTCGAGGCCAACCTGTCCAGCTCCGACGAGACCTTCGGCATCCGGCTGCAGAGCGCCGAGGACAACGCGCTCGCCAACTTCACCGCCATCTACGGCGAGGCCGAGGCCCGCGCGCTGCGCGCGCAGATGAGCTACAACCAGGTCATCGCCGACGCCGACCGGTTCACCAAGGCCGTCCTCAACCCGAACGGCATCAAGCAGGCCGAGGACATCTCCTACAAGAACTGGTACGACAAGGCCAGCGCCAAGATCAACGCCGAGCAGAAGATCCAGTCCACGCTGCTGGACGTGCTCGACGGCAAGGCGCAGAAGCTGCAGTCCGACGCCGACACCCAGTCGGTCATCAACGCCTCGCTGGTCGCCCTGGTGCTCGTCGTCGCCATCGCCGGCGCGGCCTTGGTGGCCCGCTCGATGGTGCGCTCGCTGACCCGCCTGCAGACCGCGGCCGAGGACGTCGCCGAGCGCCGCCTGCCCGAGCTGGTCAAGACCCTGTCGGAGAGCGACCCGCACGACGTCGACGTCACCGTCGAGCCCGTCGGCGTCGACTCCGCGGACGAGATCGGCCACGTGGCGCACGCCTTCGACATGGTGCACCGCGAGGCGGTCCGACTGGCCGCCGAGCAGGCGCTGCTGCGAGGCAACATCAACGCGATGTTCACCAACCTCTCGCGCCGCAGCCAGGGCCTGATCCAGCGTCAGCTGTCGCTGATCTCCGAGCTGGAGAGCCGCGAGGCCGACCCGGACCAGCTGGCCTCGCTGTTCAAGCTCGACCACCTCGCGACCCGCATGCGCCGCAACGGTGAGAACCTCCTCGTCCTCGCGGGCGAGGACCCGGGCCGCCGCTGGACCCGCCCGGTCCCGCTGGTCGACGTGCTCCGCGCCGCCGCCTCCGAGGTGGAGCAGTACGAGCGCATCGAACTGGCCTCGGTGCCCTCCGCCGAGGTCGCCGGCCGCGTCGTCAACGACCTCGTCCACCTGCTCGCCGAGCTGCTGGAGAACGCCACCTCGTTCTCCTCCCCGCAGACCCGCGTCCGGGTCACCGGCCACGCCCTGCCGGACGGCCGGGTGCTGATCGAGATCCACGACACCGGTATCGGCCTCTCCCCGGACGACCTCGCCGACATCAACGAGCGCCTGGCCAACCCGCCGGTGGTGGACGTCTCGGTCTCCCGCCGCATGGGTCTGTTCGTGGTCGGCCGCCTGTCCCTGCGACACGGCATCCGGATCCAGCTCCGCCCGTCCGACTCCGGCGGCACCACCGCGCTGGTCATGCTCCCGGTGGACGTCACCAACTCCGCCGACCGCCGCGGCGGCCGCCCGGGCGGCAACGCCCAGAGCGGCAAGGCGCCGCGCGGCATGGCGCCGACGCCGCGTCAGCAGGGTCGCCCCGCGGGCGACCTGCCCGGCGCCCGCACCGCGCTCGGCCAGGGCGGCCCCGGCGGCGCTCCGGCCGGCCGGCCGCAGCTCGGCCAGGGCCCGGACGGCGGCGGCCGGAACCTGTTCGCCCCGGCCGGCCAGGGCGGCCCGTCCGCTCCGGCCGCCCCGCAGGGCGACGGCGGCTTCGGCCCCGGCGGCGCGTTCGGCAAGGGCGCAGGCCAGGGTCTGCCGACCCGTTCGGTCGGCAAGTCGCTGCGCGAGAACCCCGCCCCCGGCCTGCCGGGCGCGGGCGCTCCGACCGGTGCCCCCGCCGGCGGCGGTGCCCCGACCGGCGGCGGCCTGCCGCCGCGGCGGGTCCCGGGCGCCTCCGGCGCCCCCGGCCTGCAGGGCGGCCCCGGCGGCGGACAGCCGCCGCGCCGCACCCCGCAGGGCCCGCCGCAGGGCGCCCCACAGGGCCAGCGCCGTCCGGCCGGCCCGGAGCGGCAGCGCCCGGCCGGTCCGGGTGCCGGTGAGCCGACCCAGCACGGCTGGGCCGAGCAGCCGCCCGCCCAGCGCCGTCCGCTGCCGCAGCAGCCGACCGAGTCGGCGGCGGAGTCCACCGGTTCGTTCGCCCGCCCGCGCTTCGAGGCGTCCGACATCGACCCGCGCGACCCGCTGGGCCTCGGCCTGGTGGAGCCGGTGCTGCCGGACCCGGCGGGCCAGGGCGCTCCGATGCCCGCCCCGCAGGCCGCTCCGCAGCAGCAGTTCGTCGAGCGTCCGCAGCCGATGGCGCTGCCGACCGCGACGGAGTCCGCCGCGGCGCCGCAGGCCGGCCCGGCCGGCCGGGAGCAGGTCCGTTACCAGCCGCAGCGTCCCGGCACCACCGCTCCCGGCCTCGGGCAGCCCCGGCAGGCCGCGCCGCAGGCGCAGCAGGCCCAGCAGCGCCCGGCCCCCCGGCAGCAGGCCGCTCCGCAGCAGCAGCAGTTCGGCGAGCGCCCGCAGCCGCAGCAGCAGTTCGGCGAGCGCCCGCAGCAGGGCCAGCAGGCTCCGCGGCCGCAGCAGGCTCCGCAGGGCCAGCCCGGCCAGCAGCCGCGCCAGCCGCAGCAGCGCCCGGCGCAGCCGTTCGGCAACCGGCCGGAGGAGGCCGACGCGCCGTGGCGGCCGTCCGCCAACGACGAGCGCTGGCGGCGGGCCGAGCAGATGCGCGAGCCCAGCACCAGCGGGCTGACCACCTCGGGGCTGCCGCGCCGCACGCCGCAGGCCAACCTGGTCTCCGGCAGCGCCGAGGCCTCCCCGCTGACGGGTCCGCAGGTCTCGCGCAGCCCGGAGGAGGTGCGCGGCCGGCTGACCAACCTGCGCCGCGGCATCCAGCAGGGCCGCCAGGCTGGCGGTACGCAGGGCGGCTCCGGCCGGCCCGCGCCGCAGCAGCCGGGCTTCGACGGTTTCGGCGGGACGGCCGGTGGCTACCGGGGAGCCCAGGGCGGCCGTTTCGACGCCGATGGCAACAACGGCTTCGGCCCCGAGCACCAGGAGCGTTGAGTTGAGTCAGATGATGAGCCAGGCCGCACAGAACCTGAACTGGCTGATCACCAATTTCGTGGACAACACCCCCGGGGTGTCCCACACAGTGGTGGTCTCGGCCGACGGTCTGCTGCTGTGCATGTCGGAGGGCTTCCCCCGGGACCGCGCCGACCAGCTCGCCGCGGTCGCCTCCGGGCTGACCTCGCTGACCTCCGGCGCCAGCCGCATCTTCGAGGGCGGCGAGGTCAACCAGACGGTGGTGGAGATGGAGCGCGGCTTCCTCTTCCTGATGGCCATCAGCGACGGCTCCGCCCTCGCCGTGCTGGCCGCGCCGGACTCCGACATCGGCCTCGTCGGCTACGAGATGGCCCTGCTCGTCGACCGCGCGGGGGCCGTCCTGACCCCCGCCCTGCGGGCCGAACTCCAGGGCAGCCTGCTGAACTGACGGTCCGTCCCCACCCACGTCTCCCGAACGTCCCTCACCGTGCCGGACCCTCCCGACCCGGGTCCGGCACCCCACCCCAAGTCGTCGCCGCACCGCGGCTGACACCCAGTCAGCCGGCAACGCTCCGGCAGAGCACCCGCTGCGGACGGCTGCAGCACAAGGAGGACGCATGACCCCGCCCCCGACACCCGCCGGCTACGGCAACGGGTACGGAAACGGCTACGGCGGACAGCAGGCCGGCGGGTACGGCGGCCAGCAGTCGGGCGGCTACGAGCAGCAGCCGCTGGTCCGTCCGTACGCGATGACCGGCGGACGCACCCGGCCGCGCTACCAGCTGGCCATCGAGGCGCTGATCTCGTCCACCGGCACCGCGAACTCCAACGGCCTGCTCCCCGAGCACGCCCGGATCGTCTCGCTGTGCCGCGAGGTCAAGTCCGTCGCCGAGATCTCCGCGCTGGCGGGAGTCCCGCTCGGGGTCGCCCGCATCCTCGTCGCAGACCTGGCCGAGGCCGGTCTGGTCGCCATCCACCAGCCCGCCGCCGCGGGCGAGTCGGGCGGTACGCCTGACGTCACGCTGCTCGAAAGGGTCCTCAGTGGACTTCGCAAGCTCTAACGCGGCCACCCCCAGCCGCGCGACCACCTCCGCCAAGATCGTCGTCGCGGGCGGCTTCGGCGTGGGCAAGACGACGCTCGTCGGCGCGGTCTCCGAAATCAACCCGCTGCGCACCGAAGCCGTCATGACCAGCGCCAGCGCCGGCATCGACGACCTCAGCCACGTCTCCGGCAAGACGACCACCACCGTCGCCATGGACTTCGGCCGCATCACCCTCGACGAAGACCTCATCCTCTACCTCTTCGGCACCCCCGGCCAGGACCGCTTCTGGTTCATGTGGGACGACCTCGTCCGCGGCGCCATCGGCGCCGTCGTCCTCGTCGACACCCGCCGCCTCGCCGACTGCTTCCCCGCCCTCGACTACTTCGAGAACAGCGGCCTCCCCTTCGTCGTCGCCCTCAACGGCTTCGACGGACACCAGGCCCACAGCCCGGAAGAGGTCCGCGAGGCGCTCCAGCTCAACCCCGACATCCCGATCGTCACCCTCGACGCCCGGCGCCGGGACAGTGCCAAGAGCGCCCTCATCACCCTCGTCGAGCACGCCCTCCTCGCCCGACTCCGGTGACGTCCGGGGGACGCTTCCGCAGATGGTTCGCGTCCCCCGGTAACAGTTCGGTAGGCATTTGACGGGTCTGACTGACACTGCGTAGTGGCCCAAATCCGGTGCGCGGCAATGACCTTGAAGTTTGCGGGGGATCGCCCCCGAATGTCCGATTTCCACCCCTGGCGCACGGGGTGGAGGAGCCGTTTGTCCGCTCCTCCGGCTCGTGTTGAAATTCCTGCTACCCCGTAGGACCCACGCGGGTCGCGGCCCGTCGGGGGGTAGCCGCCGCTTTGATCCATGGCCGCCAGTCGGTCGAGAGGTTGTTGTCGAGTGAGGCGTAAGCAGCCAGTCACCCCGCAGCGGCGCTCCGAGCCCCGCCAGCAGGAGCCGGGGACTCAGCCCACCGGCCAGTTCTCGGCGTTCAGCTCGGCCGAGGAACGCGGCGCAGGCCGCCCCGCCGCCGGCGAGGCCGAGCGCCCCGGTGCCGCGAAGGACGCCCCGGGAGCCGCCAGGCAGCGCCCCGCCACGGGATCCCGGTACGACTTCCTGTCGCCGCTGAACTGGCGGGTGCCGACCCGTCTGGTGGCGATCCTGGTCATCCCGGTCGTCATCGCCCTGGTCTTCGGCGGTCTGCGCGTCAACACCTCGCTGGACGACTACAACAAGGCCGACCGCGCGGTGAAGATCGCCAACGTGGCGAGCGCCGCGACCAACCTCGCCGACGCCCTGGAGTCCGAGCGCGACCAGACCCTGGTGCCGCTGCTCACCGGGCAGGGCGACAAGGGCGAGGTCGCCAAGCTGCGCGCCAACACCGACCAGGCGCTGGCCACCTACCGCAGCGAGTTCGCCAAGATCAAGGACGACCCGACGATGGCCCGCCGCAACGCGGCCTTCGAGCAGCTCGCCGTCTACCTGCCGCACCTGCGCGACAACGCCTACAAGCCGGAGCTGTTCGCCACCGCGACCGCCAGCGCGTACTCGCTGATGTTCGCGCCGCTGCTGGCGATGGACAACTCGGTCGGTTTCGGCTCCTCCAACGTCACCTCCAAGGGCCGCGCCATCTACGCGATGTCGCTGGCCAAGGCGTCCGCCTCGACCCAGCGCGCGCTGATGCTCAACCTGCTGGTCGGCCTCGGCGTCGGCGGCGTCGACCCGCACGAGGGCGAGGACCTGATCTCCGGCCTGGTGGTCGCCAACAAGCTGGAGTCGACCGCGATCGGCGAGTTCAACACCGCCTCCGCCGAGGACGAGGTCAAGACCTACGCGGACGCGCTGGTCGCCCAGGCCACCGCCGACCAGCGGCTGCCGCTGCGCATGCCGGACGGCCACAGCCTGCCCACCATGGGCGGTCTGCTCAGCGTCGGCCTGGCCTACTCCAGCCAGCTCTCCATCGCCGCCCGCGGCGGCGACGGCGCGGCCGCGATCATCGACGCGGCCGGCAAGGACGGCCTGACCCGCCCGCTGTGGGAGCAGGCCACCAAGAGCCACATGAACGCGCTGCGCAGCGCGGAGAGCACCCTGCTCGACCAGGTCGTCGCCGACGCGCAGAACATCAAGGACCGCGCGTTCACCGACTGGGTGCTCAACTCGCTGATCGTGATCGCCTCGCTGGTGCTGGCCGGTCTGCTCACCGGCTTCATCGCCCGCTCGATGATCCTCGGCATGCGGACCCTGAACACCGCCGCGCTGGACATCGCCAACCACCGCCTGCCCGAGCTGGTCGACAAGCTCTCCAAGACCGACCCGGAGCGGGTGGACACCTCGGTGACACCGATCCCGCTGTGGGGCCGGGACGAGATCGGCGAGGTCGCCCGCGCCTTCGACCAGGTCCACCAGCAGGCCGTCTCGCTCGCCGCCGAGCAGGCGTTGCTGCGGGGCAACGTCAACGCGATCTTCACCAACCTGTCGCGCCGCAGCCAGGGCCTGATCCAGCGTCAGCTGGCGCTGATCACCGACCTGGAGAACAACGAGGCCGACCCGGACCAGCTGGAGAACCTCTTCAAGCTGGACCACCTCGCCACCCGCATGCGCCGCAACGGTGAGAACCTCCTGGTCCTCGCCGGCGAGGAGCCGGGCCGCCGCTGGAACACCCCGGTGCCGCTGGTCGACGTGCTGCGCGCGGCCGCCTCCGAGGTGGAGCACTACGAGCGCATCGAGCTCGCCGGCATCCCGGAGGCCGACGTGGTCGGCCCCGCCGTGACCGACCTCGTCCACCTGCTCGCCGAGCTGCTGGAGAACGCCACCTCGTTCTCTTCGCCGCAGACCCGGGTGCTGGTCAACGCCACCCGCCTGCCGGACGGCCGGGTGCTGGTGGAGATCCACGACAAGGGCATCGGCCTGACCGCCGAGGACTTCGCCGAGATCAACGAGAAGCTGGCCGAGCCGCCCACCGTCGACGCCACCATCTCCCGCCGCATGGGCCTGTTCGTGGTCGGCCGGCTGTCCCAGCGGCACGACATCCGCGTCCAGCTCCGCCCGTCCGGCGAGTCGGCCGGCACCACCTCGCTCGTCATGCTCCCGCAGCTGCTCACCCAGCTCGGCCGGATGCCGGAGCCGGAGGAGGAGTTCACGGTCTCCCGGATCTTCGCGGAGCAGGAGCCGACCGGTGAGTGGCCCGCCTTCGACGCGCCGCAGCGCAGCGCCGCCGAGCTCGGCTTCGACGACCACCTGACCGGCCAGGCCGGCGGCGGCTTCTCGCCCGCCCTGGAGTCCATGCAGCGCTCCCAGCGCCTGGAGGAGCAGCGCCGCCTCGCCGCCCTGGAGGCGGGCCCGTCGGCCGCCGTCGAGGAGCCGGTGGAGGCGGAGATCCTGGAGTCCCCGTACGGCGAGGAGCGGTACGAGGCCGAGCAGTACCCGGCGGAGCCCTACGCCGCCGACTACGGCCAGGACTACCGCCGTCCGGAGTACGACGCCTACGGCCGCCCGTTCGAGCCGCAGCAGGGCTACCAGGACGACTCCTACGGCTACCAGCAGGACCCGTACGGCCGCGACCAGTACGCGCCCGCCGGTCAGCAGCACTACCAGGACGACCCGTTCGCGCCCGCTCCCTACGGCCAGGCGCCGTACGCGGAGCAGGGGTACCAGGAGGCGGAGTACGCCGACGGGTACCAGCAGCAGGACTACGGCTACGAGGAGCCCGCCGGGCACCCGTACCCGACCGAGGAGACCCCGGCGCTGCCGCCGGCCCGCTCGGCCTCCGGGGCGACCGCCGCGGGGCTCCCGCAGCGCCGTCCGGGCCAGCAGCTGGCGGGCTCCCCCCCGGTGTTCGGCCAGTCGACCGGCGAGAGCCCGAACTGGTTCACCGGCGCGAAGGACACCTCGGCGCCCGCCGAGTCGCGCGGCCACGACGTGTCGGCGCTCGGCGGCTACGGCCCGACCGGTCCGACCGCGGCGGGCCGCCCGGAGTGGGAGTCGCCGAACGACGGGGACTGGCAGCGCGCCGAGAAGCTGCGCGAGCCGTCCTCGGCCGGCACCACCGCCTCCGGCCTGCCCCGCCGGGTGCCGAAGCAGAACC
Organism: Kitasatospora sp. NPDC002522; assembly: GCF_053595195.1. Classification (NCBI taxonomy): domain Bacteria; kingdom Bacillati; phylum Actinomycetota; class Actinomycetes; order Kitasatosporales; family Streptomycetaceae; genus Kitasatospora; species Kitasatospora sp. NPDC002522. The sequence goes on from NZ_JBSFXE010000011.1 coordinate 101,049, forward strand.
TGGTGCCGGGCAACGCCAAGCCCACCCAGCAGGACGGCCCGGCGGTCTCCCGCGACCCGAACGAGGTGCGCGGCCGGCTGACCAACCTGCGCCGCGGCGTCGAGCAGGGCCGCCAGGCCGGCGGCGACACCCAGGCCACCGGCAGCTTCCGGATCGACCCCGACCAGGGGGCGTACGGAGATGGACCGCACAACAGCAGCACCGATCTCTTCGGCGGCTCGAACCAGCAGGAGCGTTGAGTTGACCCAGATGAGCCAGGCCGCACAGAACCTGAACTGGCTGATCACCAATTTCGTGGACAACACCCCCGGGGTGTCCCACACCGTGGTGGTCTCCGCGGACGGTCTGCTGCTGTGCATGTCGGAGGGCTTCCCCCGGGACCGCGCCGACCAGCTCGCCGCCGTCGCGTCCGGACTGACCTCGTTGACCTCCGGCGCCAGCCGGATCTTCGAGGGCGGCGAAGTGACCCAGACCGTAGTGGAGATGGAGCGCGGCTTCCTCTTCCTGATGGCCATCAGCGACGGCTCCGCCCTCGCCGTGCTGGCCTCCCCCGACTCCGACATCGGCCTCGTCGGCTACGAGATGGCACTGCTCGTGGACCGCGCCGGAGCAGTGCTGACGCCCGCTCTGCGGGCCGAACTCCAGGGCAGTCTCCTGCACTGACGGTTCGTCGGATACCGTCCTGGTATTCGAAAGACCTCATTGCCCGTCCCGAGGTCGCTTCGGCGGCCTCGGGATCGGGCGTTGTACGGCCCCGCACCACCGGCCACGGCGCTCCCCGGCGACGCGGCCCGCACCGCACCGCCGCACCCCTTGAGGAGATGAACCGTGACACCGCCCGACCACAGTGGCCAGTTCGGCGTCCCGTACCCGGGCACCGGCCACGACGCATTCGGGGCTCCCGGCGTCGGCCACGGTCAGCAGTACGAGCCGCAGTACCCGAGTGGCCAGTCGTACGTGCCGCAGCAGCCCGACCCGCGCTTCTACCCGCAGCAGGGCGACTACGGCCGGTCGTACCCCGGCCAGGAGGCGTACCCCGATCAGACCGGGCTGCCGCACCGCTACGAGGACCCGAACGACCAGCCCGGGCACGTCGAGGAGTACGACGACTACGAGGACGCCGAGCCGCTGATCCGGCCGTTCGCGATGACCGGCGGGCGCACCCGGCCCCGGTACGAACTGGCGCTGGAGGCCCTGGTCTCCGCCTCGGTCGACCCGGCCCGGCTCGCCACGCTGCTGCCCGAGCACCAGCGGATCTGCGGCCTGTGCACCTCGGACGTGAAGTCCGTCGCCGAGATCTCCGCCCTGCTCGGACTGCCGCTCGGGGTCGCCCGCATCCTCGTGGCGGACCTGGCCGAGGCCGGCCTGGTCGCCATCCACCAGCCCGCAGCCGGCGGCGAATCCGGCAACCAGCCCGACGTCACGCTGCTCGAAAGGGTCCTCAGTGGACTTCGCAAGCTCTAACGCGGCCACCCCCAGCCGCGCGACCACCTCCGCCAAGATCGTCGTCGCGGGCGGCTTCGGCGTGGGCAAGACGACGCTCGTCGGCGCGGTCTCCGAAATCAACCCGCTGCGCACCGAAGCCGTCATGACCAGCGCCAGCGCCGGCATCGACGACCTCAGCCACGTCTCCGGCAAGACGACCACCACCGTCGCCATGGACTTCGGCCGCATCACCCTCGACGAAGACCTCATCCTCTACCTCTTCGGCACCCCCGGCCAGGACCGCTTCTGGTTCATGTGGGACGACCTCGTCCGCGGCGCCATCGGCGCCGTCGTCCTCGTCGACACCCGCCGCCTCGCCGACTGCTTCCCCGCCCTCGACTACTTCGAGAACAGCGGCCTCCCCTTCGTCGTCGCCCTCAACGGCTTCGACGGACACCAGGCCCACACCCCCGAGGAAGTCCGCGAAGCGCTCCAGCTCAACCCCGACATCCCGATCATCACCCTCGACGCCCGCCGTCGGGACAGCGCCAAGAGCGCCCTCATCACCCTCGTCGAGCACGCCCTCCTCGCCCGACTCCGGTGACGCGGCGTCAGAAGGGGGCGTGCGGACCGCTCCGCACGCCCCCTTCACGCTTCTGGCTTCCAGCGCTTCCCGACCGGCCCTAGGGCTGCTGGTCGGCCCGCAGCAGGCCGTAGGTGTACGCGTCCTCCAGCGCCACCCAGGACGCCGCGATGACGTTGTCCGCCACGCCGACCGTCGACCAGCTCGCGGTGCCGTCGCTGGACTCGATCAGCACCCGGGTCTTCGACCCGGTGCCGTGCTGGCCCTCCAGGATGCGCACCTTGTAGTCCACCAGCTCCATCTTGGCCAGCGGCGGGTAGATCGGCTCCAGCGCCGTCCGCAGCGCCCTGTCCAGCGCGTCCACCGGGCCGTTGCCCTCGCCGGTGGCGACCTTGCGCTCGCCCTTCGCCCGCAGCTTCACGGTGGCTTCGTTGACCGGCCGGCCGTCCGGGCCCTGCTCGCTGATGGTCCGCCAGGACTCCAGCGTGAAGAACCGCCGCCGCTCGCCGTTCACCTCGTCCAGCAGCAGCAGCTCGAACGAGGCGTCCGCCGCCTCGTACGTGTAGCCCTGCATCTCCTGCTCCTTGACCCGCGCCACCACCCGGCCGGCCAGGTCCCGGTCGCTGGACAGGTCGTAGCCCAGCTCCTTGCCCTTGAGCTCGATCGAGGCCCGGCCCGCCATGTCGGACACCAGCATCCGCATGGTGTTGCCGACCTGCTCCGGGTCGATGTGCTGGTACAGGTCCGGGTCCACCTTGATCGCCGAGGCGTGCAGGCCCGCCTTGTGCGCGAACGCCGAGAAGCCGACGTACGGCTGGTGGGTCGACGGGGTCAGGTTCACCACCTCGGCGATGGCGTGCGAGATCCGGGTCATCTCGGGCAGGCTGCCGGCCGGCAGCACCCGGCGGTCGTACTTCAGCTCCAGCGCGCCCACCACCGGGAACAGGTTGGCGTTGCCGACCCGCTCGCCGTAACCGTTCGCGGTGCACTGCACGTGCGTCGCCCCGGCGTCCACCGCGGCCAGCGTGTTGGCCACCGCGCAGCCGGTGTCGTCCTGCGCGTGGATGCCCAGCCGGGCCCCGGTCGCCGCCAGCACCTCGGCGACGATCTCCCGCACCCCGGCCGGCAGCATCCCGCCGTTGGTGTCGCACAGCACCACCACGTCGGCGCCGGCCTCGTGCGCGGCCCGCACCACCGCCAGCGCGTACTCCGGGTTCGCCTTGTACCCGTCGAAGAAGTGCTCGCAGTCGATGAACACCCGGCGGTCCTGGGCGCGCAGGAACGCCACGCTGTCCCGGACCATCTCCAGGTTCTCCTCCAGCGTGGTGCGCAGCGCCAGTTCCACGTGCCGGTCGTGCGACTTCGCCACCAGCGTCACCACCGGCGCGCCGGAGGCCACCAGCGCCGCCAGCTGCGGGTCCTCCGCCGCCTTCCCGCCGGCCCGCCGGGTCGCCCCGAACGCCACCAGCTGCGCGTGCTTCAGGTCGAGCTCGGCGGCGGCCCGGGCGAAGAACTCGGTGTCTCGGGGGTTGGCGCCCGGCCAGCCGCCCTCGATGAAGCCGACGCCGAACTCGTCCAGGTGTCGGGCGATGGCCAGCTTGTCGGCCACCGTGAGGTTGATCCCCTCGCGCTGTGCGCCGTCGCGGAGCGTGGTGTCGAAGACATGGAAGCCGTCCTGCGGGCGGCTGTTGGCCTCGGTCATGGCCCTGGGTTCTCCATTCGGTGGAGTTACTGCTGAGTGCCGGGTTCGGAATCCGGCTCCACTGTCCAGCATCCCGCGCGCTGCCCCGGTATCCCCGGCCCCCTCGTGAGAGCCCGGTCCGGTCCTGGGGCAAAACAAAAGACCCCTCGCGGGTGCGAGAGGTCTGCGCGCGGGTCTGGACGCTCGTGGTCGCTCCGCGGTCAGGGTGGTACTACGGAACGGTCACTGCGGACCGGCGCGCCTGCTGCTAATAATCAGCGAAAGCGAGGACACGCTCGGAGTCTTGCACATGTCCACGACCGCGGCGCGCGTGTCTCGCCATCCGAAACGTGTCAGGTCAGCCGCTCGGTCGCCAGGTCGAACCCGAACGGCTTGGGCAGCGGCAGCGGGTCCCCGACCGGCACGGCGTTGCTGGCCGCGTAGTCGCCGCCCGCCGGGTGGCTGTACAGCACCACGGCGTTCCGCTGCCGGTCCACCAGCAGGTACAGCGGGGAGTCCGTTCCGGCCATCGCGTCGTGCGTCGCGGCGGTCATGGTCCCTCCCTCCATTCCGTGAAGCTCGACGAGTGGGTGGTTCCGAGGCTATCGAGCCCGGGCGTCCGGCAGGGGACGCCCGGGCCGCGGGGTCAGACGATCTTGTGGAGCCAGCCGTGGGTGTCGGGCGCCTGGCCGCCCTGGATGGCGAGCAGCGCCTTGCGGAGCTCCATGGTGATCGGGCCCGGCTCGCCGGCGCCGACGGTCCAGTCGGCGGTGCGGGACTTGACCGCGCCGACCGGGGTGATGACGGCGGCGGTGCCGCAGGCGAAGACCTCGGTGAGGGTGCCGTCGGCGTTGGCCTGCTTCCACTCGTCGGTGGAGATCTTCCGCTGCTCGACGCGGTGGCCGAGGTCGGCGGCGAGGCCGAGCAGCGAGTCGCGGGTGATGCCGGGCAGCAGGGCGCCGGAGAGCTCGGGGGTGACGACGGTGGCGTCCTCGCCCTCGCCGAAGACGAAGTAGAGGTTCATGCCCCCCATCTCCTCGACCCACTTGTGTTCGGCGGCGTCCAGCCACACCACCTGGTCGCAGCCCTTGGCCGCGGCCTCGGCCTGGGCGACCAGCGAGGCGGCGTAGTTGCCGGCGCACTTCGCGGCGCCGGTACCGCCCGGCGCGGCCCGGACGTAGTCCTCGGAGAGCCAGACCGAGACCGGCTTCACGCCGCCGGGGAAGTACGCACCGGCCGGCGAGGCGATGATCATGAACAGGTAGGAGTTGGCGGGGCGAACGCCCAGACCGACCTCGGTGGCGAACATGAACGGCCGCAGGTAGAGGCTCTGCTCGGGCTGGCTGGGCACCCACGCCTGATCCTGCTGGACCAGCAGCTCGACCGCCTCGACGAAGGTCTCCACCGGCAGCTCGGGCATCGCGAGGCGGCGGGCGGACGACTGGAAGCGGGCCGCGTTGGCCTCCGGACGGAAGGTCGCGATGGACCCGTCGGCCTGGCGGTACGCCTTGAGGCCCTCGAAGATCGACTGGCCGTAGTGCAGCGTCATGTTGGCCGGGTCGATCTCGAGCGGCGCGTACGGGGTCAACTGCGCGTCGTGCCAACCCAGGCCCTCGGTCCACCGGATGGTCACCATGTGGTCGGTGAAGACGCGCCCGAAACCGGGGTTGGCCAGTCGGGCCTCGCGCTCCGCGTCGGACAGCGGGTGCGCGGAGGGCTTGAGGTCGAACGTGATGGGCGCCTGGGTGGGCGTGCTCATGGCTGTCTGTCCTTCACCGTGGGGTTGGGCTGGGCCTTTCCGCCAGGCGAACAACGCATGACGGCACGGCCCACTGTCGATACTCGCATCAAGAGGGCCGTGCCGAACAGCCGGGAGGCTGTGTGCGCTATGAACCGGCCCACCGGCCGGAATTGTGAACCGGCCGGTCAGCCGGATACTCGGGCGGCGAGCGCGTCGCCGACCTCCGAGGTGGACCGGGTGCCGGAGCGCTCGATCAGGTCCGCGGCGACCGCGGCCTCGACCGTGGCGGCCTCGGCGGTGAATCCGAGGTGCTCCAGCAGCATGGCGACCGACAGCACGGTGGCGGTCGGGTCGGCCTTGCCCTGGCCCGCGATGTCCGGCGCGGAGCCGTGCACCGGCTCGAACATCGACGGGAAGTCGCCGCTCGGGTTGATGTTGCCGGACGCGGCCAGGCCGATGCCGCCGGTGACGGCCGCGGCGAGGTCGGTGAGGATGTCGCCGAACAGGTTGTCGGTGACGATCACGTCGAAGCGCGCGGGGTTGGTGACGAAGAAGATCGTCGCCGCGTCCACGTGCAGGTAGTCGGTGGTGACCTCGGGGAACTCCTGGCCGACCCGCTCGAAGATCCGGGTCCACAGGTGGCCGGCGTGCACCAGCACGTTGTTCTTGTGCACCAGCGTCAGCTTCTTGCGCGGACGCGCCTGGGCCCGGCGGTAGGCGTCCCGGACGACCCGCTCGATGCCGAACGCGGTGTTCAGGCTGACCTCGGTGGCGACCTCCTGCGGGGTGCCGGTGCGCAGCGTGCCGCCGTTGCCGACGTACGGGCCCTCGGTGCCCTCGCGGACCACCACGAAGTCGATCTCCGGGTCGCCCGCCAGCGGCGACCGCACACCCGGGAAGAGCTTGCCGGGGCGGAGGTTGATGTGGTGGTCGAAGGCGAACCGCAGCTTCAGCAGCAGCCCGCGCTCCAGCACACCGGACGGCACGCTCGGGTCGCCGATGGCGCCGAGCAGGATCGCGTCCTGGCCCTTGAGCTCCTCCAGCACCGCGTCGGGAAGGGTCTCCCCGGTGCGGTGGTACAGCCGGGCACCGAGGTCGTACTCGGTGGTCTCCAACTTGACGTCGGCGGGCAGCGCGGCACTGAGCACCTTGAGGCCCTCGGCGACGACCTCCTGGCCGATGCCGTCACCCGGGATCACAGCGAGACGAATGGTGCGAGACATAAATCGGACACTACTCCCCGTCCCAGGCGATGAGCACGCACCGTCCATCATCCGGACGGTGTGTCAGCTCAGCTCCAGCTCGACCGGGAACGGCACGTCGAGTTTCAGGAGACCGTGGTGGATACCCGCGACGCCGTAGGCCTTCGTCGCCGGATCCAGTTCGTAGACGTAGACGACGGGTCGGCCGTTGTCGCTCTCCACCCGCCAGAAGTGGCGGATACCGGCGGCCGCGTACTTCCGGGGCTTGGTGTCCCGATCCCGTTCCTCGGACTCCTCCGAGACCACCTCGACCACCAGCAGCACGTCCTCCGGCGCGCAGGACGTCTGCCTCGGGCCGGTGACCGCGTGCTGGTTCACCACCATCAGGTCGGGCTCGGGGCGGTTTCGCGAGTTGAGCTTGACGGTCATCTCCCGCCACACCTCCCACCCGGCCGGCGTGGCGTCCTCAAGGGCTCGCTCGAGTGCGCGGATGGTCCGCATGTGGAATCGGGTCTGCGGACTCACGAAAACCAGGCTCCCGTTGATCAGCTCCGTGTGCGGCGGGAGGTCCGGCAGTCGGTCGAGGTCGTCGGCCCGGTAGCCGCCGACCGGCGGGCGGAGCCAGTCCGGGTACGGGTCCGGGTCGACGCTCATCAGTGCTCCCATGGTGGGGATTCTGGCCTGTGCTGCCAGGCTACCGGCCCGGTTCTCCGGTGGAGTCACCCTTCGGGGTGAGGAGTTGGACGCGGTGGCCGGTGGGGTTGAGGTGGTGCAGGACCAGGGCGTCGGGGAGGGGGGTGTGGAGGTGGTCGCCGGGGTGGGTGGGGTGGAGGACGGGGGTCGGGCGGGTGGGGTCGAAGGGGAAGGGGCCGAGGGTGGCGAGGGCGTCGGCGGGGTCGTCGGACTGGGCGGTCCAGAGGCTGTAGCGCGGCGCCGTGAGCGGCGGGAGCGCGGCGAGCCGGACGGGCAGCAGGACGGTGTCCGAGTCGAGCAGGGCGGTGTCGGTGTCGCCCCAGCGCCCGTTGAGCGGCTGGACGTCGAGTTCGGCGCCGGTGCGGGCGTCGAGGGTGCGGGCGACCAGGACGTCGCTGCCCTTGAGGCGGTCGGCGAGGACGGTGGCGTCGGGGGTGCCGTCGCCGTCGAGGTCGAGGGAGGCGCGGACGCCGAAGGCTCCGGCGGGGGTGGCGGCGGGGCTCCACAGCACGGCGCCGAGGTAGAGCATGCCGTGGTCGTCGACGGCGGCGCCGGCGTAGCGGAGGTTGGCGGCGCGGTCGCCCGGGTCGGTGACGCACAGGTCGCGGCCGGGGCAGTCCGGCCAGCGTTCGCCGGCGCCGCCGGGCTGCAGGACGGTGAGCAGGCCGGGGCGGGTGCCGCCGGAGACGGCGAACTCGGCGGCGGTGCCGAGGGCGGTGAGCGCGCTGGCGGGGCGCGGCGCGGCGAACAGCGGGACGCGCAGCGCGGGGACGGCGGGGTCGGCGGGGGTGAGGGTGAGCTGTCCGGAGAGTTCGCCGCGGTAGCTGCGGGCCCGGCCGGCCTGCAGCAGGTCGAGGGTGGGGTCGGGGGCGCGGCCGAGGTCGGCGCCGAGCCGGAGGGTGACGGTGACCGTGGCGGCGCCGTGGGCCGGCACCTCGATCCGGCCGGGCGAGAGCGCGAAGGAGGCGCCGGGGACGGTGGTGGCGCCCCGGTAGCCGACCGCGTAGCCGAGTTGACGGTCGCCCAGGTTGCGGACCGTCACCTCGCGGGTGGCGGTGAGCGGTCCGGTGGCCTCGACCGGGCCGAAGGAGACGCCGACGGCTCCGTCGGTCTCGGTGCCGTAGGCGAGCACGGGGGTGCGGACGGCCAGGTCGGCCCGGACCCGGCCGGCGCCGGTGCGTTCGGGGCCGTACGCGGGGCCGGTGCGGTCGGGGCCGGCGTACGTGTCGGTGGCGGTGTTCATCAGCGCGGCCTTGACCTCGGCGGAGCTCCACTCGGGGTGGGCGGCGCGGACCAGCGCGGCGACGCCGGCCAGGTGCGGGGTGGCCATCGAGGTGCCGTCCTCGCGCATGCCGCCGGTGCCGCTGCCGACCTTGGCGGACCAGATGGTCTCGCCGGGCGCGGCCAGGTCGGGCTTGACCACGCCGGGGACGCCGAGGCCGCGGGAGGTGAAGGCGGCGAGGGTGTCGGTGCGCTGCGGCTGGTCCTGGGCGACCGCGCCGTGCAGCGGGTTGCCGGGGGCGGCGAGCCGGACCCGGACCGGGCCGGTGCCGAGCGGGGCGAGCAGCCGCTGCGCGTCGGAGTGGGCGATCAGCGCGGCGGGGACGCGGTCGTCGCCGGCGATCTCGGCGAGGTAGTCGCCGTCGGCGGCGAAGACCGCGCCGATCGCTCCGGCGTCGGCGGCGTGGTCGGCGCGGGGCCCGGAGCCGCAGGCCCGGTCGGCGTCCTTGGTCCGCCAGCCGAGCACCGCGATCTTCCCGCGCAGGCGGTCGGCGTCGGCGGGTGAGAACGCCGTGCAGCCGTCGGACTGCTCGGCGGGGACGGCGAGTTCGCCCTCGGCGTCGGTGCTCGCCCAGCCGGTGTAGCGGCTGCTCCAGTGCGCCGGGACCGGTCCGGCCAGGCTGGCGGGGGCGGTGACGGTGATGCCGTCGGCGTCGCCGTGCGCGTCGACCGAGGCAGCGGCGGTGAGCACCCGGGCGGCGGTGCCGGGGCTGCCGCCGATGCCGAAGGCGTCGCCTTCGTTGCCGGCCGCGGCGACCACCACGGTGCCGAGTTCGGCGAGCCGGTCGGCGGCCAGCGCGTCGGCGTCGCCGGGGCGGCCGAACGCGCTGCCGAGGGAGAGGTTGACCACGTCGAGCCGGTCGGCGAGGTCGCCGTCGCCGTTCGGGTCGGCGGCCAGGTCGAGGGCGGCGGAGAGCTGGTCGGTGGAGCCGTCGCACCCGAACACCCGGATCGCGTACAGCTGGGCGCCGGGCGCGGCGCCGGGGCCGACCTTGAACGCGGCCGGGTCCAGGGCGGGCCGGTACGGCCCGCCGTAGGGGTGGCCGTCGGCGGTGACGCCGAGGCCGGCGGCGGTGCCGGCGACGTGCGTGCCGTGGCCGCCGCGGATGCAGTCGATCGGGTTGTCGTCCGGGTGCGGCGTGGGCTGGAAGGTGCGGGAGGACGGGTCGGGGTCGTAGTCGTCGCCGACCAGGTCCCGGCCGCCGACCACCTTGGCGTTCGGGAACAGCCCGGCGGGGGCGGGCTTGGCGCCGTCGACCGCGCGGAACGCCTCCTCGGTGCCGGGGCCGCCGAAGTCCGCGTGGGTGTAGTCGATGCCGGAGTCGACGATGCCGATCCGCACGCCCGCGCCGGTGTCGCCGTCCGGACCGGACCAGACCGCGGGCGCGCCGGTGAGCGGCACGGAGTGGCCGTTGGCGCGGTACTTGAGCGCCACGGGGTGGACCGCGCGCACCCCGGGCAGGGTGCCGAGCCGGGGCAGTTCGGCGGCCGGCAGCCGCAGGGCCAGGCCGCTGACCAGGGTGCGGGTGCGGTACAGCGGCTGGACGCCGGGCAGCGACTCCCCCACGGCGGCCGCCAGCCGGTCCAACGACCGGTCGGTGGCGGCGCGTTGGGCGCGGCCGGCGTCCGCGGCGATCCGGCGCACCTCGACGGAGCCGCGCCGCTCGCGCTTGGCCTGGTCCTGGGCGCGGCGCCAGGCCCCGGCGACGGGTTCGGCGTTCAGCTCGACCAGCACGGTCACCTGCGGCCCGCCCGGCACCGCCGGTCGGGCGGACGCCGGGGCGACCGGGACGAGCAGGGCGAGGGCGACGGCGAGGACGCCGAGCGGGGCGCGGAGGACGCCGGGAGGGGTGGTGCGCACGCCCCCAAGCTAGAGAGCGGTCACCGGTCCGGGCGAGCAAGTTCACCCGCAGGGTGACACTGCGTCACTCGCCCGGCGTAGTCGGCGAGTTGGCCTCAGTGGCCGGTCACGCCGCCGTTGTCGCGGCGGTCCAGGGCGCGCTGCAGGGCGGCGGCGGCCCGGGGGTCGGCCTCGGCGCGCCGGCGACGGCGCGGGACGGCGGTGGTGGCGGAGGGGGAAACGGCGGGGGTGTGACGGTCTGCGACGAAGGGCATACCGGCTCCTTGGTGCGGGGGCGCAGCGGCGCGCAACGAGGGTGGGGAGGGGGTACGCCTAGCAGGGGTCGCCTGCCGCACCGCGTACGGGCCGCACGGGCCATGCACCCTGGCTTGCAGGGGTGGCACACCGTATGACCCCTCCACGGTACGACGGGGAGGCCCGACTGTCCGCAGATTTACTTGGATTTCCTAGTATCTGAGACGGGGTTCACCCCGCGGCATGCGAACGGCCCCCTCGCCGCCGGGGCGAGGGGGCCGGTCAGGGCCGTCGAGGGGCCGTCAGCCGAGGTTCACCGCGCGGGCGAACTTGGCGCCGATGGCACCGGCGATCTCGGCCAGCACCTCCTGGGAGACCTCGCTGTCCACGGTGATCGAGGCCAGCGCGCCCTCGCCGTCGCGGGCGACCTGCATGCCCGCGATGTTGATGCCGGCGTCGCCGAGGATCCGGCCGAGGGTGCCGACCACGCCGGGCCGGTCCTCGTACAGGAAGAAGGCCATGTGGTCGGTGAGCGCGACGTCCACGTCGAAGGCGTCCACGCCGACGATCTTCTGGGTCTGCTTGGGGCCGGAGAGGGTGCCGGAGATCGACACCTCCTCGCCGTTGGCCAGGGTGCCGCGGACGGTGATCACGTTGCGGTGCTCGGGCGACTCGCTGGAGGTGGTCAGACGCACCTCGACGCCGCGCTCCTGCGCGAACAGCGGGGCGTTGACGTAGGACACCGTCTCCGCCACCACGTCCTCGAACACGCCCTTCAGCGCGGAGAGTTCGAGCACCTTGACGTCGTGCTGGGTGATCTCGCCGCGGACCTCGACGTCGAGCCGGACCGCCACCTCGCCGGCCAGCGCGGTGAAGATCCGGCCGAGCTTCTCGGCCAGCGGCAGGCCCGGACGGACGTCCTCGGCGATCACGCCGCCCTGGACGTTCACCGCGTCCGGCACCAGCTCGCCGGCCAGCGCGAGGCGCACCGACCGGGCGACCGCGATGCCGGCCTTCTCCTGCGCCTCGTCGGTGGAGGCGCCCAGGTGCGGGGTGGCGACCACGTTGTCGAAGCCGAACAGCGGGGAGTCGGTGCACGGCTCCTTGGCGTACACGTCCAGGCCTGCGCCGGCCACCCGGCCGTCCTTCAGCGCCCGGACCAGGGCCTCCTCGTCGACGATCCCGCCGCGGGCGGCGTTGACGATGCGCACGGTCGGCTTGACCTTGTGCAGCGCCTCCTCGCCGATCAGGCCGATGGTCTCCGGGGTCTTCGGGAGGTGGACGGTGATGAAGTCCGAGACCTCCAGCAGCTCGTCCAGGGAGAGCAGCTTGACGCCCATCTGCGCGGCCCGGGCGGCCTGGATGTAGGGGTCGTACGCGACGATCTTCATGCCGAACGCGGACATCCGCTGGGCCACCAGCACGCCGATCCGGCCGAGGCCGACCACGCCGAGGGTCTTCTCGGACAGCTCGACGCCGGTGTACTTGTTGCGCTTCCACTCGCCCTGCTTGAGCGCGGCGTTGGCGGGCGCGATGTTGCGGGCGACCGAGATCAGCAGGCCGCACGCGAGTTCGGCGGCGGTGACGATGTTGGAGGTCGGCGCGTTCACGACCATCACGCCGGCCTTGGTGGAGGCGGCGACGTCCACGTTGTCCAGGCCGACGCCGGCGCGGGCGACCACCTTGAGCTTCTTCGCGGCGGCCAGCGCCTCGGCGTCCACCTTGGTGGCGGAGCGGATCAGGATGGCGTCGACGTCGGCGATCGCGGTCAGCAGCTCGGTGCGGTCCGCACCGTTGCAGTGCCGGATCTCGAAGTCGGGGCCCAGCGCGTCGACGGTGGCGGGCGACAGCTCTTCGGCGATCAGTACGACAGCGCTTTTGGATGTCACAGTGCTCACGACAGTGTGTCCTAACTGTCCGGTTCACCCCGCCCGACGGAAGGTGGCGTACACGTGGCGGGGGAAGGTGGCATGTCGCGTAGCTAGACGCACGACGCTGTGGGCCTGACGCGTATTCGGGAGTCTATCGGCGGGATCTATACGGGACTGCTCCCGTCCGGCGAAATCACCCGGACGGGAACAGCCTTGTTGTACAAGCGGATCCGCAGAGGATCAGGCGCTCTCGTCGACCCAGCTCATCAGCTTGCGGAGCTTCTTGCCGGTGGTCTCCAGCAGGTGGTCGGCGTCCGCGTTCTTGTACTCGTTGTACTTCGGCAGACCCGCCTTGTACTCCGCGATCCAGGTGTTGGCGAAGGTGCCGTCCTGGATCTCCGCGAGGACCTTCTTCATCTCGGCCTTGGTGTCGGCGGTGATGATGCGGGGGCCGGTCACGTAGTCGCCCCACTCGGCGGTCTCGGAGACCGACCAGCGCATCTTCTCCAGGCCGCCCTCGTACATCAGGTCGACGATGAGCTTCAGCTCGTGCAGGCACTCGAAGTACGCGATCTCCGGCTGGTAGCCCGCCTCGACCAGGGTCTCGAAGCCGGCCTTCACCAGGGCGGCGGTGCCACCGCAGAGGACGGCCTGCTCACCGAACAGGTCGGTCTCGGTCTCCTCGGTGAAGGTGGTCTTGATGACGCCGGCCTTGGTGCCGCCGATGCCCTTGGCGTAGGACAGCGCCAGCTCGAAGCCCTTGCCGGTGGCGTCCTGCTCGACCGCCACGATGCACGGGACGCCGCGGCCCTCCTGGTACTGGCGGCGCACCAGGTGGCCCGGGCCCTTCGGGGCGACCATGCAGACGTCGACGTCGGCCGGCGGCTGGATGAAGCCGAAGCGGATGTTCAGGCCGTGGCCGAAGAAGAGGGCGTCGCCCGCCTTCAGGTTCGGCTCGATGGCCTCCTTGTAGACGTCGGCCTGGATCGGGTCCGGCACCAGGATCATGATGACGTCGGCCTCGGCCGCGGCCTCGGACGGGGTGACCACGCGGAGCCCGGCCTCCTGGGCGGCGGCGCGGGACTTGGAGCCCTCCAGCAGGCCGACCCGGACGTCCACGCCCGAGTCACGCAGCGACAGCGCGTGGGCGTGGCCCTGGCTGCCGTAGCCGATGACCGCGACCTTGCGGCCCTGGATGATGGAGAGGTCGGCGTCGTCTTCGTAGAACAGCTCGGCCACGGGGGCACATCTCCTTGCGTGGTGGTGGTGCCGGGGGTTCCTACCGTAGGGCCACCCGGCGGGGGTTCGGCGGCAGTGCTCAGGTTGTAAGACGCGCGCGTCAGGCGGAACGGTCGAGGGCGCGCAGCGAGCGGTCGGTGATCGAACGGGCGCCGCGACCGATCGCGACCAGGCCGGACTGGACCAACTCCTTGATGCCGTAAGGCTCCAGCATCTTCAGCATGGCCTCCAGCTTGTCCGAGGAGCCGGTCGCCTCGATGGTCACCGCGTCCGGCGAGACGTCCACCGTCTTCGCGCGGAACAGCTGGACGATCTCGACCACCTGGGAGCGGGTCTCGGCGTCGGCGCGGACCTTCACCAGGACCAGCTCGCGCTGGACCGCCTGGGACTGGTCCAGCTCGACGATCTTGATCACGTTGACCAGCTTGTTGAGCTGCTTGGTGACCTGCTCCAGCGGGAGGTCCTCCACGTTGACCACGATGGTCATCCGGGAGATGTCCGGGTGCTCGGTCGGGCCGACCGCGAGCGAGTCGATGTTGAAGCCGCGACGGGAGAACAGCGAGGCGATCCGGGCGAGCACGCCGGGCTTGTTCTCGACCAGGACGGACAGGGTGTGCTTGGACATGGTGGTCATCGCTTTCTAGTCCGTCAGTCCAGGTCGTCGCCGAAGTCGGGGCGCACGCCCCGGGCGAACAGGATCTCGTCGTTGCTGGTGCCGGCCGCGACCATCGGCCAGACCATGGCGTCCTGGTGCACGATGAAGTCGATGACCACCGGGCGGTCGTTGATCTCCATGGCCTGCTTGATCACGTCGTCCAGGTCCTCGGGGCGCTCGCAGCGCAGGCCGACGCAGCCCATCGCCTCGGCGAGCAGCACGAAGTCGGGGATCCGGGTGCCCTGCGCCGGCGGCTCGATGCCGTCGTGGTCGGGACCGGCGTGCAGCACGGTGTTGGAGTACCGCTGGTTGTAGAACAGGGTCTGCCACTGCCGGACCATGCCCAGCGAGCCGTTGTTGATGACCGCGACCTTGATCGGGATGTTGTTGAGCGCGCAGGTGACCAGTTCCTGGTTGGTCATCTGGAAGCAGCCGTCGCCGTCGATCGCCCAGACCGGGACGTCCGGCTTGCCCGCCTTGGCGCCCATCGCGGCCGGGACGGCGTAGCCCATGGTCCCGGCGCCGCCCGAGTTCAGCCAGGTGGCCGGCTTCTCGAACCGGATGAACTGGCTGGCCCACATCTGGTGCTGGCCGACGCCCGCCGCGTAGATCGCGTCCGGGCCGACCAGCTGGCCGATCCGCTCGATCACCTGCTGCGGCGACAACTCGCCGGCGGGGGCGGGCTCGTAGCCCAGCGGGTAGGTCTTCTTCCAGTCGTTGAGCTTGGTCCACCAGTCCGTGTAGTCGCCGCGGTGGCCGGCGTCGTACTCGGCCTGGACGGCGACGATCAGGTCGGCGATCACCTCGCGGGCGTCGCCGACGATCGGGACGTCCGCCGGGCGGTTCTTGCCGATCTCGGCCGGGTCGATGTCGGCGTGCACGACCTTGGCACCCGGGGCGAACGAGTCCAGCTTGCCGGTGACCCGGTCGTCGAAGCGGGCGCCCAGGGTGAACAGCAGGTCGGTCTTCTGCAGCGCGGTGACCGCGGGGACGCTGCCGTGCATGCCGGGCATGCCCAGGTGCTGCGGGTGGCTGTCCGGGAAGACGCCGATCGCCATCAGGGTGGTGACCACCGGCGCGCCGGTCAGCTCGGCGAGGATCCGCAGCTCGGTGCTGGCCTGCGCCTTGAGCACGCCGCCGCCGACGTACAGCACCGGGCGCTTGGCGTTCACCAGCAGCTTGGCGGCCTCGCGGATCTGCTTGGCGTGCGGCTTGGTCACCGGGCGGTAGCCGGGCAGCGAGGCCTCGACCGGCCAGCGGAAGACCGTGGTGGCCTGCAGCGCGTCCTTGGCGATGTCGACCAGGACCGGGCCGGGGCGGCCGGTGGCGGCGATGTGGAACGCCTCGGCGATCACCCGGGGGATCTCGGCCGGGTCGGTGACCAGGTAGTTGTGCTTGGTGATCGGCATGGTGATGCCGCAGATGTCCGCCTCCTGGAAGGCGTCCGTGCCGATCGCCTTGGTGGCGACCTGGCCGGTGATCGCCACCAGCGGCACCGAGTCCATGTAGGCGTCGGCGATCGGCGTGACCAGGTTGGTGGCGCCGGGGCCCGAGGTGGCCATGCAGACGCCGACCCGCCCGGTGGCCTGCGCGTAGCCGGTGGCGGCGTGGCCCGCGCCCTGCTCGTGGCGGACCAGGATGTGCCGGACCTTGGTGGAGTCCATCAGCGGGTCGTAGGCGGGGAGGATCGCGCCACCGGGGATGCCGAAGACCGTGTCGGCCCCTACGGCCTCAAGCGAGCGGATGAGCGACTGCGCGCCGGTCATGGTCTCGATGGTCTGCGGACCCGGAGCGTGCGCGGCCGGGTGGTCCCCGCGGCGGGGGGTTGCGGCGTGCTCAGTCATCTGCCTGTCTCTTCTCGGGTTCTGCCGGCCCGGGCGGCGGAGGGTCCTGGACCGGTCTCCGGCTCTGCCTCAATCGTCCGGATTTCAGGTGGTTGAGGCCAGTGGTCTCGCGGTGATCGAACAGCGTTCGTGCAACAAAAAACCCCTCGAGCCACGAGGCATGCGAGGGGGAGGCGCGTCGGGCTGCTTCAGCCGACGCGCCCGCCAAGTACGAGAATTCGGGTGCGCATGGCACCGACCTTCCTCCCACGCAGTGGGGGGTGTCAAGCTGGTGGGACCGCCGTCTCACCATGCGGGCCCCCGCTCGGACCCCCCACGGTGTGCCGTTGCGGCAGGTCGAGGGGGGTGTGGAGGTGCCCGGCGCGGCCCGGCGCGGGGTCCGTTCGGCCACCCGATCGAGCGTCCGGCGGGATCAGCGAGCGGCGGCCGGACAGGCCCGGACCCGGCCGCGGCACCGGGTAGCCGCGGCGCAGCAGGGCGCGGCGCAGCCGCAGTTCGTCCAGCGGCCGGTCGAAGGCCAGGCCCTGGCCGTGCCGGCAGCCGAGTTCCTGGAGCACCGCGACCTGCCGCGGGTGGTCCACCCCGTCCGCGCCGGTGACCAGTCCGAGGTCGCGGCCCAGGCGCAGCGCGTGCCCGGCCAGCGCCCGGGTCAGCGTGGAGTCGGCGAGGTCCTGCACCAGGCTGCGGTCCAGCTTCAGCGCGTCGAACGGCAGCCGGGCCAGCGCCCCGAGCGAGCCGCCGCCGGCCCCGAACCCGGCCAGCGCGGTGGACACCCCGAGGCGGCGGAACGCGGCCAGCCGGCGGCCGAGTTCGTCGGCCAGCGCGTCCGGCCCGGTCCGCGCCACCTCCAGGACCAGCAGTTCGGGCGGCAGCCCGGTGTCGCGCAGCGCCCCGGCCAGCGTCTCGTACATGCCGGGCGCGCAGAGCCGCTCGGCGGCGAGCCGCACGGTGACCGGGACGGGCGGGGCGGCCGGGCCGTCGGCGCGGCGGCGGGCGGCCGCGGCGACCGCCTCCTGCAGCAGCCAGCGGGCGAAGCGGGTGGCGGCGTCCCCGGTGTCGGCGGTGCGCAGGAACTCGGCGGGGGTGAGCAGCAGTCCCTCGGCGGAGCGCCAGCGGGCCTGCGCCTCGATGCCGGTCAGCCGGCCGCCGGCGAGTTCCACCACGGGCTGGTGCAGCAGCGTGAACGAGCCCTCCCGGACGGCGGCGCGCAGCCGTTCCTCGAGTTCGCTGCGCCGGTCGAGTTCGGCGCGCATCGCCGGGGAGTAGAGCACCACCCGGCCCTTGCCGCGGGACTTGGCCTGGTACATCGCCAGGTCGGCGTTGCGCAGCAGTTCGTCGGCGGCGCTGTCGGAACGGCTGCCACCGCACTCCGGGCCGCCGGCGCGGTCGTCGGCGGGCGCGGGTTCGGGGACCGGCACCGCGACGTCCGGGCCGAAGGCGATGCCGATCGAGGCGGCCACGCCGAGTTCGGTGCCGCCGATCCAGTACGGCTCGGAGAGCGCGCCGCGGATCCGTTCGGCGAGGTCGCGCACCTGCGGGTGGCCGAGCCGGCCGCGCACCAGCACCGCGAACTCGTCGCCGCCGAAGCGGGCGACGGTGTCCTCCGCGCGCACCGCGGACTGCAGCCGTCGGGCGGCCTGCACCAGCAGTTCGTCGCCGACCTGGTGGCCCGCGGTGTCGTTGACCGCCTTGAAGCCGTCCAGGTCGAGGAAGAGCACCGCGACGGCGGTGCCGACCGGGCCCTGGGCGGAGAGCGCGGCCCGCACCCGGTGCGCGAACAGTGCCCGGTTGGGCAGGTCGGTGAGCGGGTCGTGGAACGCGTTGTGCTGCAACTGGGCCTGCAGGCGCACCCGTTCGGTGATGTCGCGGCTGTTCAGGATCAGCCCGTCGCGGTACGGGTTGACGGTCGACTCGACGTGCAGCCAGCCGCCGTCGCCGGAACGGATCCGGCACTCCACCCGGGCCGAGGGCTCGCTGCTGGTGAACCGGCCGGGGGACTTGGCGCGGGCCAGGATCCGGCGCACCTCGGACAGCACCCGGTCGACGTCCTCGGGGTGCACCAGGTTGAGCAGGTTGCCGTCGACCAGCTCCCGCGGGTCGCGCCCGTAGACCCGCAGCGCGGCCGGACTGACGTAGGACAGTGCCCCGGACGGTCCGGCGATCATGATGACGTCGCTGGAACCCTGCACCAGGGAGCGGAAGTGCGCCTCCTTGGTGGAGAGTTCCTGCGCCAGCGAGAGGTTGTCCAGCAGCATCACGCCCTGCCGGATGATCAGCGCCAGGCCGACGGTGCTGGCCGCGGCGAGCATCACCCGGTCGATCGAGCGGCCGCCCAGCGCGTTGTAAGTGATGGCCGCGGTGCAGACCGCGGCGGCGGCGTACGGGGTGAGGGCGCTGAAGGTGGAGGCGACCCGGCGGCGCGGCAGGCCCTGGGTGGAGGGGTGTTCGCGGCTCGGGCGGCGGCTGTGCGACCAGGGCGCCCAGGCGAGCAGCAGCGAGCCGGCGAACCAGCCGGCGTCGAGGAGTTCGCCGGAGTGGTAGTCGCTGTGGAACTGCGGGGTGGTGAACAGCGCGTCGCAGACCACGGTGAGGGCGAGGCCGATCATCGCGGTGTGCACGGCGGCGCGGTTGCCGTCCCGGCTGCGGAAGCGCAGGCCGACCACCAGGCTGACCAGCAGGATGTCGAGCACCGGGTAGCCGAGGCCGAGGGCCAGCTTCAGCGGGTCGTCGCCGTCGCCGGCCGCGACCCGGCCGAGCGCCAGGCTCCAGCTGAGCGTGAACAGCGAGCCGGCCACCAGCCAGCCGTCCAGCAGCAGGCAGAGCCAGCCGGCGGGGGTGCGCGGGCGCTGGGCGAGCACCAGCAGTCCGGTGATGGCCAGCGGGGCGAACAGCAGGAAGGCGTAGTCGGCGTAGGAGTCGGGCGGCAGCGGGGCCCGCAGCACCACCTCGTACCAGCCCCAGGCGCCGTTCCCGAAGGCCACCATGGCGGAGGAGAGGCCGAACAGCAGCCACGCCGGCCGGGTGTACCCGCCGACCGCGAGGCCGTGCGTCAGACACGAAAGGGCGGCCGCGAGGGCCGCCCCGGCGAGACCGAAGTCCCCCATCACCAGCGCGAGTTCACTGGATCCCCAGCCGAGTGCGGCGCCCACCGCGTAGGCCGCGCAGACCACCGTCAGCAGCCCTCCGACCAGCTGGCGCGGGGAGGAACGTCGAGGCAGCACCGACTCGGTGGAGTTCAATCGACATCTCCCCCTCCGGCCGACGGCCGTACCGGTGTTCCGCTTCGGACCCTACACCACTGCGGTCACGCAACGGCACGCATACTCAACTTAGAGTAATGACCCGCAGGTGGCGCGCAGCCGGATGCGGCCGGGATCGCCCGATCGGCTCAGCGATCCCACCCGATGGGCCGTCAGCTGCCTTCCGCTGCAAAGGGCTGAAGCCGGGTCAGCCGAGCGCCGGTTCGGCCTCCGGGAGGAGTCTGAGGCGGTGGGCGAGGGCGGCGGCCTCACCGCGGGAGGAGACCGCGAGCTTGGCCAGGATGTTGGAGACGTGCACGCTGGCGGTCTTCGGGGAGATGAACAGCTGCTCGGCGATCTGCCGGTTGGTGCGGCCGAGTGCCAGCAGCCCCAGGACGTCGCGCTCGCGCGGGGTGAGGCCGAAGCCCGCCTCGTCGGCGGTGGTCCGGCGCGGGGCGTCCAGGGCCAGGCCGAGCCGTCCGGCCAGCAGTTCGGCCTGCCGGGCCAGCGGCTGGTCGGCCCGCTCGCGGGCCAGCACGGCGGACTCGCGAAGCAGTTCGGCGGCGGCCTCGCGGTCGGTGGCGGCCTGCTCCTCGGCGGCGCGCAGCAGGGCCAGGTCGAGCGGGTGGGGCAGCGCGGTGGCGCGCAGTTCGGTGATCGCCCGCTCCCAGTGCGCGGCGCCGGGGCGGCCCTCGGCGCGGGCGAGTTCGCCGTCGAGCAGCGCGGCCCAGCCGCGGTCGAGCGGCTCGTACGCGGTGAGGTCGGCGGCGCGGGCGGCGATCCGGGCGAGGACGGCGGCGCGGCCGTCGGCGGCGGCGGGGAGGTGGCGCAGGTCGGCCTCGGCGCCGGCGGCGTGCGCGAGCAGCGGCAGCAGCAGGGCCTGCTTGCCGGCCGGGGTGACGCCGTCGAGGACGGCGGCGAGGCGCTCGCGGGCCAGGTCGATCCGGCCCTGGGCGGCGGCGATCTGCAGGCCGAGCTGGGCGGTGGGCAGCGCGTGCTGCGGCTGGTCGCCGTCGGCGCTGCTGCACCGGGCGGCCGACCAGTAGCGTTCGGCCTCGGCCGACTCGCCGCGCAGCAGGGCGAGTTGGCCGCGCAGCCGGTCGAGGTAGTCGCGGTGCACGTCACCGGCGTGCTGTTCCCAGTCGCCGAGGACGCCGGCCGCCTCGGCGGTGCGGCCGGTGGCGAGCAGCGCCTCGGCGAGGTTGCCGGTGAGGATCGGGCCGCTGTTGAGCAGCAGGCCGTTGCCGCGGGCGGTGTCCAGGCCGTTGCGGGCGGCGGTGACGGCCTCCTCGGCGCGGCCGAGCGAGAGCAGCAGGCTGGCCAGGTTGTTGAGGCCGCGCAGGTAGACGTCGCCGAGCTGGCCGGAGCGGTCGAGGGCCTCGGTGAGCATGGCGACGGCGCGCTCGCCCTGGCCGAAGTCGCCGAGCAGTCCGGCCAGCGTGGTGCGGGCGTGCACCTCGACGGAGGTCGCGCCGACCTCGCGGGCGATCTCCACCGCGCGTTCGGCGGTGGCGATGAGTTCGGGCACGGGGGTGCGCAGCATGCCGTGCGCGGCGTCCAGGGCGAGTGCCTCGGCCTGGATCGCGGACGGGCCGAGGTCGGCCAGCAGGCGGTGCGCGTACTGGATCTCGTCGATGCCGCCGGGGCGCTGGAGGTGGCCGAGCATCCGGGCGCGCTGCAGCCGGAACCAGGCGGCGCGGGCCGGGTTGGACCGCTCGTCGACCAGGGCGAGGGCGCGGCGGGCGAGGCTCTGGCCGCGGTCGCGGTCGCTGGCCCGGCGGGCGGCGACCACGGCTTCGGCGAGCACGTCGACGATCTGCAGGCGGTCGCAGCCGTCGTGCTCGCCGGGGTCGCAGGCGCACGGCGGGTAGGTGTCGGCCCAGTCGTAGGGGCGCAGGGTGGTGGCGAGCACCTCGGCGGAGACCGAGTCCCAGAGTTCCAGCGCGCGTTCGAGCATCTTCAGCTGTTCGGCGAAGGCGTTGCGGCGGCGGGCGGCGCGGGCGGCGTCCAGGGCGGTGGGCAGCGCCCGGGCCGGGTGGTGGGCGTGGTACCAGTAGTTGGCGAGCCGGGCGGCCCGCACCTCGGCGTCGACCAGCTCGGGGTCGGCCTCCAGGGCGGTGGCGAAGCGGCGGTTGATGCCGTGCCGCTCGCCGGGCAGCAGGTCGTCGGAGACCGCCTCGCGGACCAGGGCGTGCCGGAACCGGTAGCCCTCGCCGTCGGTGTCGGGGCGCAGGATGTTGGCGCCGACGGCGGTGCGCAGCGCGGCGATCAGCGCATCCTCGCCGGGTACCGCCTGGCCGTCCACGGCGACCGCGGCGAGCAGCGCGTGCTCGATCCGGGAGCCGCCCTCGGCGGCGATCCGGACGATCCGCTGGGCGTCGTCGGGCAGCGCCTCGACCCGGACCAGCAGGATGTCGCGCAGTGGTTCGGTGAGGCCGGTCAGGCAGCCGTTCTGGTGGGCGGTGGCGAGTTCCTCGACGAAGAACGGGTTGCCCTCGGAGCGGCGGTGGATCCGCTCGACCAGCTCCCGGTCGAGGGTGTCGGTGCCCAGGATGCCGGCCAGTTGGGCGGCCACCTCGGGCCGGTCGAGGCGCTCCAGTTCGAGCCGCTGGACGCTGCGCAGCCGCTCCAGTTCGGCGAGGAAGGGCCGCAGCGGGTGACGGCGGTGCAGGTCGTCGGTGCGGTAGGTGGCGACGATCAGCACCCGGGAGCGGTGCAGGGTGCGGATCAGGTAGGCGAGCAGTTCGCGGGTGGAGCGGTCGGACCAGTGCAGGTCCTCGATGGCCAGCACCAGGGTCCGCTCGGTGCTGAGCCGCTCGAACAGCCGGGCGGTGTGCTCGAACAGCCGGGCCCGCCCGTACTCGTCGTTGGGTGCGCCGTCGGCCTCGCCGAAGTCGGGCAGCAGCCGGGCGAGGTGACCCTCCATCCCGGCCGCCGCCCGCTCCAGCTCCGGCCCGAGCTGCCGGTGCAGCCGGCGCAGCGCCCCGGCCAGCGGCCCGTACGGCAGTCCCTCGGCGCCGACCTCCAGGCAGGCGCCGAGGGTGGTGGCGACCCGGGGGCCGCACGCGCGGTCGAGGAACTCCTCGACCAGTCTGGTCTTGCCGACCCCCGCCTCGCCGCCGACCAGCAGCGCCTGCGGCTCCCCCGCCTCGGCCCGCCGCAGTGCGGCGGTCAGGAGGCCGGTCTCGCGGCCCCGTCCGACGAAGACCGGGCTGACCGATATCTGCTCCATGCCCGCGAGCATGCCATAGCCGTCGGCCGGGTCCGACCGGTTATCCCGGCTGGTCGACGGGGCGGCTTGACGGGGCATCAGGCGCAGCCGGCGGCGGCTTCCGAACGCCCGTGGGCGGAGCGGGAGCCGTCCTTCGCGGTGGCGGCGGTGCGGGCGGTGCGCAGGGTGCGGGCCAGGCGCTGCAGCGGCCCGCCGGTGGTGGCGCGGCGGACCGCCGCGGCCTCCCGGGCCAGCCGCTCGGCGGCGGCGCGGGCGTGGAGGTCCCGTTCGTGGGCCCGGAACAGCTCGTACTCGATCATCGTGGTTCCCCTCGTCGTGTGCTGGTACCAATCTCCGCTGCCAGTGGGGGTCGCCACATCGGGAGCTTGCCTGATCCTGCGGACCGTCAGCACCCTGGGCCGCGCGGGCCCGTGGGGGAAAACACCGGTGCCCGCCCCCTGACGGGGACGGGCACCTGGCGGATGCGACTAAGGCGGGGCCTTAGCCGCCCGCAGACCTACTTAGGCGAGCCGCTCCAGGCTGCGCCTGATGGTCCTTACCCGGCAAGCCGCTCCAGGATCAGGTCCTTGACCCGGGCCGCGTCGGCCTGGCCGCGGGTGGTCTTCATGACCGCGCCGACCAGCGCGCCGACCGCCTGCACCTTGCCGTCGCGGATCTTCGCGGCGACGTCCGGGTTGTCGGCGATCGCCTGGTCGACGGCCGCGCCGAGCGCCGAGTCGTCGGAGACCACGGCCAGGCCGCGCTTCTCGACGACCTGGTCCGGCTCGCCCTCGCCCGCGAGGACGCCCTCGATGACCTGGCGGGCCAGCTTGTCGTTCAGCTTGCCCTCGGCGACCAGCGCGCACACCCGGGCCACCTGGGCCGGGGTGATCGGCTGCTCGGACAGCTCGGTGCCGGTCTCGTTGGCGCGCCGCGCCAGCTCGCCCATCCACCACTTGCGGGCCTGGTCGGCGGGGGCGCCGGCCGCGATGGTCTCCGAGATCGGCTCCACCGCACCGGCGTTGAGCACCGACTGCATGTCCTTGTCGGACAGGCCCCACTCGGCCTGCAGCCGGGCCCGGCGGACCCGGGGCAGCTCCGGCAGACCGGCCCGCAGCTCCTCGACCCAGTCCCGGGACGGGGCGACGGGCACCAGGTCGGGCTCCGGGAAGTACCGGTAGTCCTCGGCGTTGTCCTTGATCCGGCCGGCCGTGGTGGAGCCGTCCTCCTCGTGGAAGTGCCGGGTCTCCTGGACGATCGTCCCGCCGTCGGTGAGCACCGTGGCGTGCCGCTGGATCTCGAACCGGGCGGCCCGCTCCACGCTGCGCAGCGAGTTGACGTTCTTGGTCTCGCTGCGGGTGCCGAACGTCGAGGTGCCGTTGGGGCGCAGCGACAGGTTGACGTCGCAGCGCATCTGGCCCTTGTCCATCCGGGCCTCGGAGACGCCCAGCGCCTTGATCAGCTCGCGCAGTTCGGCGACGTACGCCTTCGCCACCTCGGGGGCGCGGCTGCCCGCGCCCTCGATCGGCTTGGTGACGATCTCGATCAGCGGGATGCCGGCCCGGTTGTAGTCCAGCAGCGAGTACTCGGCGCCGTGGATGCGACCGGTCGCGCCGCCGACGTGGGTGGACTTGCCGGTGTCCTCCTCCATGTGGGCGCGCTCGATCTCCACCCGGAAGACCTCGCCGTCCTCCAGCTGCACGTCGAGGTAGCCGTTGAAGGCGATCGGCTCGTCGTACTGGCTGGTCTGGAAGTTCTTCGGCATGTCCGGGTAGAAGTAGTTCTTCCGGGCGAACCGGCACCACTCGGCGATCTCGCAGTTCAGCGCGAGACCGATCCGGATCGCCGACTCCACGCCGACCGCGTTGACCACCGGCAGCGAGCCGGGCAGGCCGAGGCAGGTCGGGCAGGTCTGCGAGTTCGGCTCCGCGCCCAGCTCGGTCGAGCAGCCGCAGAACATCTTGGTCTTGGTACCCAGCTCGACGTGGACCTCAAGGCCCATCACCGGGTCGTACGAGGCCAGTGCCTCCTCGTAGGAGACCAGGCTCATGACGCTCACAGCGTCCCCTTCTTCAGTCTTGGAGGTCCGTCAGCCGAGCAGCACGTCGTCGTCGCCGAGCCGCTTGAGCTCACGGACGAGGAGCGCGGTGCCGGTGATCAGGGCGGCGGCGCCGACCAGGGCGTTGACCAGCTTGAGGGTGTCGTCGTCGTCTCGGGCGCTGCGCACGTCCCTGACGATCGAGATCACGCCGAAGGCGCTGGTCCCGATGGACAGCCACAGGCCCGGCTTCGAGTGCTTCCAGCCCTTGGCCTTCTCGATCTTGCTCACAGTGCCGGTGCCTCCTCCAGCAGGGGGTGTCCCCACTTGTCGTTGAGCGCGGCCTCCACGGCGCCGCCCACGCGGTACAGGCGGTCGTCCGCCATCGCGGGGGCGATGATCTGCAGGCCGACCGGGAGATTGTCCTCCGGGGCGAGCCCGCAGGGCAGCGACATGGCCGCGTTGCCCGCCAGGTTCGAGGGAATGGTGCACAGGTCGGCCAGGTACATCGCCATCGGGTCGTCGGCGCGCTCGCCGATCGGGAAGGCGGTGGTCGGCGTGGTCGGGGAGACCAGCACGTCCACGCCGGCGAAGGCGGCGTCGAAGTCCCGGGAGATCAGCGTGCGGACCTTCTGCGCCGAGCCGTAGTAGGCGTCGTAGTAGCCGGACGACAGCGCGTAGGTGCCGAGGATGATGCGGCGCTTGACCTCGGGGCCGAAGCCGGCCTCGCGGGTGAGCGCGGTGACCTGCTCGGCGGAGCGGGTGCCGTCGTCGCCGACCCGCAGGCCGTAGCGCATGGCGTCGAACCGGGCCAGGTTGGAGGAGGCCTCGGACGGCGCGATCAGGTAGTACGCGGGCAGCGCCAGGGTGAACGACGGGCAGGACACCTCGACCACCTCGGCGCCCAGCTCGCGCAGCAGCTCGACGGCCTCGTTGAACCGCTGCATCACGCCGGCCTGGTAGCCCTCGCCGGCGAACTCCTTGACCACGCCGACCCGCATGCCGCGGATGTCGCGCATCTTCGCCGCCGCGACGACCGCCGGGACCGGCGCGTCGATGGAGGTGGAGTCCAGCGGGTCGTACCCGGCGATCGCCTCGTGCAGCAGCGCCGTGTCGAGCACGGTGCGGGCGCACGGGCCGCCCTGGTCGAGGGAGGAGGAGAACGCCACCAGGCCGTAGCGGGAGACCGAGCCGTAGGTCGGCTTGACGCCGACCGTGCCGGTGACCGCGCCGGGCTGGCGGATCGAGCCGCCGGTGTCGGTGCCGATCGCCAGCGGTGCCTCGAACGCGGCCAGCGCCGCCGAGGAGCCGCCGCCGGAGCCGCCCGGGATCCGGGTCAGGTCCCACGGGTTGCCGGTCGGGCCGTACGCCGAGTTCTCGGTGGAGGAGCCCATCGCGAACTCGTCCATGTTGGTCTTGCCGAGGATCACCACGTCCGCGTCCTTCAGACGCCGCGTCAGGGTGGCGTCGTACGGCGGGATCCAGCCCTCGAGGATCTTCGACCCGCAGGTGGTCGGCATCCCCTTGGTGGTGAACACGTCCTTCAGCGCCAGCGGCACGCCCGCGAGCGGGCCGAGCTCGGCGCCGGCGGCGCGCTTGTCGTCCACCGCGCGGGCGGCGGCCAGCGCGCCCTCGGCGTCGACGTGCAGGAAGGCGTTGACCTTCTTGTCGACCGCGTGGATGCGGTCCAGGTGGGCCTGGGCGACCTCGACCGCCGAGACCTCGCCGGTGGCGATCGCGGCAGCCGTCTCGGCCGCCGTGTACTTGATCAGCTCGGTCATCTCGGTCAGTCCTCCCCGAGGATCTGCGGCACGCGGAAACGCTGGTCCTCGCTGGCGGGCGCGCCGGAGAGCGCCTGCTCCGGGGTCAGCGACGGTCGCACCTCGTCCGCCCGCATCACGTTGGTCAGCGGGAGCGGGTGGGAGGTCGGCGGGACGTCCTGTCCCGCGACCTCGGAAACGCGGGCGACCGCGCCGATGATCACGTCGAGCTGCTCGGCGAAGTGGTCCAACTCCTCCGCCTGCAACTCCAGACGCGACAGCCGGGCGAGGTGGGCGACCTCCTCGCGCGTGATGCCAGGCATGCAGCGATCCTCAAGGGTGAGTTCTGGGAGACCGGGCGGCCCTGGGCGCACCCGTCCTTTCGGTCTGGGGACCCATCCTATGGGGCGGAAGGGGTTGCTCACTGCGGGCAACCTCCCCAGTGCGGCTCAGCGCGGCAGCGTCTCCACCGGCGGGGCGTCCGTGCGGTGCACCAGCAGCCACGCGGTGGCCTGGTCGGCGGGGAGGGCGGCGGAGACCAGCCAGCCCTGGACGGCGTCGACCCCGAGGTCGTGCAGTCGCTCCCAGGTCTCGTCGTCCTCGACGCCCTCGGCGACGACGGTGAGGCCCAGGGAGTGGGCGAGTTCGACCGAGCAGCGGACCACCGCGGCGTCGTGGTCGTCGGCGACCATCCGCGAGACGAAGGACCGGTCGATCTTCAACTCGCCGACCGGCAGGCTGCGCAGGCGCACCAGCGAGGAGTGCCCGGTGCCGAAGTCGTCCAGCGACATCCGCACGCCGTAGCGGCGCAGCTCGGCGAGGGTGTCGGCGGCGCGTCGGGAGTCGTCCAGCAGCAGCCGCTCGGTGATCTCCAACTGGAGCGCGTCGGCGGGCACCTGGTGGCGGGTGAGGTGTCCGGCGACCCGGGCGGCGAAGCCCGGGTTGAGGACGTCGCGCGGCGAGACGTTGACGGCGACCGGCACCATCAGTCCCTGGTGGCGCCAGCGGGCGAGCTGGCCGACGGCGCTCTCCAGCACGTAGTCGGTGAGCCGCGGCATCAGGCCGGAGGACTCGGCGAGGCTGATGAACTCGTCGGGCGGGACCCGGCCCTGGCCGGCCCGGTCCCAGCGGACCAGTGCCTCCAGGCCGACCACCCGGCCGTCGAAGGCGACCTTGGGCTGGTAGTGCAGGTGGACCTCGTTCATCTCCAGCGCCCGCCGCAGGTCGCCGAGCAGGCCGATCCGGTACGGGGTGTCGATGTCGCGGGCCTCGTCGTAGCTCTCGACGCCGCTGCGGCTGCGCTGGGCGTGGCCCATCGCGACGTCGGCGCGGCGCAGCAGTGACTCCGCGTCCTGGGCGTGCGTCGGGTAGACGCAGACGCCGGCGCTGGCCTCCAGGACGAGCAGCAGACCGTCGAGGCGGATCGGCGCGGCGAGTTCGGCGATCAGCGCCTTGGCCACCCCTTCAAGCACCTCGGGGCTGCCGACGCCGGGCAGCAGCACGGCGAACTCGTCGCCGCCCATCCGGGCCACCACCGGGCGTTCGCCGCGGCGTACCGGCGGGGGCAGCACGTTGCCGTCCTCGCCGTCCTTGGGGTGGCTGGTGCCGGAGCGCAGCGCGCGGTGCAGGCGGCGGGCGATGTGCACCAGCAGCCGGTCGCCGGCGGTGTGGCCGAGCGCGTCGTTGAGCGAGCGGAACCGGTCCAGGTCGAGCAGGACCAGCCCGACGCTGTACCCGGGCTCGCTCTCGTGCCGGGCCAGCGCCTCCTGCGCGGCGATCAGCAGCGCCTGCCGGTTGGGCAGGTCGGTGAGCGGATCGGTGAGCTGGTCGCGGGCCCGGTCGCGGGCGATCCGCCAGGCGGCGACCAGCACCGCCAGCGGGACCGCGAACAGCGGCAGCAGTTCGGGTTCGTAGCGGTACACCAGGACGGCCAACGGGATGAGCGGCGCGGCGCCGGCCAGCAGCACGCCGAGCAGCAGGACCGCCCCTGCCACCCCCTGCGGCGGGCGTGTGGGCGCGCCGCCGGTCGAACGATCCATAAGCCCAGTCCTCCGTCGGGCCCGCCCCCGCCGGGCCGCCTCACGGTGTGGCACCGCTCCGGTGCCGGTGGACGTCAGACGGGGCGTGTCCCCGCGGCCCAGGCCAAAACCGGGGCCACACACTCCTGCTGACAGTTCGTAGCGCCCAGGGTATGCCGGTGTCCGCCGGGAGGGCGCACTTTCGGTCACTCCTGAGCGCAACGTCATATCCGCGCGCTGCTCAGTGACACAATGCCCGATTTCGCTCTCGAACACCCGGGTGACGCGGCATCAGGACGATAACGACCCGTCAGGACTCGCCTGCGGGCTCCAGCCCGAGGTACTCCCGGGCCGCGTCGGCGCCCTGGTCGAGCAGCACCGCGAAGCCCGCGTCGTCCAGCACCGGCACGCCGAGCTGCACCGCCTTGTCGTGCTTGGAGCCGGGGTTCTCGCCGACCACCACGAAGTGGGTCTTCTTCGACACCGAGCCGGTGACCTTGGCTCCGCGCGAGGTCAGCGCCTCCTTGGCGCCGTCCCGGGTGTGCCCGGCGAGGGTGCCGGTGACCACCACGGTCAGGCCCTCCAGCGGGCGCTCGCCCGCCTCCTCGCCGGCCTCCTCGGTGAAGACCACGCCCGCGGCGCGCCACTTCTCCAGCACCTCGCGGTGCCACTCCTCCGCGTACCACTCCTTGATGGAGCGGGCGATGGTCGGGCCGACGCCCTCGACGGCGGCCAGCTCGGCCTCGTCGGCGGCGAACACCTTGTCCAGGTCGCGGAACTCGCGGGCCAGCTCCTGCGCGGCGACCGGGCCGACGTGCCGGATCGACAGGCCGTTCAGGAAGCGCCACAGCGGCCGGTCCCGGGCGGCGGCCAGGTTCTCCAGCAGGACGCCGGTGTTCTTCTTCGGCGCACCGCTGGTGGTGGCGAAGAAGAACACCTCCTTCTCCTCGCCGGTCTGGTCGTCCAGCCTGGGCATGCCGGTCTTCGGGTCGCGCACCAGCACCTTGATCGGCAGCAGCTGGTCCAGGGTCAGGCCGAAGATGTCCCCCTCGTTCTTGACGGGCGGGTCGGCGGGCTCCAGCGGCTGGGTGAGCGCGGTGGCGGCGACGTACCCGAGGCCCTCGACGTCCAGGCAGCTGCGGCCGCCGAGGAAGGCGATCCGCTCGCGGATCTGCGCCGGGCAGTGCTGCGCGTTGGGGCAGCGCAGGTCGATGTCGCCCTCGGACATCGGGCGCAGCTCGGTACCGCACTCCGGGCAGTGCGTGGGCATCACGAACTCGCGCTCGGTGCCGTCCCGCAGGTCGTAGACCGGGCCGAGGATCTCCGGGATCACGTCGCCGGCCTTGCGCAGCACGATGGTGTCGCCGAGCAGCACGTCCTTGGCCTTGACGATCTGCTGGTTGTGCAGGGTGGCGTACTGCACCATCGTCTTGGCCACCTTGACCGGCTCCGCCAGCACCGCGTACGGGGTGGCCCGGCCGGTGCGGCCGATGCCGATCTTGATCTCGGCGAGCCTGCCGGTGACCTCCTCCGGCGGGTACTTCCAGGCGATCGCCCAGCGCGGCGACTTGGAGGTCGCGCCGAGCCGGCCCTGCAGGGCGATCTCGTCGACCTTCACCACCACGCCGTCGATCTCGTGCTCGACCGAGTGCCGCTGCTCGCCGAAGTACCGGACGAACTCCCGCACCCCGTCGAGGTCGTCGACCACCCGGTTGTGCTTGGCGGTGGGGAGGCCCCAGCCCTCCAACAGCTGGTACGCGTGTGACTGGTTGTCGATGTCGAAGCCGACCCGGGCGCCGATGCCGTGCACCACCATCCGCAGCTCGCGGGAGGCGGTGACCAGCGGGTCCTTCTGCCGGAGCGATCCGGCGGCGGCGTTCCGCGGGTTCATGAACAGCCGGATCATCGCCCGGGGGCGCTTGCCCTCCTTGGCGCGCTCCTCGTTCTCCAGCCGGCGGCGCTCGTTCTCCGCGGCGAAGGAGTCGTTCAGCGCGTCGAACTCCGCGCTGGGGAAGAACACCTCGCCGCGGACCTCGACCAGCTCCGGGAGGTTCTCGCCCGTCAGCCGGTGCGGGACGCCCTTGATGGTGCGGACGTTGGCGGTGATGTCCTCGCCGACCCGGCCGTCGCCGCGGGTGGCGGCCTGCACCAGCACGCCGTTCTCGTACGTCAGGTTGACCGCCAGGCCGTCGACCTTCAGCTCGCACAGGAAGTGGTAGTCGATCCCGGCGAGTTCGGCGGCGACCCGCTCGGCCCAGGCGGCCAGCTCCTCGTCGTCCATCGCGTTGTCCAGGCTGAGCAGCCGCTCCCGGTGCTCCACCGGCGCGAACTGCCCGGTCGGCGCGCCGCCGACCCGCTGGGTCGGCGAGTCCGGCGTCACCAGCGCCGGGTGCTCGGCCTCCAGCGCCTCCAACTCCCGCATCAGCCGGTCGAACTCGGCGTCGCTGACGGTCGGCGCGTCCTGCTCGTAGTACCGGGCCCGGTGCTCCTCGATCTCGGTCGCCAGCTCGGCGTGCCGGGTCCGCACCTCCGCCGGGACGTCCTCCCAGCCCTCCACCACCGCCACCGGGGCCTCCTCGTTCGTCACTCCGGGTCGTCCGCGAGGATCCGCGCCGCCTTCACGGTGTGTGACAACGCCCGGCGGGCGTACGCCGGGGACGCCCCCGCCAGCCCACACGTCGGTGTCACCACCACCCGGCGACCCAGTAGCTCCGGATCCAGCCCGAGCCTGCGCCACAACGTCCTGACACCCTGGACACTACCGGCCGGGTCTGACACGCCGTTTGATTGAGGAGCGGCCGCGTCGGTGGACGGCACCACACCGGCGAGGATCAGCGTGCCGCCCTCGATCGCCTCGCCGAGGTCGTCGTCGTCACGTTCGGTCAGCAGCGAGAAGTCCAGGCTGACCCCCGCCACCCCGGCGCGGCGCAGCAGCGGGATCGGCACCCGGGGCGCGCAACTGTGCACCAGCACCGGCACGTCGAGCCCGCCGATCACCTCGCGCAGGGTCTGCTCGGCCACCTGCCGGTCGATCGCCCGCAGCCGCTGGAAGCCGCTGGCGGTCTTCACCGAGCCGGCCAGCGCGGCGGGCAGCAGCGGCTCGTCCAGCTGCAGCACGGGGGTGGCGCCGGGGACCCGGCGGCGGACGTCGGCGAGGTGGCGGCGCAGGCCCTCGGTGAGCGACTCCGCCAGGTCCCGGCAGGCGCCGGGGTCGCTGAGCGCCTTCTCGCCGTGCTTCAGTTCGATCGACCCGGCCAGCGTCCACGGGCCGACCGCCTGCAGCTTGAGCAGCCCGGTGTACCCCTGGGTGAACTCCTCCAGCGCGTCCAGGTCCTCGCCCAGCCAGGAGACGGCGCGCTTGGTGTCCCGGCCGGGCCGGTCGGTGAACCGCCAGCCGCTCGGCTCGGTCTGCACGAACAGCTCGGTCAGCAGCCCCGCCCCGCGACCGATCATGTCCGCACCCGGCCCGCGCGCGGGCAGCTCCGGCAGGTGGGGCAGCTGGTCCAGCTCCCCCGTCACCGCCCGGACCGCCTCCCGCACGTCCGCACCCGGCATCGACCCGATCCCGGTCGCCGCACCGGAGAGTTCCGCGAAAACGCTCGTGTCAGTCACGTGGGAGAGCGTACGGGCCCGGGCGGTGGCGCTACTGCCCCGGCCGCACCGTGATCTCGGTGATCTCCGCGTCCCGCGGCAGGTCGAGCGCGGTGACGATCGCGGTGGCCACCGACTCGGGGGCGATCCAGCGCGCCGGGTCGTACTCCTTGCCCTCCTGCTGATGGACCTTCAGCTGCATCGGCGTGGCCGTCCGCCCCGGGTAGACCGTGGTCACCCGCACGCCGTGGCCGTGCTCCTCCTGCCGCAGCGCGTCGGCCAGCGCCCGCACCGCGAACTTGCTCGCCGCGTACGACCCCCAGGTCGCGTCGGCGCGCAGCCCCGCACCGGAGTTGACGAAGACCACGTGCCCGCGGGCCAGCCGCAGCTGGGGCAGCAGCAGCCGGGTGAGCTCGGCGGGCGCGACGGCGTTGACGTTCAGCTGGTACTGCCACGCCTTCACCGGGGTGTCCCCGACCGTGCCCAGCTCGACCACGCCGGCCACGTGCAGCAGCGAGTCCAGCTCGACCGGCACCGACTGGTGCCCGAACGCCCAGGACAGTTTCGCCGGGTCCTCCAGGTCCCCCACCAGGGTCCGCGCGGCGGGGTAGCGCTCGCGCAACTGCGCGGCGCGGCGGGCGTCGCGGGCGAGCAGCCAGAGCTCGTCACCGCGGGCGGTGAGCCGGTCGGCGACGGCGGCGCCGATGCCGGAGCCGGCTCCGGTCAACAGATGGACACCCATGGGCGCGATCCTTTACGACTGGTGGGCGGTCAGGTGGGCGAGAGCCTCGGCCGGGGTCTGCGCGAACCCGACCAGCTCCGACAACGGACGCGGCAGGAACCCCTCCGCGTCCATCCGTTCGAGCTGCATCCGCAGCCCGGTGTAGAACCCCTCGGTGTCCAGGAAGACCACCGGCTTGTCGTGCAGCGCGTGCTTCTTCAGCTCCAGCACCTCGGTCACCTCGTCGAGCGTCCCGAGCCCGCCGACCAGCACCACCAGCGCATCCCCCCGCGCCAGTAGTTCGGCCTTCCGGGCGGCCAGGTCCGGCGCCATCACCAACTCGTCGGCGCCCTCGTACGACTTGTGCCGCAGGAGCTCCACCGAGATCCCCACCAGCCGCCCCCCGGCCTCCTTCACCCCGTCGGCGAGCAGCCCCATCAGCCCGGCGTGCGACCCGCCCCACACCAGCGTGTGCCCGCCCTCGCCCAGCAGCCGGGCGAACTCGGCGGCCGGGGCGGAGTAGGTGGCGTCGAGCGAGTACGCGGAGCAGAAGACCGTGATGTTCATAGTGCAACCAGTCCTATCACCGGCCGCACCGGAGAGGTCAATCGGAATACCCGTCAGCTCTGCGGAGCCGGCTCCACGGCCCGCTCGGTGGTGGCGATGGTCGCCGAACCGACCACGCGGGTGCCGTCGTAGAGCACCACGGCCTGGCCCGGCGCGATGCCGCGGGCAGGAGTGTCCAGGCGGACGTGCATCTCGTCGCCGCTGAGCACCGCGGTCACCGGCACCTCCTCGCCGTGCGCCCGGAGCTGGGCGGTGTAGCGTCCCTCCCCCACCGCCGGGGTGCCGCACCAGCGCGGACGGATCGCGGTCAGCGCGTGCACGTCGAGCCCGCTGACCGGACCCACGGTGACGGTGTTGTTCACCGGCGAGATGTCCAGCACGTACCGCGGCTTGCCGTCCGCGGCGGGCCGGCCCAGGCGCAGGCCCTTGCGCTGCCCGATGGTGAAGCCGTACGCGCCGTCGTGCTCGCCCAGCTTGGTCCCGTCGGTGTC
Source organism: Kitasatospora sp. NPDC002522 (assembly GCF_053595195.1). Taxonomy (NCBI): domain Bacteria; kingdom Bacillati; phylum Actinomycetota; class Actinomycetes; order Kitasatosporales; family Streptomycetaceae; genus Kitasatospora; species Kitasatospora sp. NPDC002522. The sequence goes on from NZ_JBSFXE010000011.1 coordinate 134,995, forward strand.
CAGGATGTCGCCGGGGGCGGTGCCGAGGCGCTCCGCCAGGAAGCCCTGGGTGTCGCCGTCGGTGATGAAGCAGATGTCGTGGCTGTCCGGCTTCTTGGCCACCGCCAGCCCGCGACGCTCCGCCTCCTCGCGGATCACGTCCTTGGTGGTGTCGCCGAGCGGGAACAGCGAGTGCGCGAGCTGCTCCGCGTCCAGCACGCCCAGCACGTACGACTGGTCCTTCGCCGCGTCCACCGCCCGGTGCAGCTCGCGGGCGCCGTCCGGCAGGTCGACGATCCGGGCGTAGTGGCCGGTGCACACCGCGTCGAAGCCCAGCGCGACGGCCTTGTCCAGCAGCGCCGCGAACTTGATCTTCTCGTTGCACCGCAGGCACGGGTTGGGCGTGCGGCCCGCCGCGTACTCCGCGATGAAGTCCTCGATGACGTCCTCGCGGAACCGCTCGGCCAGGTCCCAGACGTAGAACGGGATCCCGATCACGTCGGCGGCCCGCCGGGCGTCCCGCGAGTCCTCCAGCGTGCAACACCCCCGCGCCCCGGTCCGGAACGACTGCGGATTACTGGCCAACGCCAGGTGCACACCCGTCACCTCATGCCCCGCCTCCACGGCACGAGCAGCGGCAACAGCGGAGTCGACACCACCGGACATCGCGGCAAGCACCCGCAGACGGCCGGTGGACGGAGCAATCGGGGCGCCGGGGAAGTCAGTCATGATGCCTCCCAGAGTACAGAAGGCGGGTTCAGGGGCCCGGGGAACGGCGGGAGTGCGTGGCGGTCGGGGTTCCGGGGCGCTGCGAGGTCTGGTCGCGTGGAGGTCTCCAAGACCTGCAGCCGGCTTCAGACCGTCAGGCACTCGCCTCGCCGTTCCCCGAGCCCCCAGACACCTGCGGCAGCGCAGCAGTGAGCGCCATCGCCGCCACCAGCAACACCGCCCCCACCCCGAACGCCAACCGGTAGCCGCCGGCAGCACTGAGCATGGTGAGCACCGCCACCCCCAGTGCCGCGCCCACCTGCTGGGTGGTGGAGAGCAGTCCGGAGCGCAGGCCGGCGTCCTCGGGGCGGGCGTCGGCCATGCCGAGGGCGGTGAGGGCGGTGATGGCGAGGCCGAAGCCGGCGGCGCTGAGCATGGTGGGGAGCAGGTCGGTCGCGTAGTGCAGCGGCCCGGAGGGGAGCCGGGTGAGGAGGCCGAGGCCGACGGTGAGCAGGCCGAGGCCGATGAGCAGAGTGCGGCGCTCGCCGAGGTGGTTGATGGCGCGGGCGGCGACCGCCAGCGACACCACGCCGATCGTGACGGCGGCGGGGAGCATGGCCAGTCCGGTCCCGAGTGCGCCGTAGTGCTGGACGTCCTGGAGGTACAGCGCGATCAGCACCTGGAACCCGAACAGCGCGGCCAGCAGCAGCATCTGGATCACGTTCGCCAGGGCGACCACCCGCTCGCCGAGCATCCGCAGCGGCAGCAGCGGCATCGCGGCCCGGGTCTGCCGGAGCACGAACCCGCCCAGCAGCAGGACCGCGGCTGCCCCGAAGCCCAGCGTGTGGGCGGACGCCCACCCTCGCGGGCCGGCCTCGACGATCGCGTAGACCCCCACCATCAGGCCGGACGTCACCAGGGCCGCGCCGACCGCGTCGACGGCCGCCCGTCCGCCCGACGCCTCGTCAGGTCGCAGCAGCCGGCGGCCCGCCAAGATCGCGGCGGCCCCGATCGGCAGGTTGATGAAGAAGATCCAGTGCCAGCCGAGTCCTTCGGTGAGGACGCCGCCGAGGACCTGGCCGAGCGAGGCGCCGGCCGCGCCGGTGAAGCTGACGGCGCCGAAGGCCTTGGCGCGTTCGGCGGGTTCGGGGAAGAGCGGGACGACCATGCCGAGGCCGACGGCGGAGGCCATCGCACCGCCGGCGCCCTGCAGGAAGCGGGCGGCGATCAGCATCGCGGGGGTGCCGGCCAGGCCGCAGAGCAGCGAGGCGGCGGTGAAGACGGCGAGGCCGGCGAGGTAGATCCGGCGCGGTCCGAGCAGGTCGCCGAGGCGTCCGGCGAGCAGCAACAGTCCGCCGAAGGCGACCACGTAGGCGTCCACCACCCAGGCCAACCCGGCCGGGGAGAAGTGCAGTTGCCGCTGGATCTCGGGCAGCGCGACGGTGGTGATCGAGCCGTCCAGGATCACCATCAGCATGCCGGCGCAGACCACCGCGAGGGCCGGCCAGCGGGCGCGCGTCGGGTTTTCGGACATGACGGGTCTCCCCTCCCTCCGGGCCGCGCACGGACGCGCGACCCCTCACAAGAGAGACCGTAGCAGATAGTTTTGTAATAGACGATCTAATCCAGGACGATCCCGGGACTATCTCCGACCGACCCCGGCCCCACCTACTGCCGCGCCCGCCGCGGCCGCCGCACCGCCTTCTCCCCCACCTCCCCGCCCGCCTCCGGCTCCCGCTTCAGCTTGGTGAGCGCGTCCACCACCACCTGCCGCTCCCCGGGCGAGAGTTCGTCCAGCGCCTCGGCGTGCACCCGGTCGACGATCACCACCCCGCGGCGGACCAGCTCCTCGCCGGCCGGGGTCACCTCGATGACGCGCACTCGCCGGTCGGTCGCGGACGGGCGGCGTTCGGCCAGGCCCGCCCGCTCCAGCTCGTCGGCGGTGACCACCATCGTGGTCTTGTCCAGCCCGGCCAGCGCGGCGAGTTGGGACTGGGTGCGCTCGGCCTCCATGGCGTGCACCAGGACGCAGTGGATGCGCGGCGAGCTGTCGATCTCGGCCAGGGCCAGCGACAGCCGGGTGTTCATGGCGTGGGCGGCCTGCACCAGCAGTTCGGTGAGGTCGCGGACGGTCCGCTGCGGGACGGGTGCGCTCATCCTCCCAGAATACGTCCGGCAGCAGAACGTCCCGCAAGGAACGAATCAGCGCGAGGCGCGCACCAGTCCGGCCCGCCGGGCCCGCTCGACCGCGCCGGGCAGCGCCGCGGCGAGTTCGGCGACGTCCGCCTCGGTGGAGGTGTGGCCGAGCGAGAAGCGCAGCGAGGCCCGGGCGAGTTCGGGGGCGACGCCCATCGCGAGCAGCACGTGGCTGGGCTGCGGGACGCCGGCCGAGCAGGCCGAGCCGGTGGAGCACTCGACGCCGGCCGCGTCGAGCAGCATCAGCAGCGCGTCGCCCTCGCAGCCGGGGAAGGAGAAGTGCGCGTTGGCGGGCAGCCGCCCGGAGCTCGCCGGGTCGCCGTTGAACACGGCGTCGGGCGCGGCGGCGCGCACCACCTCGACCAGCCGGTCGCGCAGCGCGCCGACCCGCTGCGCGTAGCCGGGCTGGCCTTCGACGGCGAGCGCGGCGGCGACCGCGAAGCCCGCCGAGCCGGGCACGTCGAGGGTGCCGGAGCGGACGTCGCGCTCCTGTCCGCCGCCGTGCAGCAGCGGGACGGGCGCGGCGGAGCGGGAGAGCAGCAGCGCGCCGACGCCGTAGGGGCCGCCGACCTTGTGGCCGGTGACGGTGAGCGCGGTGAGCCCGGACTCGGCGAAGGAGACCGGCACCTGGCCGAGCGCCTGCACCGCGTCGGAGTGCATCGGGATGCCGAACTCGGCGGCGACGGCCGCGAGTTCGCGGACCGGCTGGAGGGTGCCGACCTCGTTGTTGGCCCACATCACGGTGACCAGGGCGACCGTCCCCGGGTCCGGCTCGATGGCCGCCCGCAGCGCCTCGGGGTGGATCCGGCCGACGGCGTCCACCGGCAGGTACTCGACCTCGGCGCCCTCGTGCTCGGCCAGCCAGTGCAGGGCGTCCAGCACGGCGTGGTGCTCGATCGGGCTGCTGAGCACCCGTCTGCGGGCCGGGTCGGCGTCCCGCCGGGCCCAGTAGAGGCCCTTGACGGCGAGGTTGTCGGACTCGGTGCCCCCGCCGGTCAGGACGATCTCGCTGGGGCGGGCGCCGAGTGACTCGGCCAGTGACTCCCGGGCCTCCTCGACCGCGCGCCGGGCGCGCCGGCCGGCCGTGTGCAGGGACGAGGCGTTGCCGACCGCCCCGAGGTGCGCCGTCACCGCGGCGATCGCCTCGGGCAGCATCGGAGTGGTGGCGGCGTGATCGAGGTAAGCCATAGCGGCTCCAAGTGTAGGCGGCGGCCGAGTCACGATTTGGCCATTGCACCCTGTGCAACGCGCCGTTAGCCTTCCCGCCAATCCGGGTGTGTAAGGGAGTGGGAACCGTGTCGCAGACCGTCGACCGGGCGCTGACCATCCTGGCCTCGCTGGGCGAGGGGCCCGCCTCGCTGGAACAGGCCGCGGCCAGGATCGGGGTGCACAAGTCCACGGCGCTCCGGCTGCTGCGCACGCTGCAGGAACACGGTTTCGTCACCCGCCAGTCCGACCAGCGCTACCGGCTCGGCGGGCGGCTGTTCGCGCTGGCCCACCAGGCGCTGGAGGGCATCGACATCCGCCAGGTGGCCGCGCCGTACCTGGCGGTACTGAACGAGCGGTACGGGCACACCGTGCACCTGTCGGTGCTGGAGGAGGGCGAGGTGCTCTACCTGGACAAGGTGGAGGCCCGCTACCCGGAGTCGGCCCGCACCTGGCTGGGCGAGGCCAGCCGGATCGGCAAGCGCGCCCCGGCGGTGGCCACCGCGGCGGGCAAGGTGCTGCTGGCCGACCTGCCGCCGGACCGGCTCGGCACCTTCCTCGACGAGCAGGACTTCCCGGCCCGCACCCCGCAGTCGATCCGCAGTGCGGAGGCGTTCCGCGCGGAACTGGCCGAGGTGCGGCGGCTCGGCTGGGCGGTGGACCAGGCCGAGTACCAGGAGTCGGTGAACTGCATCGCCGCGCCGATCGCCGGCACCGAGGGCACCGCGATCGCCGCCTGCTCGATCTCCGCCCCGGTCCGGGTCGCCTCGGTGACCGAGCTGAGCCGGCTGCTGCCGGAGCTGTTGTGCACGGTGGAGGCGATCTCGCTGGCGTACGGCGGCTCCCCTACTCCTCGCTGGTGCGAGAACCGTTGCGGTGCCAAGCACGAGGTGCGCGCCAGCCGTACCTGAGCGCCAGCAGCCGGATCACGAACGCGGCGACGGCCGCCACCGAGGCGCTCAGCGGGGTCAGGTCCCCGGTGGCGATCAGCACCGCGACGATCGCCGAGCCGACCAGCGCGGGCACCGCGTAGATCTCCCGGTCCCAGCGCAGCAGCGAGGGCGGCTCCATCGCCAGCAGGTCGCGGATCACGCCGCCGCCCGCGGCGGTCAGCATGCCGCAGGCGACCGAGGAGACCGAGCCGAGGCCGTAGTCGTGCGCCTTGATGGTGCCGGTGACGCAGAACAGGCCCAGGCCGGCCGCGTCCAGGGTCTGCACCGCGCGGTTGATCCGCTCCACCTCGGGGTGCAGGAAGAACACCACCAGCCCGGCGGCCAGCGGGGTGGAGAAGTAGCCGAGGTTGGTGAACGCGGCCACCGGGAGCGCGCCGATCACCAGGTCCCGCAGCACGCCGCCGCCGAGGGCGGTCGCCTCGGCGAGGACGCAGATGCCGAAGATGTCCATGTTCTTGCGGACCGCCAGCAGGCCGCCGGAGAGGGCGAAGACGAAGATGCCGATCAGGTCGAGGGTCTGCTGGACGGTGTGCGGGAAGATCTCGGAGCTCACCGGGTCAGTCTCCACGGCGGCCTCCGACGGCCCGTCGGCGGGCGGTCAGGCGAAGGTCTCGTGCGGGGCGGGGCCGCCCAGGGCGTTCAGCTTGGCCGGCATCCGCAGCGTGGTCATCCGCCGCCAGCCGCCGACCCGCTCGTACGCGTACACCGCGTGGATGCCCGCGGCCAGCGCCGCCGACTTCGCCTTCGTCCAGCGCAGTTGCTCGCCGAGGTGCGCCATCACCGCCAGGCTGACGTCCCGGTAGGTGCGGATCTCGGCGCGGGCGGTGGTCTGCAGGGTGTCCAGGATGGCCCGGCCGTGGCCGCGGTGGGCCAGTCGCAGCAGCTCCTCGTGGCAGAACGCCAGGTGGTTGTCCTCGTCGTTGGAGATCATCCGGACGGCGCGGCCGAGCTCCGGGTGGTCGCCGAAGATCTTCTTCAGCATCAGCATCTGCTCGGACGCCCGCTGTTCGGTGACCCGGCTGTGCACGAGGTAGGTGATCACGTCCTGCTCGGTGAGCGGCTCGTCGCGGCGCAGCCGGGCGTGCGCGAGGCCGATGCCCTGGCGCTCCAGGATCATCGTGTAGTCGGTGTCGTCGGGGACGTCGACCGGGTCGAGGCCGCGCTTGTGCATCAGCGCCTTGAAGATCCGTCCGTGCTTGTCCTCGTCGGCGCCGTGCCGGGCGACCTTGGGGGCCAGCTCCCGGTCGGGCACCAGTCGGGAGATCCGCCCGTTCTCCCAGCCGCCCTGGTCCTCGCCCTTGGCGGCGATGGAGCAGAACAGCCGGAACGCCTGGTCGTCGTCGTGGATCTCCTGGAACAGACTGCGGGCCGACAGCATGGGACCACCCCTCGAACGGGAAGCCGGTGACATCCGGTCCAGTCAAGGCACCGCCCACGGCCCGGGCAACAGCTCACGCCGCGCACTGCGCCGGACGAAGGACGGCCTTGCCGCAGTCGGGCTAGCCGATCAGCCGGCGGCGCCAGTCCAGGTCCACCACCCGGATCGCGTGGCCCGGGTCGCCGTCCCAACGGACCGTCAGACCGATGTCCCGGAGCGCCTCGGCCACCTCGTGGCCGACCGCCGTGGTGGTCGCCTCCGAGTCGTCGAAGCCCCCGTACAGCAGCATCAGGTCCTCGCCGCGGGCGGCGGACTCGGTGCACTGGCGGTGGAAGTAGACGAAGCCGCGGGCATCCGGCTCGCCGTCCGCCCAGATCTCGCCGTGGCCGCAGCTGCGGCAGCAGGTGAAGTCCTCGCGGGCGGTGATGCCGCGGGCGTCCAGCGCGGCGAAGGCGCGGGTCAGCCGCTCGGGGTCGGTCTCGCCCTGCCAGCTGCGCTGCTCGGCGACCCGCTCCAGCCAGAGCTGGTCGGCGAGTTGCGCGGCCTGCGCCCGGCTGACCGGTCGGCGGTCGCCGTCGACCAGGTATTCCTCGGCCAGTTCGGCGGCGTCCGCGCGGGTCGCGTACCCGCCGGCCAGCAGCAGCCGCACCGCGTCGAGCAGGACGGTCTCGTCCTCGGGCCCGAGGGTCAGCGGGGCGGGTTCGGGCGCCGGGCCGAAGTCCATCGGCTGCCAGTCGACGCCCGCGTCCCAGCCGGCCTCGCCACGGGCCCAGCCGGTGAGCAGTTCGGCGACCCGGCCGAGGTCGGTGACCAGGGTCTCGTAGTGCCGGTCCGGGCCGCCGGCCCGGTGCTCGACCGTCCAACCGCCCTCGACCGGGCAGCTCTGGGCGAACTCCTCCGGCAGGTCGGGGATCCGCGCGAGCACCACGTGCCGTTGCGGGTCGGAGCCCATCGCCCGTACGGCGGCGGCGAGTTCGTCGTCGGTGGGACGCAGCCGGCGGGGGCCGGACTCGGTGCGGACGGTGATCGGCAGCATGGCCGGTACTCTGCCAGGCCGCACTGTCAGGGCCGTACGCCGGTGGCGACCAGCGCGGCCGCGGGGAAGCCCTCCGGGTGGGCGGCGGCCAGCCGGTGGTAGGCGGCGTGGATCCGCTCGACGGTGGCGGGCGGCTGACCCTCGATCAGCGCGGAGGTGAGCACCGTGCCGGAGCGCACGTCGTGCCACCACTGCTCGGGGTCGACCCGGTGCAGCCACCGGACGGGCTCGACCCGGACCTCCGCGAAGCCCGCGCCGGCGAGCAGCGCGGCCAGCCCCTCCGGGGTGGCGTGCGCCGCGAACGGCGCGCTGGGCAGGCCGGTCGGGCGGACGGCGCCGGACTGCTCGAAGGCGTCGAAGAAGATCCCCTGGGCGCGGTTGGCGGCCAGGGTGTCCCAGCAGGAGAGCACGACCCGGCCGCCCGGCTCCAGGACGCGGTGCAGGTCGGCGACGGCCCCCGCCGGGTCCGGCACGTGGTTGATCACGAACGCGCCGACCGCCGCCTCGAACTCCCCGGCCCTGAACGGCAGCCCCGGCAGCACCGCCTGGCACACCGTCACCCCGGGCAGCCCGGCCGCGGTGGCCCGCACCATCTCCACCGCGGCGTCCGTCGCGGTCAGTTCGGCCCCGAGCCCCAGCGCGAGCGCCGCCAGCCGCCCCGTCCCGCAGCCCACCTCCAGCAACCGGGTCCCCGCACCGACCCCCGCCGCCTCCAGCAATCGCCCGTGCACCCCGGCGGTCATCGCCCCGAACCCGCCGTCGTACCCCCCGCTACGGGTCGCCCACCCCCGCCGCTCGAACTCCGCGAACTCCATGAACCGTCTCCCCATACCTGGAATCCGCGCCCCGCCAGGGGCGCGAGTAACTGCGCGAGCAACCCTGGCCGAACGGCAAGATCCGCCCAGCGCGGGGAACTCCCCACCCTGGGCGGATCCGGCAGTGCGTCAGACCGTCGCGTTCTCCGGGAAGTGGCACGCCACCTGGTGCCCCGTCTTCGCGACCGCGAGCGGCGGTTCCTGGCTGGCGCAGATGTCCTGCGCCTTCCAGCACCGGGTGCGGAACCGGCAGCCCGACGGCGGGTTGAGCGGCGAGGGCACGTCACCGGTGAGCAGGATCCGCTCGCGGTTCTCCTTGCGCCGGGGGTCCGGCACCGGCACCGCGGACATCAGCGCGTTGGTGTACGGGTGCATCGGCGCGGTGTAGAGCGAGTCGCGGTCGGCGATCTCCACCACCTTGCCGAGGTACATCACGGCGACCCGGTCGGAGACGTGCCGGACCACCGAGAGGTCGTGCGCGATGATCAGGTAGGTCAGCCCGAGCTCGTTCTGGAGGTCGTCCAGCAGGTTGACCACCTGCGCCTGGATGGAGACGTCCAGCGCGGAGACCGGCTCGTCGGCGACGATCATCTTCGGCTTGAGGGCGAGCGCGCGGGCGATGCCGATGCGCTGGCGCTGGCCGCCGGAGAACTCGTGCGGGTACCGGTTGTAGTGCTCGGGGCTGAGGCCGCAGAGCTCCAACAGGTCCTGGACCGCCCGCTTGACGCCGTGCTCGGTGGCCACCTTCTGCAGCCGGAACGGCGCGCCGACGATGGTGCCGATGGTGTGCCGCGGGTTGAGCGAGGAGTACGGGTCCTGGAAGATCATCTGGATGTCGCGGCGGTAGGGCCGCATCGCCGAGACGCTCAGGTGGGTGATGTCCGCACCCTCGAACTCGATCTTCCCGGAGGTGGGTTCGTCGAGCCGGGTGACCAGGCGGCCCATGGTCGACTTGCCACAGCCGGACTCGCCGACCACGCCGAGGGTCTCGCCGGCGTTGACCGCGAAGTCGATGCCGTCGACCGCGCGCACCGCGCCGACCTGACGCTTCAACAGGCCCTTGGTCACCGGGAAGTGCCGGGTCAGCCCGGTCACCCGCAGCAGCGGTTCGCGGTCCGGGCCGGATGCCTGGGCGGGCACCTTGACGGCCTGCGGGGCCGCCGTCTGGCTGTCCGTCATCGGTTGTCTCCAAGTGGGTGGTACGTGCTCACAGCCGGGGCGCGATCTCTTCGGTGAAGATCCGGTGGCGTTCGGCGATCGGCAGGTGGCAGGCGGCGTGGTGCCGGGGCGCGGCCTCGGCGAGCACGGGCACCTCGCTGGTGGAGCGGCCGCCGGTGAGCTCGGCGTACGGGCAGCGCGGGTGGAAGGCGCAGCCGGACGGCACGTTGATCAGGCTCGGCGGGGTGCCCTTGACCGGGATCAGCCGGTCCTGGAGCTCCCGGTCGAGTCGGGGCATCGAGCCGAGCAGGCCCCAGGTGTAGGGGTGCTCGGGGGATTCGAACAGGGTGGCGGCGGGGCCGCGCTCGACCGGCTTGCCGCCGTACATGACCAGGATGTCGTCGGCCAGTTCGGCGACCACGCCCAGGTCGTGGGTGATGATGATGACGGCGGAGCCGAACTCCTTCTGCAGGTCGCGGATCAGGTCGAGGATCTGCGCCTGGACGGTGACGTCGAGGGCGGTGGTCGGCTCGTCGGCGATCAGCAGCGACGGGTCGTTGACCAGCGCCATCGCGATCATCGCGCGCTGGCGCATGCCGCCGGAGAACTCGTGCGGGTAGCCGTCGACCCGCTTGTCGGGCTGCGGGATGCCGACCCGGTCGAGCATCTCGATGGCGCGGGTGCGGGCCTCCTTCTTGGAGGCGCCGGGGTGGTGCGCCCGGTAGCCCTCAATGATCTGCGCGCCGACCGTGTAGTACGGGTGCATCGCGGTCAGCGGGTCCTGGAAGATCATCGCCATCTTCTGGCCGCGCAGCTTGCGCACCCGGTCCGGCCCGGCGGCGACCAGCTCCTCGCCGTCCAGCCAGATCTCACCGGAGATCTGCGGGGCGCCGCGCTTGGTGCCGGTGCGGTGCAGGCCCATGATCGACAGCGAGGTGACGGACTTTCCGGAACCGGACTCGCCGACGATGCCGAGGGTCTGGCCGCGCTCCAGGTCGAAGCTCAGACCGTTGACGGACTTGACCAGTCCGTCGTCGGTCGGGAAGTGCACCTTCAGGTCGCGGACGGACAGGAAAGGCTTGTCGGTGTTGCTCATGCCAGCCTCACCCGAGGATCGACGACGGCGTACAGCAGGTCAACCGCGAGGTTGGCCAGGATGATGAAGAAGGCCGCGAAGAGGGTCACACCCATGATCACCGGCAGGTCGCTGGAGGCGATCGAGGTGACCGCCTCGTAACCGAGCCCGCGGAGGTTGAAGGTCTTCTCGGTGAGCACCGCACCGCCGAGCAGGCCGCCGAGGTCCATGCCGAAGATGGTCAGGATCGGGGTGAGGGTGGCGCGCATGGCGTGCTTGCCGATGACCACCGGCTCCTTGAGGCCCTTGGCGCGCGCGGTGCGGATGTAGTCCTCGCCGAGGACGTCCAGCAGCGTGGCGCGACTGAGTCGGGCGTAGGTGGCCGCGAACAGGAACGCCAGCGTCACCCACGGCAGCACCAGGCCCTGGAACCAGGAGACCGGGTTGTCGGTGAAGTCGGTGTAGTTGTTCGGGAACCAGCCGAGCTGGTGCACGAAGACCGCGAGGGCGACCAGGCCGGTGAAGTACATCGGCAGCGAGACGCCGGCCAGCGCGACGGTCATGGTGATGCGGTCCAGGGCGGTGCCCCGGCGGAGCGCCGAGATGACGCCGGTGGCGGTGCCGAAGACCAGCCACAGCAGCGAGGCGCCGACCGCGAGCGAGAAGTCCACGCCCACCCGGTCGAGCAGGAGCGGCCACACCTCCCGCTCGGTCTTGAACGAGTAGCCCAGGCAGGGGGCCGCGCAGTGGGTGATGTCGGTGCCGGCGTTGAAGTCCCGGCCGACGAACACGCCCTTGAGGAACAGCCAGAACTGTTCGACGATCGACTTGTCGAGGCCCATCTTGTGGCGGATACCCTCGACGGCCGCGTGGTCCGCGATCTTGCCCACGTAGAGCATCGCGGGGTCGGTCCCGGTGAGCTTGGGCACCATGAAGAAGATGCCGAAAGTCACCGCGGCGACCACCAGCAGCATGAAGACGACGTTGACCAGTCGCCTGACGAGATAAACGAGCACTGCGGTCGGCCCTGCCACGGGCCGACCGGGCTCCCCGGTGGGGGAGTCCCGGCCGACCCGGGCAGGGCCTTCACCTGCCCTTCGGACTAGCGGTGCGAACTACGGGGAGGGTCAGGTCACTTGCCGTCGGAGACGCCGAGCGCCTGGAAGTCCACCTCGCCGAAGGCGTCGGTGATGTAGACGTTGGTCAGGCGCGGGTTGCGCCAGTTGAGGGCCTTGTCGGCGACGATGGGCAGGTAGTAGCCGCCGTCGATCACCTTGTGGTTGATCTTCTTGTAGAAGTCGGCGGCCTTCGCCGGGTCGGTCGACGCCGCGGCCTGGTCGAACCAGCCGTTGATCTCCGGGTCGTTGATGCCGGCGTAGTTGTTGTTGCCGTTGCTGGTGATGAAGCGGCCGTCGACCAGCGGCTGCAGGTAGCCGGAGCCGGTCGGGTAGTCGGCGCCCCAGCCCATCACGATCAGGCCGTAGCCCTTGGTCTTGACGACGTCGGGCGCACCGATGACCGAGGAGATCAGCTTGCCGTCGTACTGGTCGACGGTGACGTCGATGCCGACCGCCTTGAGGGCCGTCTGCAGCGCCACCGCGGAGTTGACCTCCTTCGGCTTGTTGCCGCGGACCGCGATGGTGGTCTTGAAGCCGTCCGGCTTGCCGCAGGCCTTCAGCTCCTCCTTCGCCTTGTCCACGTTCGGCTTGCCCTTGGTGAAGCCGTACGGGTCGTAGTCGTCGGAGCCGAGGATGTTCGGGGGCAGCATCGAGCCGAACAGCGAGCCGGCCACGGAGCCGCCGCGGGCGGTCTGCAGCGCGGTGGTGTCGGCCGCGTACAGCACCGCGTTGCGGCAGTGCTGGTTGTCGAACGGGGCCACCGACGGGGCGATGGTCACGTAGCGGATGAAGCCGTTGTACGGGTCGTCGGTGTGGGCCTTCAGCGCCTGGTCCTGGAGGACCTTGACCTGGGCGGCCTGGGACAGACCGGTCTGCGCCCAGTCGAGGTCGGCGTCGCCGGAGAGCAGGCGGGCGTCCATGTCGTCGGCGTTGGTGGTGACGGTCAGCTTGACGACGTCCGGCAGCGCCTTGCGGAACGGGTCGGAGGCCGGGTCCCAGTTCTCGTTGCGGACCAGCTCGTAGCCCTTGCCCGGCTCGGCCGACTTGAACTTGTACGGGCCGGAGGAGACCGGCTTGTCACCGAACTTGGCGCCGGTGTCCAGCTTCTGCGGGACCGGGGCGGCCGAGCCCATCGCCAGCAGGTAGGGGAAGTCCGAGTTCGGCTTCGCCAGGCTGAAGATGATGGTCGAGTCGTCCGGGGTCTGCACCGACTTCAGGCCCAGCTTGTTCGGGTCGGTGTCGGTGTAGGGGCCCTTGTAGTCCTGGCCCTGGTCGAGCTCGTTGATCAGGTAGGTCGGGCCGCCGGAGATGACGTCCTGCGCGAAGACGCGCTCGATGCCGTACTTGATGTCCTTCGAGGTGATCGGCGAGCCGTCCTCGAACTTCAGGCCGGACTTCAGCTTGAAGGTGTAGGTCTTGCCGTCCGCGGAGATCTCCGGCTTGGCCGAGGCCAGGTCGGGGACGAGGTTCAGGCCGTCCTTGCCCGGCTTGCCGTCGAAGGCCAGCAGGGTGCGGGCGTAGAAGCGCTCGAAGTTCCACACCGAGGCGTAGTAGGCGCGGCCCGGGTCGAGGGAGTCGACGTCGGTGGTGGTCCACAGGTTGAGGGTGCCGCCCTTCTTGTCGGACGGGTTCACCACCTTGTCGGCCGCCGCGTTGAAGCCGGCCGCACCGGACTTGGCGCTGGCGTTGTCGCTGCCCGAGCCGCCCTTGCTGCCGCCGCAGGCCGCGGTGGTGAGGGCGAGGGTGGCCACGAGGGCGGCCGCCGCGAGCGTCCTGTTTCGCTTCATGGTTGGGGGAACCTCCAGAGTTGGGCGGGCTCAGTTGCCCTTGGGGTCGAGCGCGTCACGCAGGCCGTCACCGAAGAGGTTGAAGGCGAGCACGGTGATGAAGATGGCGAGGCCGGGAATCACCATGTAGGTGGGGTCCGCCTGGTAGATCCCGACCGCGTCCGAGAGCATCTGCCCCCAGGACGGGGTGGGCGGCCGGACACCGGCCCCGAGGAAGCTGAGCGCCGCCTCGTTCAAGATGTTGGTGGGGATGATCAGGGTCGTGTAGACCAGGATCGGGGCCACCAGGTTGGGCAGGAGTTCACGGAACAGGATGTGGGCGCGGCCGGCGCCGAGGCTGCGCGCGGCGTCCACGAACTCGCGTTCGCGCAGCGACATCGCCTGGCCTCTGACGATGCGTCCGATGTAGGGCCAGCCGAAGAAGCCGATCACCATCATCAGCACCAGCACGCGAACGGTCGTGTCACCCAGGCCGAGCACCGAGTTGGGGATCACCGACACCAGGGCGATGCTGAACAGGAGCTGCGGGAAGGCCAGCAGCACGTCCATGATCCGGCTGATCACGTTGTCGACCCAGCCGCCGAAGTAGCCGGCCATGATGCCGAGCACCACACCGAAGAGGATCGCCACCGCGGCCGCGCCGAGCGCGACGAGCAGCGAGATCTGGGCCCCGTAGAGGATGCGGGAGAACACGTCCCGGCCGAAGACGGGGTCGACACCGAGCAGGAAGTCCCCGCTGATGCCGCCGAAGGCGCCATTGGGCAGGCCGAGGTCGGGGTTGATCTGGTCCGGGTGCGGCTCGTCGACCGGGTGGCCGAACAGCGCGCTGAGCACCGGTGCGAAGACGGCCGCCAGGATCAGCAGGACCACGACGGCGCCGCCCCCGAGCGCGACCTTGTCGCGCTTCAGGCGGTCCCAGGCGATGCGCCCGGGCGATCGGCCCTCGATCTTCTTGGCAGGCTCCGGAATTGACGCGGCGTCAGGCTGCGAGCCGGCGGCCGGACCGGAGGTCTCGGTGGGTGTGGTCATGAGTCAGTTCGTTCCCCTCGCCGACGGTGGCCGGCCCACGGAGTCGCGTTTGGTGCGGAATGCAGAGCGGTTGCGGTGGTGCCGGACGCCGATGCGGCGGTGCAGAAGTGCGTGAGCAAGCAGGTCATACGGGATGAAGCCGTGTACTGCGTAATGCGGAAGTGCATGGTGCCGCCGCACGGAGGTGCGCATCGTGCGGTTCATGCTGTGGCGGCGGTGCGTTCACCTTCGTGGGGTTCGTCCTGCACTCCGCATTGCGCAGCACTCTCTGTCATGGGACGCGCCCGGCGGAAGACCCCCATCCCGAAGGATGCCTAACTGTGATCTGTCGGCATGCACATTCGTTGCGGCCGCATAACGCTCTTCACACAGGTGTTACATGTCCGTCAAGGGGCATGCTGACGTTCCCCCGCCAGTGGCGGGAAAACGCCAGGTGGTGCGGGGGGTTTCGCGCGTAGATCATGGGCTGGCAAAAAACCCCCGCCGACCTCGGTAAAGGTCGCGTCGGGGGTTTTCTGAGCGGGTGTCAGGGTATTGTCATCGGCCCGGATAGCCCGGCCACGGAGCCTGCGGCCAGGCCCCGGCGGGACCGGCCGGTGGTGGCGCTGCGTAACCAAAGCCGGTCGGGTAGGGCTGCGGGGCCGGGGCGGCTTGTCCGGCTTGCCCGGACTGCCGGTCGAAGAACGGGCGGGCGTGGGCCCACAGCCACATCGCCACCGGGTCGAACTCGTCGGCCATCATCACCGTGGACACCGCCAGCCCCTCGGGGGCGTGCGCGGCCGCCCGCTGCACCAGCGCCCGGGCCGCCTCGACGGCCGGCGCGGAGGTGTCGTACAGGTCCAGGCCGACCGCCAGGTAGGGCTCGCCGAGCACCGGCTGCACCCAGGCCCGGCGCAGCGAGCGCAGCGGCCGCACCTCGCCCGCCTGCTGCTCCAGCACGGCGAAGAACTGCGGCGCCTGCACGGACGGTTCGGAGATCCGCAGCGGCCCGGCGGGCAGCCGGTCCAGGCCGACCGCGATCCGCCGCAGGTCGGCCCAGGGCACGCCGACGCCGCCGCCGGGGCGGTGCGGGTCCAGCCAGAGTCCCCAGCGGGTGCGGTAGAGCGCGCCGGCGATCTCCAGCCCGGACACCACCTCGTGGCCGCGGCTCCAGCCGCTGGCCGCGAGCTGCCCGGGCGAGGTCACGCACGGCGCGTAGCCGTGCCCGCCGATCTCCATGTTCCCGTACTGGGCGTCCGGGCTGCCGGGGCTGCCGTGCCACAGCAGCATCCAGACCTGACCGCCGGCCAGGGCGCGCAGCAGGCCCTCGTACGCCTCCCAGCGGTCAGGCGCGACCGCTGCGAGGGCACGCTCGATCTCGCCCGGATCGCCGGCTGCTCCCGTCACGTCGTCGCCCTCTTCCGTCGTCCGCCGCCAACCGCGCTCCGGTGTGCCGGGGCAACCCTATGGGGCGGGCCCGACAGCCGTCATGCCGCCGTCCCCCGTGCGGACCCCATGATGGATGGTCAGGGTCGGACGTAGAAGGGCTGGACGCGGCCGAGCAGCCAGTCCACCACCGGGTCGGCGACCAGGTCGAGCAGCACCAGGTGGACGCCCCAGCTCGGCGGGGCGGTTCCCAGCGCCCGGCCGAGCGCCAGGTTGACCTCGGCGGGGTCGGCGGGGGCGACCGGGTCCAGCTGCACCCCGACGTACAGCAGGGTGGGCTCGCCCTCCACCCGGGCCAGGGCCCGGCGGGCGGTCAGCACGCCCGGCACGTGGGCGAGTTCGGTGGTCGCGGCGGCCAGGAAGGCGAACGGCTCCAGGTGCGGCTCGGGCTCCTTGAGCGCGACCCGGGCGCCCTCGACGACGCCCTGCGCCTCCCACTGCTCGCCGCGCGGGCCGCGGCGCAGCTCGCCGACGCCCTCCGGCGGGACCGGGATGCCCACCGGCGCCTCGGGGTTGACCGCGATGCCGATGCCCAGCGGCAGGCCGCGGGCGAACTCCCACATCGGGGCGATCGCGAACGGGAAGCCCGGGCAGTGCTGGAGGAACTGCTCCTGCGAGGAGTACACCGGGACGTAGGGCGCCCCGGCCAGTTCGAGGGTCGGCAGGTCGAGCGAGCCGCCCTGCGGGTCGGCGCCCGACGGCAGCGGGATCCACACCTGGCTGCGGGCCAGCACCTCGATCACCCGGGGCGTCGCCCCGGGGTCGCCGAGCGCGGCCGTCAACACCTGCTCCAGTTCGTTGGCCGGCCAGCCCCCGCCCTCCGGAACCTGCCCCAGCGGGAACCCCATCTCGCCCCTCCACATCCGCGGTTGCGATCAGGTTAGCGGCGCGCACGGTCCGTCCGCGGCGCGTGGCGGCGAACCCCACTCCCGCGAGGGGGCTCCGGCATGCCATGATGGCGGCGCCCAAACTTCATACCGGCCGCTCGAACCCGCGCGGGAGAGCCGGAACGACCCCTGGTCGCGACCGGCGCCGAAGGAGCAAGTCCTCCCCGGAATCTCTCAGGCCCCCCTACCGCGCGGGCGAGGCACATCTGGAAAGTGGACACGGCCGCGCCGTGCGCCCACCCACGGTGCAAGCCGCCATCCTGTTCAGGAGGCGGTGAAGCTCTCAGGTTTGACGACAGACGGGGAGATCCGCCCCAGCATGCCCGTTTCCAGATGACCGGGAGTCCTGTCGTGTCCCTCCGCCTGACCGCGCTCGACGCACTGCACCGCTCGCTCGGCGCCACCATGACCGACTTCGCGGGCTGGGACATGCCGCTGCGCTACGGCAGCGAGCGCGAGGAGCACCTCGCCGTCCGCACCAAGGCCGGTCTCTTCGACCTCTCGCACATGGGCGAGATCACCGTGTCCGGCCCGCAGGCCGGCGAGCTGCTCGACCACGCCCTGGTCGGCTTCATCTCCGCGCTCGGCGTGCTGCGCGCCCGCTACACCATGATCTGCCGCGAGGACGGCGGCATCCTGGACGACCTGATCGTCTACCGGACCGCCGAGAACGAGTACCTGGTGGTCGCCAACGCCTCCAACGCCCAGGTGGTGCTGGACGCGCTGACCGAGCGCGCCGAGGGCTTCGACGCGACCGTCCGCGACGACCGCGACGCCTACGCGCTGCTCGCCGTCCAGGGCCCGGAGGCGAACGGCATCCTCGCCTCGGTCACCGACGCCGACCTGCCCGGCCTGAAGTACTACGCCCTGCTGCCCGCCACCGTGGCCGGCAAGGACGTCTGGCTGGCCCGCACCGGCTACACCGGCGAGGACGGCTTCGAGATCTTCTGCGCCCCCGCCGACGCCGAGCACCTGTGGACCGCCCTCACCGAGGCCGGCGCCGACAAGGGCCTGATCCCGTGCGGCCTGTCCTGCCGCGACACGCTGCGCCTGGAGGCCGGCATGCCGCTGTACGGGCACGAGCTGTCCACCGAGCTGACCCCGTTCGACGCGGGCCTCGGCCGGGTGGTGCGGTTCGACAAGACCACCAACGGCGGCGCGTTCGTCGGCCGCAAGGCGCTGGAGGAGGCCGCCGCCCAGGCCGAGGCCAACCCCCCGCGCAAGCTGGTCGGCCTGGTCTCCGAGGGCAAGCGGGTGCCGCGCGCCGAGTACACCGTGGTGGACGCCGAGGGCGCCCCGATCGGCCGGATCACCTCGGGCTCGCCGTCGCCGACCCTCGGCAAGCCGATCGCCATCGCGTACGTGGACGCCGCGCACGCCGAGCCGGGCGGCACCGTCGCGGTGGACGTCCGCGGCAAGGCCGAGCCGGTCCAGGTCGTCGCGCTGCCGTTCTACAAGCGCGCCCGCTGACGTCCCGTCAGCCCCGCACACCCTTCCAGCAGACCTTTTCCCGTCCGTCCGCCCAGCGGACGGCTGCGCCCTCCCCTCACGCGATCCTGGAGAATGACGTCATGAGCAACCCCACGCACCTGCAGTACACCAAGGAGCACGAGTGGCTGACCGCCGCCGTGGACGGGGTGTCGACGGTCGGCATCACCGCGCACGCGGCCGACGCCCTCGGCGACATCGTGTACGTCCAGCTCCCCGCGGTGGGCGACACCGTGACCGCGGGTGAGACCTGTGGCGAGCTCGAGTCCACCAAGTCGGTCAGCGACCTCTTCTCCCCCGCCACCGGCGAGGTCACCGAGGTCAACCAGGCGGTCATCGACGAGCCGGCCCTGGTCAACTCGGAGCCCTTCGAGGGCGGTTGGCTGTTCAAGGTCCGAGTCGAGGCCACCGACGAGCTGCTCGACGCCGACGGCTACTCCGCCTTCACCGGCGCCTGACCGGGAGTCCCCCATGACGGTTCTCAACCAGTCCCTGCACGCGCTCGACCCGGAGATCGCCGCCGCGGTCGACGCCGAGCTGCACCGCCAGCAGACCACCCTGGAAATGATCGCCTCCGAGAACTTCGCCCCCGTGGCGGTCATGGAGGCCCAGGGCTCGGTGCTCACCAACAAGTACGCCGAGGGCTACCCGGGCCGCCGCTACTACGGCGGCTGCGAGTACGTCGACGTGGTCGAGCAGATCGCCATCGACCGGATCAAGGAGCTGTTCGGCGCCGAGCACGCCAACGTGCAGCCGCACTCCGGCGCGCAGGCGAACGCCGCGGCGATGTTCGCGCTGATCCAGCCGGGTGACACCATCCTGGGCCTGAACCTGGCCCACGGCGGTCACCTGACCCACGGCATGAAGATCAACTTCTCCGGCAAGCTCTACAACGTGGTCGCGTACCACGTGGACGAGAAGACCGGCCAGGTCGACATGGCCGAGGTCGAGCGCCTCGCCAAGGAGCACCAGCCGAAGCTGATCATCGCCGGCTGGTCCGCCTACCCCCGCCAGCTGGACTTCGCCGCCTTCCGCCGCGTGGCGGACGAGGTCGGCGCCCTGCTGATGGTCGACATGGCGCACTTCGCCGGCCTGGTCGCCGCGGGCCTGCACCCCTCCCCGGTGCCGTACGCGGACGTGGTCACCACCACCACGCACAAGACCCTGGGCGGCCCGCGCGGCGGCGTCATCCTCTCCAAGGCCGAGCACGCCAAGAAGATCAACTCCGCGGTCTTCCCCGGCCAGCAGGGCGGCCCGCTGGAGCACGTGATCGCCGCCAAGGCGGTGGCCTTCAAGGTCGCCGCCACGGAGGAGTTCAAGGAGCGCCAGCGCCGTACCCTGGAGGGCGCGAAGATCCTCGCCGAGCGCCTGCTCCAGGACGACGTGGCCGCCTCCGGCGTCTCCGTCCTCTCCGGCGGCACCGACGTGCACCTGGTCCTGGTCGACCTGCGCAACAGCGAGCTCAACGGCCAGGACGCCGAGGACCGCCTGCACGAGGTCGGCATCACGGTCAACCGCAACGCCGTCCCGAACGACCCGCGCCCGCCGATGGTCACCTCCGGCCTGCGGATCGGCACCCCGGCGCTGGCCACCCGCGGCTTCGACGCCGAGGACTTCCGCGAGGTCGCGGACGTCATCGCCGAGGCGCTGCTGCCGGGCTTCGACGAGGCCAAGGCCGAGGCGCTGAAGGCCCGGGTCACCGCCCTGGCCGCCAAGCACCCGCTCTACCCCGAGCTGTAACCCGTCCGACCGGCCGCCCCAACCCGGCGGCCACCGGACAAACCGGGGCACCGCGCACACTGGACAGTGCGCGCGGTGCCCCGTTCCGTGCCCCGCCCTCCGTCCACGAGACGGACCACTCCACGAGACCAGACAAGGACGTCACCCCGTGGCCATCAGCGTCTTCGACCTCTTCTCCGTAGGCATCGGACCGTCCTCCTCGCACACCGTCGGCCCGATGCGGGCCGCCCGGATGTTCGCCCGTCGCCTCAACACGGAGGGCCTGCTCGACGACGTCGCCTCGCTGCGCGCCGAGCTGTACGGCTCGCTCGGCGCCACCGGACACGGCCACGGCACCCCCAAGGCGGTCCTGCTCGGCCTGGAGAACCACTCCCCGCGCACGGTCGACGTCGACCAGGCCGACCTCGACGTCGAGCGGATCCGCGCCACCAAGCGGATCAACCTGCTCGGCCGCCGCGAGCTCCCCTTCGACCCGGACTCCGACCTGGTCCTGCACCGCCGCAAGGCCCTGCCGTACCACGCCAACGGCATGACGCTGTGGGCCTACGACGCCTCCGGCGAGGTGCTGCTGGAGAAGACCTACTACTCGGTCGGCGGCGGCTTCGTGGTCGACGAGGACGCCATCGGCGAGGCCCGGGTCAAGCCCGACGACACCGTGCTGCGCTACCCGTTCCGCACCGGCGAGGAGCTGCTGCGCCTCACCCGGGAGACCGGGCTGTCCATCTCCGGCCTGATGCTGGAGAACGAGAAGGCCTGGCGCAGCGAGGCGGAGATCCGGGCCGGCCTGCTGGAGATCTGGGCCGTCATGAAGGAGTGCGTCGCCGCGGGCATGTCCCGCGAGGGCATCCTCCCCGGCGGCCTCAAGGTCCGCCGCCGCGCCGCCGCCGGAGCCCGCGCCCTGCGCGCCGAGGGCATCGGCCCGGCCAACGCCATGGAGTGGGTCACCCTCTACGCGATGGCCGTCAACGAGGAGAACGCCTCCGGCCGCCGCGTGGTCACCGCCCCCACCAACGGCGCCGCCGGGATCATCCCCGCCGTCCTGCACTACTTCATCAACTTCATCCCCGGCGCCGACGACGAGGGCATCGTCCGCTTCCTGCTCGCCGCCGGCGCGATCGGCATGCTCTTCAAAGAGAACGCCTCCATCTCCGGCGCCGAGGTCGGCTGCCAGGGCGAGGTCGGCTCCGCCTGCTCGATGGCCGCGGGCGGCCTCGCCGAGGTCCTCGGCGGCTCCCCCGAGCAGGTCGAGAACGCCGCCGAGATCGGCATCGAGCACAACCTCGGCCTCACCTGCGACCCGGTCGGCGGCCTGGTCCAGATCCCCTGCATCGAGCGCAACGGCATGGCCTCCGTCAAGGCCGTGACCGCCGCGAGGATGGCCCTCAGGGGTGACGGCCGGCACCACGTCTCCCTTGACAAGGCGATCAAGACGATGAAGGAGACCGGCGCCGACATGAAGATCAAGTACAAGGAGACCTCGCGCGGCGGCCTGGCCGTCAACGTCATCGAGTGCTAACGCTCCCCATCGCGCCGTTGAAGTGAAGGTGAAGTGAAGCACACGCCTTGGGATCGATTTTGTTTGGCACCCAAGGGCATGCGATAGTCGACAAGTCGGGCGGATCGACCTGACAACTTCCACCGCGTGGCACGCACCCCCTTGGCCGCCCGGTGACGCGCAGGGGCCCCGGGACCGCGAACACCGCGGACAGGGGCCCCGCATCGTTTTCCGGGGTGGGGCGGTCAGGCGAGGGTGGCGGCGACGCGGTCGCGGTCGCGGACCTTCATCTCGAACCAGACGCCCTTGCCGCGCGGCAGGAGATCGGCGCCCCAGCGGTCGGCGAGGGCGTCGACGAGGCGCAGGCCGTGGCCGTTCTGGTAGCCGGTCTCGGGGGCGAGGATGAGGCAGGGCAGGGAGCGGGAGGAGTCGCGGACCTCGATCCGCAGCCATCCCGGCCGCCGGACGACCTTGAGGCCGATCATGCGACCGCCGGCATGTCGGACGGCGTTGGCGACCAGTTCACCGGTCAGCAGTTCGCCGGCTTCCAGGAGCTGATGGAGTTTCCACGCCTGTAAGACCGACAGCACGAGCCTGCGCGCCACCCCGGCGGATTCCGGGCGGGAGGGCAGCCGGACCTCCTCCGCGGAGTCCGGGTCGCTGAGCACGCCGAGAAAGGTGTGCTCCATCTCCTCGGCGGTCAGCCGTTCCAGGTCGGCCAGCACCACGCCGATGCCGGGTTCCGACAGCTCGTCAATCCGGCTGCCCGGCAGTCGATGTGATGCCTGCTCCGGTTCGCCCCATCCCGCCATGCGCCCCATCATTGCGGAACGCGAGCGGCCGCGTACGGACAATGAGCAAACGATCACTATTCGGTTGGCATATGCCCACAGCAACCGAACGGGCGGCCGAGCGCCGTGCGCCCGAGCCGCCCGTCCCGGCGGGTCCTACCACTGGCCCCAGGGCACGTTCCAGCCGCTCAGGCCGTTCTCCGCGGAGACCGTGGCGCCCTTGGAGTTGAGCACCTTGACCACGTCGCCGACCAGGGTCGAGTCGTAGAGCTTGCCGGCCGGCGTGTCGGGGCTGCCGTCCTTGGTGTCGGTGACGCCGATGCAGCCGTGGCTGGCGTTGGCCCGGCCGATCAGGCTGCCGCTCCAGGAGTTGCCGTGCACGTAGGTGCCGGAGTCCGTGAGCCGCATGGCGTGCGGCACCTCGAGGTCGTACTCGTCGCCGGAGCCGGCCGGGGTGACGCCGTTGGAGGTCATCCGGGTGGTGCCCTCCTTGGCCTCGACCACCATGGTGCCGTTCCAGGTGTCGAAGCCGGGCTTGCCGGCGGTGAAGCCGACCGAGTCGACCTCCTGGCCGTCGCGGACCACGGTCATCCGGTGGGTGTCGACGTCGGCGGTGGAGATCTGCGAGCGGCCGATGGTGAAGGGCTCGTCCTTGTCCACGCCGCCGTACACGCCGGGCGCGGTCTCCACGCTCTTCAGCCGGTACTTCACCGTCACCTTGGTGCCGGACTTCCAGTAGTCCTGCGGGCGGAAGTCCAGGCGGTCGTCGCCGAACCAGTGGCCCTTGGCCACCGTGCCGTCGGAGCCGGTGACGGTGATGCCGGCCAGCACCGCGTCCTTGTTCTTGACGTCCTTGCCGAAGTGGACCGAGACGATCATGCCGACGCCGTAGGTGGCGTCGTCGTCGACGTTGTCGTGGGCGCCGGCGTCCTTGGTCGGGGTGAGCGTGGTGAAGGAGCTGGTGGCGGTGGTGGCGACGCCCTGGGCGTCCACCGCCTGGGCGTTGACGGTGTAGGCGGTGGAGACCTGGAGGTTGCCGCCGGGGGTCCAGCCGAGGCCGTCGGCGGTGAGGGTGCCGGGGACCTCGGTGCCGTCCGGGCCGGTGACCTTGACGGTGGTGAGCTTGCCGCCGGTGGCGGAGACCTTGAGCGCGCCGGCGGGCTTGACGTCGGTGGCGCCGGCCGCGGGCTCGATCGCGATGGCTGCGGCCGAGACGGTCGGCTTGGCCGGGCTCGGCGTGCCGGAGGCCGTCGGGCTCTGCGCCGTCGCCGTACCGCCGCTGCACCCCGCCGTGGCCATCAGCACCAGGGCGCCCGCCACCGCTCCCACCGCGAATCGCCCTCGCATCGACTTCACTGTCCGCTCTCCCCACGCGCCCGCCTGTCGGCTGACAGGTCTTTCTGCTGATATGACGGCGCAAGGGGGGTGAACGTTGCAGGCCGAGTGTTCCGGTACGGTCACGAACCGCGGACGGCCCGGCGGTTCCGAGGAACCACCGGGCCGTCCGTTCGAAGCGCGTGCGACCTACCACTTGCTCCACGGGATGGTCCAGCCGCTCAGGCCGTTCTCGCCCGAGACGGTCGGGCCCTTGGAGTTCTGGATCTTGACCACGTCGCCGATCATCGAGGCGGCGAAGAACTTGCCGGCCGTCGAGTTGTCGTCGCCGCCCTTGGCGTCCTGCATCGAGATGCAGCCGTGGCTGGCGTTGGACTTGCCGAAGGCGTTGCCCCAGTAGTTGCCGTGCACGTAGGTGCCGGTGTCGGTGAGGCGCATCGCGTGCGGCACGTCCGGGACGTCGTACTCCTCGCCCTTGACGTTGGCCACGGTGGCGGAGTTCATCCGGGTGACCTTCTCCTTGCCGGAGATCACCATGGTGCCGTTCCAGGACGGGTTGTCGTCGTTGCCCGCCGTGATCGGGATCTTCTGGGTGGAGCCGTCGCCCTTGGTGACCGTCATCATGTGGGTCGAGGCGTCGGCCACCGAGACCTGGTAGCGGCCGATGACGAACGGCTCGTCCTTGTCCACGTCGCCGTAGACGCCGGGCGCGATCTCGACGTTCTTCAGCCGGTACTTGACCGTCACCTTGGTGCCGGCCTTCCAGTAGTTCTCCGGGCGGAAGTCCAGCCGCTGGGTGCTGAACCAGTGGCCCTTGGCCACCGTGCCGTCGGAGCCCGTGACGGTGATGCCGGCCAGCACCGCGTCCTTGTTCTTGATCGCCTTGCTGAAGTTCACCGAGACGATCATGCCGACGCCGTAGGTGCCGTTGTCGGCGATGTTGTCGTTGGTGGCGACCGTCTTCGCCGGGGTCAGCGTGGTGAAGCTGGTGGTCGAGGCGGCCACCAGGCCGGCCGAGTCCACCGCCTGGACGTTGACCTTGTAGGTGGTGCCGACCGCGAGCTGCTCGGTGGGCTTCCAGCTCAGGCCGTCCGCGGCGATCTGGCCGGCCACCGCCTTGCCGTTCTTGTCGGTCACCTCGACGTTGGTCAGCTTGCCACTGGCCACCGACACCTGCAGGCCGTCCTTGGGCGCCACGTCGGTCGCGCCGTCCGCCGGGGTGACGGTCAGCTGGGCCGTCGACACCTTCGGCGCCGCCTCGGACGCCGCCGCGGAGGCCGAGCCGCCGCCCTTGGCGTCGGTCGAACCCCCCTTGCCGCCCCCGCCGCCGCAGGCCGCGCTGAGCATCAGCACGCCGCCCATCAGCAGGGCCATCGAGGCCCGACGCGCCACTCGCCCGCGCCCGCGCGCCGGTATCCCGGACTCGGACATCTGAACCGCCTCCACTGCGCTGCTCCCCTCCCGGTATCCACAACGAATACACGTGTGTCGCCCGGGCTCGGTTTCACCTGGACGGTTGCGATTTCGGCACCGCCCGGCTGGGGTCGGGCGCGCGCGGGGGTCAGGATAACCGGCGTCCGTGAGTGAATCTTCGGCGGGAGCGGGGTGCCCGTTCAGTGAACTGTCAGCGCACTGCCGCGCAGCCACTGCGCCCAGCCCAGGTTCCAGCCGTTCAGGCCGTTGTCCGGCGCCACCCGGTCGCCGTGCGCGCCGCGCACCTCCACCACGTCGCCGACCCGGACGTGCGCGTAGAACCAGCCGGCCGGCGAGTCCGGCGCGCCGCCCTTGGCGTCGGCCAGGCCGATGCAGCCGTGGCTGGCGTTGGTCTCGCCGAAGACCGCCGGGTCCGCCCAGTAGTTGCCGTGCACGAAGGTGCCGGAGGCGGTCAGCCGCAGCGCGTGCGGCACGTCCTTGATGTCGTACTCGTCGCCGAGGCCGACGGTCTGCGAGTTCATCCGGGTGGTCTCGAAACGCTCGGAGACCACCATCGCGCCCAGGTACGTGGAGTGCTCGGGGCTGCCGCCGCTGATCGGCAGGGTGCGCACCACCCGGCCGTCCTGCCGGACCGTCATGGTGTGCGCGTCCAGGTCGACGCTGGAGACCACGGCGCGCCCGACGGTGAACCGGACGTCCTTGCTCTGGGTGCCGAGGTAGCCGGGCCCGCCCGCGACGTCCTTGAGCCGCAGCGCCAGGGTGACCCGGGTGCCGGCCGTCCAGTACTCCCGCGGGCGGAAGTCCAGCCGCTGGTCGCCGAACCAGTGCCCGGCCACCTGGACGGGCGGGTCGGCGGTGACGGTGAGCGCCCGCTCCACCGCCGCCCGGTCGGCGATCGGCCGGGAGAAGCGCAGCGAGACGGGCATCCCGACGCCGACCACGGAGCCGTCCTCCGGGGTGAAGAACGCGGCGAAGGTGTGCTCGGGGACCTCGGTGGCGAAGGCGGCGTGCTGGACGGCGCGCAGCCCGGCGGCGTCCACGGCGACCGCGTCCAGGGTGTACGGGGTGGCGCCGTCGAGCCGGGCGGCGGGGGTCCAGCCGGTGCCGTCGGCGGCGAGCGTGCCGGGCACCTCGGCGCCCCTGTCGTCGGCCAACCGGACCGACAGCAGCCGCCCCTGAGTCACCGTCACCCGCACCGCGCCGTCCACCGGGACCTCCTGCGCGCCGTCGGCGGGGGTGAGCGCGAGCTGGGCGCGGGAGACCGCCGGGCTGCTCACGGCGGCCGCCGGGCCCGCGGGGCTCGCCGCGTCGACGCTCGGCGGCGGCGCGCCGCCGCCGGAGCAGCCGGTCAGCAGCACCAGCCCGACCGCCGCCGCCCGCCGTGCCCAGTGCCGAACTGCGGGCCGCATGCCAGGTCCTCCACGTCGTGCGATTCCACCCCTTTGCCGGTCATAACGATGGATTCCGGCCACCGGACACGACCGAATGGTTTCTCCACCCGGTTCCACGGGGCACAGGAATGATCACGGTCCGTCACGCCGCCCGACCGGGTGTGACGAGGTCACCGTGCAGGGAACAACTGGAAGAACGGGGACGGGCCCCCGGGTGGCTGGGAGGGTGCCATGACGGCGTGGCAGGAGCTGGGTACGGGCACGCCCCGGGGGGCGCGGGCCGCGTCCCGGCTGAACGGCTCCGCCCCCGGGCCGGCCCCCGAGCAGCCCTGGCCGGGCGGCTGGCAGCCGCTCGGCGCCCGGTTCCGGACCGACGCGCAGGGCCGGGGCACCAACTTCGCGCTCTGGGCGCCGAACGCGGAGGGCGTCGAGCTCTGCCTGTTCGACGACGACGGCCGGGAGACCCGGTACCGGCTGGCCGAGCAGACCTACCAGACCTGGCACGGCTACCTCCCCGGCGTGCTGCCCGGCACCCGCTACGGCTTCCGGGTGCACGGCCGCTGGGACCCGTGGACGGGCGCCCGCTACAACCCGGCCAAGCTGCTGCTCGACCCGTACGCCCGGGCCGTCGACGGGCATTACACCAGCCACGACGCGGTCTGCGCCGCGGTACGGGGCTGGCCCGAGCGCGACGTCGCCGACACCGTCCGGGACGACCGCGACTCCGCGCCGTACGTGCCCAAGGCGGTGGTGGTGCACGACGCCGACGACTGGTACGACGACCTGCGCCCGAAGACGCCGTGGGCCGAGACGGTGCTGTACGAGCTGCACGTGCGCGGCTTCACCATGCGCCACCCCGACATCCCGCCGCAGCTGCGCGGCACCTACGCGGGCCTGGCCCACCCGGCGGCGATCGCGCACCTGACCCGGCTCGGCGTCACCGCGGTCGAGCTGCTGCCGGTCCACCACCACGTCAGCGAGGACCACCTGCAGCAGCGCGGGCTGGCCAACTACTGGGGCTACAACACGCTCGGCTTCTTCGCCCCGCACGCGGGCTACGCGGCCTCCGGCAGCCGCGGCCAGCAGGTCGGCGAGTTCAAGCGGATGGTGCGGGCGCTGCACGCGGCGGGCATCGAGGTGATCCTCGACGTGGTGTACAACCACACCGCCGAGTCCGGGGTGATGGGCCCGGCGCTCTCCTTCCGCGGCATCGACAACGGCGGCTACTACCGGCTCGACCGCTCCCGCCGCGGCTACGCCGACTACACCGGCTGCGGCAACACCCTGGACACCCGCCAGCCGCACGTGATCCGGCTGGTCACCGACTCGCTGCGGTACTGGGTCTCCGAGATGGGTGTGGACGGCTTCCGCTTCGACCTGGCCGCCGCCCTGGCCCGCGGCAGCGACGGGGTGGAGATGCACCACCCGTTCCTCGCCGCGGTCTCCCAGGACCCGCTGCTCAGCCGGGTCAAGCTGATCGCCGAGCCGTGGGACGTCGGCCCGGGCGGCTACCAGGTCGGCGGCTTCCCCCCGCTGTGGGGCGAGTGGAACGACCGCTACCGGGACACCGTCCGGGACTTCTGGCGCGGCGCCCGCCCGGACGTCCGCGAGCTGGCCACCCGGCTCTCCGGCTCCTCCGACCTGTACCAGCGCGGCGGCAGACGCCCCTACGCCTCCGTCAACTACATCACCGCGCACGACGGCTTCACCCTGCGCGACCTGGTCTCCTACGACCGCAAGCACAACCTGGCCAACGGCGAGGACAACCGGGACGGCACCGACGACAACCGCTCCTGGAACCACGGCGCCGAGGGCGACACCGACGACCCGGCGGTGCGCTCACTGAGGGTGCGTCAGCTGCGCAACCTGCTCACCACGCTGCTGCTGTCCACCGGCGTCCCGATGCTCACCGCGGGCGACGAGCTCGGCCGCACCCAGGGCGGCAACAACAACGCGTACTGCCAGGACAACGAGACCAGCTGGCTGGACTGGTCGCTGCTGGAGGACCCCGACTGGCGCTCCCTCACCGAGCTCACCGCCCGGCTGGTCCACCTGCGCCGCGCCCACCCGGTGCTGCGCCAGCGGGCGTTCTTCTCCGGCCGCCCGGCCGGCCCGGACGGCCTGCGCGACCTCAGCTGGCTCACCCCGGCCGGACACGAGATGACCGAGGCCGACTGGTTCTCCCCCAGCCACGCGCTCGCCCTGCGGCTGTCCGGCAGCGCGATGTCCGAACGCGACCCGCAGGGCCGCCCGCTGCGCGACGCGAGCTTCCTGCTGCTGCTCAACGCCGCCCCCGATCCGCAGCACTTCACCCTGCCCGCCCCGCACACCCCGGTGATCGACACCGCCCGGCCCGACGCCCCGGACCCGGCCGCGGTGAGCGAGGTGCTGCTCACCGGCCGCTCCGCGATGCTGCTGCAGGCGCACTGAACCCCGGACCCCTCGCGGGGCCCGGGGTCACCGGCGCGCGGGCTCAGCCGCGCGGGTGGGAGACCTCGACGTTCTCCAGCACCCCGAGCGCGTCGGGGACCAGGATCGCGGCGGAGTAGTAGGCGGAGACCAGGTAGTTGACGACGGCCTTCTCGTCGACGCCCATGAAGCGGACGTTCAGCCCGGGCTCGACCTCGTCGGGGATGCCGACCTGGGTGAGGCCGACCACGCCCTGGTTCTCCTCGCCGGCGCGCATCGCGATGATCGAGGTGCTGGTGCCGTGGACCGGGATCTTGCCGCACGGGAAGATCGGCACCCCGCGCCAGGCGGGCAGCTGGTGGCCGCCGAAGTCGGCGGTGGAGAAGTAGACGCCGCGCCGGTTGCACTCCCGGCCGAAGGCGGCGATCGCCTTCGGGTGGGCGAACAGGTAGTCGGTGTCGCGGCGCATCGCCAGCAGCTCGTCCAGGTCGTCCGGGGTGGGCGCCCCGGCGTGGGTCTGGATCCGCTGGTCGAAGGCGCAGTTGGAGAGCAGCCCGAACTCGGGGTTGTTGACGATCTCGTACTCCTGGCGCTCGCGCAGCGCCTCGATGGTGAGCTTCAGCTGCTCCTCGGTCTGGTTCATCGGCTCGTTGTAGAGGTCGGCGACCCGGCTGTGCACCCGCAGCACGGTCTGCGCGACGCTCAACTCGTACTCGCGCGGGGAGAGTTCGTAGTCCACGAAGGCGGTGGGCAACTGGTGCTCGCCGGCGTGGCCGGCCGACATGCCGATCTCGGCCTCACCGTGCGGGTTCTGCGCGGCGGCGTGCCCGGCCCGGTGCGCGGCGATCCGCGCCCGCAGCTCCGGGGAGCGCTCCAGGACCGCCCGGAAGTCCGACCGGGACAGGCTCAGCGCGGTTCCCGCGGTGGCGGCCCGCACGGTGTACGGCCAGCGCCCGTCGGCGGCGGCCAGCGCCTCGTCGCCGATGTGGTCGCCGTCGGCGTGCACCGCGAGCAGGGTCGACTCGCCGTACTTGCCGGTGCCGATCCGCTCGACCTTGCCGTACGCGACCAGGTACACCTCGGCGCGCGGGGCGCCCTGCTCGACCAGCACGTCGCCGGGGGCGAACTCGCGCTGCTCGAAGCGGTCGGCGAGGGCGGCGAGCACCGCGTCGTCGGCGAGGCCGCGCAGCACCGGGACCTCGCGCAGCGTCGGCGGCAGCACCCGGACCTCGGTGCCGGCCTTGACGAAGCTCACCCGGCCGCGGCCGACGGCGTAGTTGAGCCGGCGGTTGACCCGGTAGGTGCCGGCCGAGACGTGCACCCAGGGGAGCTTGCGCAGCAGCCAGCGGGAGCTGATCTCCTGCATCTGCGGCCGGGACTTGGTCGTGGTGGCGAGGTTGCGTGCCGCCTCGGTGCTCAGGCTCTGCCGGGCCGGTGCCTGGACGTCGGGTGCGGGCTCGGTCTCGACCGACATGCGGGTCTCCTGTGGTCCGGTGATCCACCGCGATCACTCTCTGCGCGAGATCAGACCGCATCGGCACCGGGGGCCTGCAAGAGAGCGCGGGTGGTGCGGAGTTCGGAGGTTTGTGCGCCTGCGCGCCCCTGATGGCGGCGCACGCTCCCCGGGTCCGGCGCACCCGGGTCGCGTCCGCCCACCGCCACCGGCCGTTCGGGGGACGGCGGTGGGTGCCCCGGCCTGGCCGGATCTCGCCGACAGGGGCAAAAAACCGGGTGAGAAATGTCAGCGGCTGTGCCTACCCTCTCGCCGATGGCCGAGAACCAGAACCCCGCTCCGCACACCCCCGCGGACCCCGACGGCCCGTCAACCGACGGCCCCCGGACTTCACCCGTACCGGTACACCGGTCCGCGGTGCGCTCGCTGCTGCGCCTGTGGCCCTACGCCCGCGAGGCCCGCTGGCGGATCTTCGGCTCGATGGGCGCCGCCGGACTCGCCTCGCTCAGCGTGCTGGCGGTCCCGCTCGTGCTCCGCCGGATCGTCGACGGCCCGGTCGCCCACCACGACCTTCCCGGCCTGTGGCCGCTCGCCGCCGCCCTGCTGCTGCTCGGCCTGGCCGAAGCCGCGCTGTTCGGCGTCCGCCGGGTGATCGTGGCCCGCCCGCTGGCCCGGGTCGAGACCAGGCTCCGCGGCGACCTGTTCGCCAAGCTGCAGCGCCTCCCGGTCTCCTTCCACGACCGCTGGCCCTCCGGCCAGCTGCTCTCCCGGGCCACCTCGGACCTGTTCGTGCTGCGCCTGTTCCTGGCCTTCCCGCTGGTCTTCCTGGTCGTCAACTCCACGGTCTTCCTGACCGGTACGGCGCTGATGTTCGCCCTGGACTGGCGGCTGGCCCTGATCACTCTGGTCCCCGCCGTCCCGCTGATCCTCTACACCCGCCGCTTCGAGGGCGGGTACTCGGCCGCCTCCCGGCTCGCCCAGGACCAGAACGGCGACCTGGCCACCGTGGTCGAGGAGTCGGTGCTCGGCATCCGGATCCTCAAGGCCTTCGGCCGGCACCGCTCGATGGCCGAGGAGTTCCGCCGGCACAGCGCCGAACTGCGCGACACCGAGCTGCGCAAGGCCGGGCTGCTCGGCAACCTCTGGGCGGTCA
This sequence comes from Kitasatospora sp. NPDC002522, assembly GCF_053595195.1. Taxonomy (NCBI): domain Bacteria; kingdom Bacillati; phylum Actinomycetota; class Actinomycetes; order Kitasatosporales; family Streptomycetaceae; genus Kitasatospora; species Kitasatospora sp. NPDC002522. The sequence goes on from NZ_JBSFXE010000011.1 coordinate 166,434, forward strand.
TCGTCGGCCTGCCCGAACTCGCCCTCGGCGCGGCCCTCGCCACCGGCGCCGTGCTGGTCGCGCACGACCAGCTCTCGGCCGGCACCCTGGTCGCCTTCCTCTCCACCGCGCTCGCCCTGCGCTGGCCGGTCGAGTCGCTGGGCTGGCTGCTCGGCTTCGCCGCCGAGGCCGCCAGCGCCGCCAACCGCTACTTCGAGGTGATGGACGAGCCGGAACCGGCCGACCTCCCGGCGGCCGACGAGGTGTCGGACGACCGCGGCATCCGGTTCACCGGCGTCCGCTTCCGCTACCCCGACGCCCCGGACGGCACCCCCGACCTGCTGTCCGGCATCGACCTGCACGTCCGCCCCGGCGAGACGCTCGCCCTGGTCGGCGCCACCGGCAGCGGCAAGACCACGCTGACCGCGCTGCTCCCCCGGCTGTACGAGCCCACCGGCGGCGCGATCACCCTGGACGGCACCGACATCCGCGACCTGCCGCGGGCCGAGCTGCGCCGCCTGGTCTCGGTCGCCTTCGAGGAACCCACCCTGTTCTCCGCCACGGTCCGCGAGAACGTCCTGATGGGTGCCCCCGACGCGGACGAGCAGCGGCTCACCGACGCCCTCGCCACCGCGCAGGCCGGCTTCGTCGACAAGCTCCCCGAGGGCCTGGACACCGAGGTCGGCGAGCAGGGCCTGAGCCTGTCCGGCGGCCAGCGCCAGCGCCTCGCGCTGGCCCGCGCCGTGGTCGGCCGCCCGCGCTTCCTGGTCCTCGACGACCCGCTCTCCGCGCTCGACGTGCACACCGAGGCGCTGGTCGAGCGGGCTCTGCGCCAGGTGCTGGCCGGCACCACCGCCCTGGTGGTCGCCCACCGCCCGTCCACCGTGCTGCTCGCCGACCGGGTCGCCCTGCTCGCCGACGGCCGGATCGCCGCGGTCGGCACCCACCAGGAGCTGCTGCACTCCTGTCCCGCCTACCGGGCCCTGATGTCCGGCGAACTGTCAGAACTGGAAGGGGCGTTGGCCCGATGACCACCGCCGTCGCCGACCCCGCGGTCGATGAGGACGAGCTGCCGCCCCCGGCCGCCGACGACCAGGACATCCCCGTCCCGCCCGGCGCCCCGCGCGCGCTGCTCGGCTCGCTGCTCGCCCCGCACCGCCGCCGGATCGCCGTCGCCGTCCTCGCGCTGCTCGTCCAGCAGGCCGCCCTGCAGGCCGGTCCGCTGCTGGTGGCCTTCGCCATCGACCGCGGCATCCCCGCCCTGCGCGACCACGACGCCGGCCCGCTGATCGCGGTCACCGCCTCGTACCTGGGCTGCGCGCTGCTCGCCACCCTGCTGCAGCGGGCGTTCATCCGGCTCGCCGCCCGGATCAACCAGGACATCCTGCTGGAGCTGCGCGGCCGGATCTTCCGGCACGCCCAGCGGCTCAGCCTGGACTTCCACGAGCGCTACACCTCCGGCCGGATCATCTCCCGCGCCACCAGCGACGTGGACACCCTGCGCGAGCTGCTCGCCGAGGGCCTGCAGGAACTCCTGATGGTCTGTCTGTCGGTCGGCTACATCACCGTCGTGCTGGTCCTGATGGACTGGCGGCTCGGTCTCGCCGCGCTCGCCTCCTTCCTGCCGATGTACCTGATCATCAGGTCGTTCCGGCGCCGCTCCCAGCAGGTCTACCGCCGCTCCCGCACCGCGGTGGCCTCCCTGATCGTCCGCTTCACCGAGACCATGAACGGCATCCGCCCGGTCCAGGCCTTCCGCCGCGAGGCCGCCAACGACCGGGCCTTCGGCGCCGTCAACAAGCAGTCCGCCACCGCCACCGCGGACGGCCTGCTGGAGATGGCCCGGTACGTCTTCCTGTCCCGGATGACCGCCAACGTGTGGATCACCGGCGTGGTCGTCCTCGGCGCCTTCCTGGTCACCGACGGCAGCCTCGAACTCGGTGTCCTCACGGCCTTCGTGCTCTACCTGCGCCGGCTCTACGACCCGATCGACCAGCTGGCGATGTTCCTGAACAGCTACCAGTCCGCGGCCGCCGCCCTGGAGAAGATGGCCGGCCTGCTCGCCCACGAGCCCAGCGTCCCCGAGCCCGCGGAGCCCGCCGTACTGCCCGCCGCGGACGGCAAGGGCCGCGAGGTCGCCTTCCGCGGCACCGACTTCGCCTACGCCAACGGCAAGCAGGTCCTCCCCTCCTTCGACCTGGTGCTGCCCGCCGGGCAGACCACCGCCGTGGTCGGCGCGACCGGCGCGGGCAAGTCCACCCTCGCCAAGCTGCTCGCCCGCTTCTACGACCCCACCGCCGGCGCCGTCACCCTGGACGGCGTCGACCTGCGCGCCCTCTCCACCCCCGACCTGCGCGCCAACGTCGTGATGGTCACCCAGGAGTCCTTCCTGTTCTCCGGGACGGTCGCCGAGAACATCGCGGTCGGCAAGCCCGACGCCACCCGCGCCGAGATCGAGGCCGCCGCCCGCGCGATCGGCGCCCACGAGTTCATCACCGCCCTGCCGGACGGCTACGACACCGACGTCCGCAAGCGCGGCGGCCGGATCTCCGCCGGCCAGCGCCAGCTCGTCGCCTTCGCCCGCGCCCTGCTCGCCGACCCCGCCGTGCTGATCCTCGACGAGGCCACCTCCTCGCTCGACGTCCCCGGCGAACAGGCCGTCCAGCGCGCCATGCGAACCGTCCTGGAGGGCCGCACCGCCGTGATCATCGCCCACCGCCTCTCCACCGTCGAGATCGCCGACCGCGTCCTCGTCATGGACCAGGGCCGCATCGTCGAGGACGGCACCCCCGCCACCCTGATCGCCGGCGAGGGCCGCTTCGCCACCCTCCACCAGACCTGGCGCGACAGCCTGGTCTGACCCCCGAGCCCGACGTGTACGTGTTTTGCGGACCCAGAGTCGTACATTTTCATATCTTGCTCGCTCTATTGCTGAGCCATGTCAACCTGGTTACGCTCCCGAGTCGCTGGGATTCGTTGACTGGGCGGAGGCTCCGGGATGGGTGTCACACGGCGGGTGTTCCTGCAAGGCGTCGCGGCGGCGGGCGTGGTCGGCGCGGTCGGGCTCGGGGAGGGCCCGGCCGCGGCGGCGAGTGCGCCGGGCGACGTGGTGGGCAAGGTGACGGTGGGCTACCAGGGGTGGTTCGCCTGCGCGGGTGACGGGGCGCCGATCAACGGCTGGTGGCACTGGGCCCGGAACATGGGGCAGGCCCCGTCACCGTCCAACAGCGGGATCGTGGCCTGGCCGGACCTGCGCGAGTACCCGGCCACCTACCGGACGGCCTTCGCGAACCTGAACAACGGTCAGCCGGCCGCGCTGTTCTCGTCCTACGACCAGTCGACGGTCGACCTGCACTTCCGCTGGATGAAGCAGTACGGCGTCGACGTGGCCGCCCTGCAGCGCTTCAACCCGACCGGCGGCGAGGGGCCGACCCGCGACGCGATGGCGGGCAAGGTGCGCAGCGCGGCGGAGTCCCAGGGCGTGAAGTTCTACGTCATGTACGACGTCTCCGACTGGACGACCATGCAGGCGGACATCAAGACGGACTGGACGAACAAGATGCGGGCGCACACCGCGTCGAGCGCCTACGCCCGGCAGAACGGCAAGCCGGTGGTGTGCATCTGGGGCTTCGGCTTCAACGACAACCAGCGCCCGTTCGCCCCGGGTCCGTGCCTGGACGTGGTCAACTGGTTCAAGGCGCAGGGGTGTTACGTGATCGGCGGGGTGCCGACCTGGTGGCGCACCGGTGACCGCGACTCCCGCCCGGGCTTCACCGACGTCTACCACGCCTTCGACATGCTCTCGCCGTGGATGGTCGGCCGGATCGGCAACGCGGGGGACGCCGACAACTTCTACAACGTGGCGACCGTGCCGGACCTCGCGGACTGCAACGCGCGCGGGGTGGACTACCAGCCGTGCGTGCTGCCCGGCGGGGTGGGCGACCGGCAGCGGGCGCACGGCGACTTCATGTGGCGGCAGTTCTACAACATGGCGCGGGCGGGGGTGGCCGGCGTCTACATCTCGATGTTCGACGAGTACAACGAGGGCAACCAGATCGCCAAGACCGCCGAGACGCAGGCCTGGGTGCCGGCCGGCTCGGGGCTGCTGGCACTGGACGAGGACGGCACCTTCTGCTCGTCCGACTACTACCTGCGGCTGACCGGCGACGGCGGCCGGATGCTCAAGGGCCTGGCGCCGGTGACCGCGACGCGTCCGACCCCGCCGGTCGCGTCGGGCCCGGACGGCACCCCGCCGAGCGCGCCGGGCGGTCTTCGGGTGACCGGGCAGGGGGACACCACGGTGGCGCTGGCGTGGGACGCGGCCACCGACAACGTCGGGGTGACGGGCTACCGGATCCGGCGGGTGGCGGGCGGCACCGCCACCCAGATCGGCACCGCGTCCGGCACCTCGTTCACCGCGACGGGGCTGAGCCCGGCCACCTCGTACACCTTCGACGTGCTGGCGGTGGACGCGGCGGGCAACGTCTCGGCGGCCTCCAACCAGGTCTCCGCGACCACCACGACCCCGTCCGGCAACCTGGCGCTGCACAAGCCGACCTCGGAGAGCGGGCACACCCAGGTGTACGGCTCCGGGAACGCGGTGGACGGCGACCCGAACAGCTACTGGGAGAGCGTCAACAACGCCTTCCCGCAGTGGTTGCAGACCGATCTGGGCGCGGCGCTCGGGGTGCGCCGGATCGTGCTGTCGGTGCCGCCGGCCACCGCCTGGGGCGCGCGCACCCAGACGGTGGCGGTGCAGGGCAGTACCGACGGCGGGACGTTCACCCAGTTGCTGGCGGCCGCCGGATACCTGTTCGACCCGGCGACCGGCAACACCGCCACGCTCACCCTCCCCGCCACGGCGAGCGCGCGCTACCTGCGGCTGGTCTTCACCGCCAACACCGGCTGGCCCGCCGGCCAGGTCGCCGAGCTGCAGGTGTACGGCAGCTGACGGCCCGTCACCCGGTGCGGCCCCCCGGCCGTACCGGGTGCGCTCACAGGGCGGCGAGCACGGCGGCCACCCGCGCGGCCCGGTCGCCGGACACCTCGATCCAGGGCTGCCCGCTCGCCGCCAGCACCTCGCGGAACCGGCCGGTCATCCAGCCGCGCAGGTGCTCGCCGTCCCGCAGACCGTCGTCCTCGAACGGGACGCCCTGGTCCGAGGTGAGCACGTACAGCGCGCGGGGCGGCTGGGCGGCGGCCGCGGCCCAGGTCTCGGGGGCGGTGCGGCCGAGGTAGCGCTCCTCCCAGACGGCGGTGGCCAGCAGGTCGGTGTCGCAGACCAGCACCGGGCCGCCGCCCCGCGCGGCGCGTTCCTCGGCCTCCGCCTGCCGACGCCGCACCAGGGCGAAGTCCCGTTCGTCCCAGTCGAGTTCGTCGACGGTCGGGGCGGGCCGGCCGGCCGGCGCGGCGTGCGCCCGGGCGACCGCCAGCTTGGCGGCGGTCAGCTCGCGGCCGTACTCGGCCACCCAGCCGGTCAGTGCGTGCACCCCGCCGCGGCCGCGCAGGGCGGCGGCCAGGTCGCGGGAGAGCGTGGTGGTGCCGGTGGACTCGGCGCCGACCACCACCACCCGGCGGGCCAGCCCGGCCCGTACCGCGGGCTCCAGGTCGGCCCAGTGCCCGGCCGGGTCGGCCCGCACCTTGGTGCCGGAGACCGGGAAGGTGGCCCGGTCGACGTCCAGCACCACCGGCGCGGCGGCGAACCGGCGGGCCAGCTCCACCCCGTAGTCCTCGGAGCTGAACACCGCGTCGACCGTCTCGCCGGGCCGCAGCGCGGCGCGCATCAGTGCGACGTGGCCGTCCCAGATCTCGGGGTCCTCGTAGTCGACCGGGATGTTGTCGACGGTGCCGGCCACCCGGACGTGCGGCTCGCCCTGCCAGACCTCGCGGATCCAGCCGACCCGGTCGGCGAGCGGGATGGTCTCGTCGTCGGCGGCCATCACCACCACGGTGACCTGCTCGGCGGCGTCGGCGGCGCTGCGGATCAGGAAGTGGTGGCCGGCGTGCGGCGGGTAGAACTTGCCGATCACCAGCGCGTGCCGGAAGCGCGTCACGCGGCCACCGCCAGCGCGGGGGCCGGGCGCAGTTCGCGGTGCCAGGCGCGCAGGCCGAGCAGGCACAGGCCGAGGAAGAGCACGTACACGGCGGCGGTCGGCCACAGGCCCTTGACCGCGTAGAGCGGGATGTAGACCAGGTCCGCGGCGATCCACAGGTACCAGTTCTCGATCCGCTTGGCGTTCAGCAGCCACTGCGCGGCCAGCGACAGGGCGGTGGTCAGCGCGTCCCAGAACGGCGCCGAGTCGCCGGCCCGCTGCAGCACCAGGGTGAGCACCGCCGTCACGGGCACCACCGCGCCCACCGCCACCGCGAGTTCCCGCGCCCCGCCGCGCCGGATCGCCGGCCGCTCGCCCTCGGCGCCGCGCCGCAGCCAGCGCCACCAGCCGTACGCCGCGAGCCCGAGGTACACCACCTGCAGCCCGGCGTCGGCGTACAGCGCCGCCTGCGCGAACACCACGAGGAAGAACGCGTTGTTGGCGATCCCGACCGGGAAGTTCCAGACGTTCGCCCGCACCGTCAGCCAGACGCACACCGCGCCCGTGACGAAGCCCAGCCACTCGACCATTGCCCCACCTCACCTTTAACGTCAGAGTGACGATAAAGGGTGGGGCGTTCCGGACGCAAGACCGTTTCGGTGGCCGAAAATCGACGGCTCGTCAGTGCCCTCATCCACTACGCTTCCCGCGCCCGCGGCGTCAGGACGACGCCCGCTGGCCCGACACAGGGGGAACTCGATGAGAAGTCCACTGGGCACGCGCACCCGCGTCGCCCTCGCCGCGGCTGCCGCCACCACCCTGGCGCTGCTGGCACCCGGGAACGCCGGCGCGGCCGGCGGCGTCCCGAACACGCCGACCGACCTGTACAACGGTCTGCTCGCCTGCTCCACCGACGCGAGCGCGCCGGTGTACGTCGCCGGCCGGGGCGGGCTGGAGCTGGAGGGCATCGCCTCCCACACCGACCCGACGGCCAACCACCTCTCCGAGGAGTTCCGGTACTGGCCGACCGCCGACCCGGCGCAGCTCGGCACCGCCGTCCGCGACTGGGCGTACCCGGGCTCGGAGGCGTCCGTCGAGGTGACCGGCCTGACCGACGGCGCGACGTACGGCTGGCAGGCCCGGACGGTCGGTCCGGACGGCGCGGCCTCCGACTGGTCCGCCGCCTGCTACGTCGCCGTCGACGACACCACCCCCGCCGCCGCACCGACCGTCAGCTCGCCCAACTACCCGCAGGGACAGACGAACCAGCCCGGCGCGCCGATCCAGATCGACCTCGGCGCGAACGGCGTCGGCGACGTCGCCGGCTACCAGATCACCTGGTACAGCACCTTCTCCGTCCCGGGCGCCTCGATCGGCGAGCACGGCATCCCGCACTTCCTGGACCCGTTCGACGGCACCCACGGCGTCCGCGCGCAGACCGTCGGCGGCACCGCCCGGATGACCCTGGTCCCGCCGGCCGGCCTCAGCGGGTGGCTCACGCTCGACGTCCGCAGCATGGACCGGGCCTACAACGCCTCGCAGCCCACCCGCTACACCATCCTGCTGAAGCCGGACGCGCCCACCGTCACCCGGCTCTCCCACGCGACCCAGTTCGGCAAGCCGACCCCGTTCCGCCTGAGCCCCGAGCCGGGCCTGCAGGCCGCCAGCCCGGTGGTCAGCTACACCGTCACGCACTACGGCACCACGGTCACCACCACCACCGTCCCGGCCAACCCCAACGGCACCGCCGAGACCACCGTCACCCTGGACGGCCCGAGCGGCGACAAGCTGGTCGTCAACACCACCAGCGCCAACGGCTGGACCAGCCAGCAGACCTGGTGGGACAACGGCTACCTGGACTCCACCCCCACCATCACCTCGCCCCAGTACCCCGACGGCGGCGAGAACACCGGCCCCGGCACCTTCCACTTCGCCCCGAAGATCAAGGGCGCCCAGATCGCGAGCTACACCTACTCCTTCGACTGGGGCAACAACCCCATCACCATCCCCGCCGCCGCCCACGGCGAAGCCGACGTCATCTGGACCCCGCCCACCAGCGGCTGGTACCTCCTGATCGTCCATGCCACCACGAAGGACGGCGTGGCCCTCGACGACACCTACTACTCCTTCACCGTCGACTAAAAGCCCCGCCCCTCCGGGCCCCGAAAGGGGCCCGGGGAACGGCGGGAGTGCGCGGCGGTGAGGTTCACAGGGCGCTGCAAGGTCCGGGCGCATAGAGGCCTCCAAGACCCCCAGCCAGCCTGAGACCACCCGACACTCACCTCGCCGTTCCCCGAGCCCCCAAAGGAAATCCCTCGCTCGCCCCCACACAGCCCCACTAACCTCACTCCGTGGACGACCCGATCGCCGGCCACCCCGGCACCCCCGACGCCCGCAGCCCACTGCGCTACCTGTGGTGGCTGGTCCTCAGCCAACGCCGCCGCTGCACCCTCGGCACCTTCTACGGCACGGCCTGGATGCTCGGCCTCACCGTCCAGCCCTACCTGCTCTCGCACGCGATCGACGACGGGCTGCGCCCCGGCCGGCTCGGGCCGGTCCTCGGCTGGGCCGGCGCCATGCTCGCCTTCGGCCTGCTCAACCTGGTGCTCGCCTGGGGCCGCCACAGCACGATGACCAAGGTCCGCAACGACGCCACCTTCCGCACCATCGCCGTCGTGCTGCAGCACAGCGTCCGACTCGGCGCCGCGCTGCCCCGGCAGGTCGCCGCGGGCGAGGTGGTCACCATCGGCATCTCCGACGTCGGCCGGATCAGCCTGGCGCTGACCTTCATCGGACCCGGTGTCGGCGCGGTGATCTGCTACCTCACCGTCGCCGCGGTCCTGCTCACCATCTCGCCGGCCCTCGCCGCCGTCGTCCTGCTCGGCCTGCCCTTCCTGGCCCTGACGCTGCGTCCGCTCTTCGCCCGCCAGCAGCTCACCGAGACCCGCTACCGCGAGCGCCAGGCCCGGCTCACCGCCCGGTTCGAGGACCTGGCCGGCGGGCTGCGGGTGCTCGGCGGTCTCGGCGGCAAGGAGGTCTACGCCGCCCGCTACCGCGCCGACTCGCAGCGCCTGCGGCAGGACGGCTACCGGGTCGGCGCGGTCTCCAGCTGGATCCAGGCGCTCGGCAACGGCCTGCCGATCCTGCTGCTCGCCGCGGTCACCTGGCTCGGCGCCCGGCTCGCCGCCCAGGGCGAACTGACGATCGGCCAGCTCGCCTCGGTCTTCGCCTACGCGGCGGTACTGGTCGCCCCGGTCTACTTCCTGATCGAGAACAGCCAGGACATCGGCCGCGCCCTGGTCTGCGCCCGCCGGGTCGTCGACTTCCTCAACCTGCCGCCCGAGGCCGACCACGGCACCACCCAACCACCGCTCCACGAAGCCGAGTTGACCGACCCGGAGTCCGGCGTCCGGCTCGCCCCGGGCAAGCTGACGGTGCTCGCCGCCGCCCGCCCGGCCGACACCGCCGCCGTCCTCGCCCGGCTGGCCCGGCTCGCCGACACCGCCGCCGACTGGGGCGACACCCCGCTCACCGACCTCCCGCTGGCGACCGTCCGGGACCGGATCACCCTCGCCGAGAACGAGGCCACCCTCTTCGCCGGCCCGCTCCGCCGCCTCCTGCAGGGCCGCACCACCGCCGACGACGACACCCTCCGCGCCGCCCTGGCGGCCGCGGCCGCCCTCGACGTGGTCACCGCCCTGCCCAGCGGACTCGACGCCGAGATCCCCGCCGACGCCCGGAACCTCTCCGGCGGGCAACGCCAACGCCTGCGCTTGGCAAGGGCGTTGACCGCCGACCCGGAGGTCCTGCTGGCCGTCGAACCCACCTCCGCGGTGGACGCCCACACCGAGGCCCTGATCGCCGCCCGCCTTCGCGCCGCCCGCACCGGCCGCACCACCGCCCTCGCCGGCACCTCCCCGCTCCTGCTCGACCAGGCCGACACCGTGCACTACCTGGTCGACGGCAAGGTCACCGCCAGCGGCCCGCACCGCGAGCTGCTCCGCACCCAGCCCGGCTACCGCGCCCTGGTCTCCCGTGACGCCGACTCCCCCACCGAGGACGCCAGTTGAGCACCCCAAAGCCGCGCATCCCCCAACCCGCCACCCCGCCGACCAGCGCCCCACAACCCGGCATCCCCCAACCCAGCACCCCCCAGCCCAGCACCCCACAACCCGCCACCCCAAAGCCCAGCACCCTGCCGATCGCCTCCGCCCGCCAGGTCCGGCACGCCGCCCGCGCGCTGCTACGCCAGGACGCCGCCACCTTCACCGCCGTTCTCGCCCTCAACGGCGCCGCCGCCCTGCTCGGCCTGGCCGGCCCCTGGCTGCTCGGCCGGATCATCGACCGGGTCGGCGCCGGCGCCACCACCGCCGACATCGACCGCCTCGGCCTCGCCCTGCTGGTCTGCGCCGCGCTCCAGGTCCTGACGAGCCGTCAAGCCCGCTATCTCGCCCACCGGTTCGGCGAGCGCGCCGCCGCCCGGGTCCGCGAACAGCTGCTCGACCGGATCCTCGCCCTGCCCGCGGGCGTCGCCGAACGCGCCGGCACCGGCGACCTCACCTCCCGGGGCACCACCGACGCCGCCGCCGTCGGCACCACCCTGCGCGACGCCGCCCCCGAACTGCTGGTCGCCGCCGCCCAGGCGCTGTTCATCCTCGCCGCGCTGCTCACCGTCAGCCCGCTACTGGGCAGTTGCGGTCTGCTCGGCGTCCTCGGCGTCTCGCTCGGCGCCCGCTGGTACCTCCGCCGGGCCCGCGCCGCCTACCTCGCCGACGGCGCCGCCACCGCGGGCCTCGCCGAGACGCTCTCCGCCACCGCGAGCGGCGCCCGCACCGTCGACGCCCTCGGCCTCCAGCAGCAGCGCCTCGCCGCCGGCCGCGACGCGCTCGCCGAGAGCCGGCGCACCCGCCTCGGCACGCTGTACCTGCGGCTGCGCTTCTTCGCGGTGATCAACCTGTCCTACACCGTCCCCGCGGTGCTGGTCCTCCCGCTCGGCGCCCTGCTGGTCTCCGCCCACGCCGTCACCCTCGGCGCCGCCGTCTCCGCCGCGCTCTACCTGCGCCGCATCGAGGAACCGCTGGACAGCATCGTCGTCCTGCTCGAACAGCTGCAGAGCAGCACCGCCTCCTACGCGCGGGTCGAGGGACTCGCCGCCGTCCCGGTCCCGGCGCAGGCCGCCGCCCGCGAACCCGCCGACGACCGGATCCGCGTCACCGGCGCCCGCTACGCGTATCCGGACGGCCCCGACGTCCTGCACGGCCTCGACCTCGACCTGCGCCCCGGCGAACGCCTCGCCGTGGTCGGCCCCTCCGGCTCCGGAAAGACCACCCTCGGCCGCCTGCTCGCGGGGATCGACCGCCCGCACACCGGCACCGTCACGGTCGGCGGCGTCCCGCTCGCCGACCTCGCCCCCGAACGCCTACGCCGCCAGGTCGTCCTGGTCACCCAGGAACACCACGTCTTCCTCGGCACCCTCCGCGACAACCTGCAGATCGCCGCCCCCGACGCCGACGACGCCGCGCTCACCGCCGCACTCGACTCCGTCGGCTGGCAGCACGACCTCCCCGACGGCCTCGACACCGAACTCGGCCCCTCCGCCACCCGGCTCGACGGCGCCCAGGCCCAGCAACTCGCCCTCGCCCGGGTCATCCTGGCGGACCCCCACACCCTCATCCTCGACGAGGCCACCGCCCTGCTCGACCCGACCGCCGCCCGCCACACCGAACGCGCCCTCGCCGCCACCCTCACCGGCCGCACCGTCATCGCCATCGCCCACCGCCTGCACACCGCGCACGACGCCGACCGGGTGGCCGTCCTCACCGACGGCCACCTCACCGACCTGGGCCCCCACGAGACGCTGCTCGCGACGGACGGCCCGTACGCCAAGCTGTGGAACTCCTGGAACGCGTAAGTTGCACAATCCAGGGGCCCGGGGAACGGCGGGGGTGCGTGGCGGCGAGGGTCCCGGGGCCCGCGAGGTCTGGGTGCATGGACGTCTCCCAGGCCACCAGCCGACCTGAGACCACCAGACACTCGCCTCGCAGTTCCCCGAGCCCCTGTTCTGGCTCCCATGTGCCTTACCGCAGCACCCCCGCGTCCATCCCCCCCGTCTCCGCCGGGACCGCCACCAGGCCGAGCTCCGCGATGGAGGCGAGCCGGGGGTGGGCGGGCAGGACGCGGACGGTGTAGCCGAACGGGCCGGTGCGGGAGAGTTCGAGGTGGCCCTCGTAGCGGAGGCGGCCTTCGAGGTCGGCGCCGCCGACCGCGGGCTTGAGGGCGAGGGCCGCTCCCTCGGAGATCCGGTCGCTCTCGTCAACGCGTCCGGAGACCACCTGCACCTCGACGTCCTCGGGCTGGAGGCGGCCGAGGGCGACCTGGACCCGGAGGGCCAGGGTGGAGCCGAGTTCCTGGGCCTCGCCCGAGCAGTCGGCCTCGACGTGTTCGACCCGCACCGCGGGCCAGGCCTCGCGGACGGCGGCCTTCCACGCGGCCAACGCCTGCGCGCCCGCGTAGTCGCCGCCCGCGCCCGCCAGCTCGCGCCGGGCCAGCGCCGCCGGGGCGTACAGCCGCTCGACGTACTCGCGGACCATCCGCCCGGCCAGCACCTTCGGGCCGAGGGTCACCAGGGTGTGGCGGACCATCGAGATCCACCGGTGCGGCAGGCCGTCCGCGCCGCGGTCGTAGAAGCGGGCCGCGACCTGGTGCTCGATCAGGTCGTAGAGCGCGGCCGCCTCGATGTCGTCGCGCCGCTCGGCCTCCTTGCTCTCCGGGTCGAGCACGCCCTCGCCGGTGCCGCCGTCGGCGGTGGGGATGGCCCAGCCGTTCTGGCCGTCGTACCACTCGTCCCACCAGCCGTCCAGGATCGACAGGTTGAGACAGCCGTTCAGCGCCGCCTTCATCCCGGAGGTGCCACAGGCCTCCAGCGGGCGGAGCGGGTTGTTCAGCCAGACGTCGCAGCCGGGGTAGAGCAGCTTGGCCATCGCCATGTCGTAGTCCGGCAGGAAGACGATCCGGTGCCGCACCGCGGGGTCGTCGGCGAACGCGACGAGCTGCTGGATCAGCCGCTTGCCGCCGTCGTCCGCCGGGTGCGCCTTGCCCGCGACCACGATCTGCACCGGCCGCTCCGGGTCGAGCAGCAGCGCGCGCAGCCGCACCGGGTCGCGGAGCATCAGGGTGAGCCGCTTGTACGAGGGGACCCGCCGGGCGAAGCCGATGGTCAGCACGTCGGGGTCGAGGACCGCGCCCGTCCAGCCGAGTTCGGCCTCGCCGGCGCCGCGCTGCTTCCAGGAGGCGCGCAGCCGCCGCCGGGCCTCCTCGACCAGTTGGGCGCGCAGGCTGCGGCGCAGTTCCCAGATGTCGGCGTTGCCGATCCGCTCCAGGCCGGTCCACTGGCCGGAGGTGCCGACCGCCATGGCGGTCTCGGCGCGTTCCTGTCCGATCTCCCCGGCACCCAGGCGGACCACCGCCGGGTCGATCCAGGTCGGGGCGTGCACGCCGTTGGTGATCGAGGTGATCGGCACCTCGGAGGCGTCGAAGCCCGGCCACAGCCCGCCGAACATCTCGCGGCTGACCGCGCCGTGCAGGGTGGAGACACCGTTCGCCCGCTGGGCCAGACGCAGCCCCATCGCGGCCATGTTGAAGAGCTTGGGGTCGCCGCCGGTCCAGCTCTCGGCGCCGAGGGCGAGCACCTGCTCGGCCGGGACGCCGGGCAGCGCGGCGTCGCCGCCGAAGTGACGGGCCACCAGCTCGCGGTCGAAGCGGTCGATGCCCGCCGGGACGGGCGTGTGGGTGGTGAAGACGGTGCCGGCCCGGACGGCTTCCAGTGCGTCGGTGAAGCCGAGGTCCGGTTGGGCGGCGGTGAGTTCGCTGATCCGTTCCAGGCCGAGGAAGCCGGCGTGGCCCTCGTTGGTGTGGAAGACCTCGGGCTCGGGGTGGCCGGTGAGCCGGCAGTAGGTGCGGACGGCGCGCACGCCGCCGATGCCGAGCAGTATTTCCTGCAGCAGCCGGTGCTCGCTGGCGCCGCCGTAGAGGCGGTCGGTGACGTCGCGGTCGGCGGGGGTGTTGGCCTCGACGTCGGAGTCGAGCAGCAGCAGCGGGACCCGGCCGACCTGGGCGCGCCAGACCTGGGCGGCGAGGGTGCGGCCGCCGGGCAGCGCGAGGTCGATCCGGCAGGGGGTCCCGTCGGCCTCGCGCAGCAGGGTGACGGCGAGCGCGTCGGGGTCGAGCAGCGGGTAGCGCTCCTGCTGCCAGCCGTCCCGGCTGAGCGACTGGCGGAAGTAGCCGTGCCGGTAGAAGAGCCCGACGCCGATGATCGGCACGCCGAGGTCGGAGGCGGCCTTGAGGTGGTCGCCGGCCAGGATGCCGAGGCCGCCGGAGTACTGCGGCAGCGCGGCGGCGATGCCGTACTCGGGCGAGAAGTAGGCGATGCCGGCCGGCAGTGGGGCGTCCTCGTCGCCGAGCGGCGGCGCGGACTGGTACCAGCGCGGTCCGGTGAGGTAGTCGCGCAGTTCGTCGGCCAGGTCGCCGAGCCTCCGGAGGAAGCGCCGGTCGGTGGCGAGGGAGGCGAGTCTGGCCGCGGGCACCTCGCCGAGGAGCCGGACCGGGTCCTCCCCGACGGCGGCCCACACCTCGGGGTCGACGGAGCGGAACAGCTCCCTCGTTTCCGGGTGCCAGGACCAGCGGAGGTTCAGCGCGAGCTCGTGCAGTGGCTGCAGTTGTTCGGGCAGGACGGTGCGGACGGTGAATCTGCGGATTGCCTTCACGGCTTGAAGCGTAGACCCGCAGAAGCGCCTGAAGAGGTGTCAGAACACGTGCGTCACACCCATTCGGAGTACTGGTGAGATCGTTTCAGGCGCGCGGTGGCAAATCCCGGCGCACGAGGGGCGCACGCAGGGAAAAGACGCGCCGTCAGGTGTGAACTTCTGGGGACGAAGGTGTTTCCGGGATCTTTTTCAGGCTTGCATACCGGCTGAAACCGCGCGCCTACCCACCCGTAGCCCTTGCCCGTGATGCGAGGATGCAACAAGGTCGTGGGTGCCGCGGGGAGTGCTTTCCGGTGGACCCCCTGCTGCCCCGTGGCCGGTGCTTCCCCGTTGACGAACCCTCATCCCTTTCCCCCATTCGGCCTCAGTCGCCGTGTCCTCGCGTGTCCTTGTTCCCTGCCCGGTCGTTTTCCGGTGGGTTGGGTCACGCGGGGGCGTGAACCGTGCGGTGCGCGCCGGGACACGCGCGCATTCGGGTCGGTGTTCACCGCAGCCGCGGTCGGCGGGCGGGGTTGCCGGGTCCGTCGGCGCGGGCAGGCTTCGGCCGCACGTCCTTCCTCACCCAGCAGTCCTCCCGGTACTCCCCCAGGCGCCGCCTGCCGAGGGAGCTGCCGCCGATCTCGGGCAGGAGCTTGGCATGCACGGCGACACGCGGGACCACTCCACGGTGCCGACGGACGAAGCACCCGACACACCGTCAGCCGGGGAGCCCCCGGTGCCGGCCCCGCGCGCCGCGGCGGCCCGCAAGAGCGCGGCGAAACCCGCCGCGGCCGGCCGGGCCGGCGCCACCCGCAAGACCGCTGCGAAACGGACCACCACCGTCAGGTCCGGTGCCGGCAAGGGGAGTTCACCCACCGGGCCGACCTCCGCAGCCCCGGCCGAACCCGCCGCCGAGCCGGCCGCCGAGCGCCCCCGCCCGGCCGCCAAGCGCGCCGCCGGAACCCGAACCGCCCGCAAGACGACAGAGAGCGACACCGTGATCGGCCGCATTCCCGTGCTGGACGTGACCCCCCTCGTCGACGCCGGACGGCGTCCGGCCAAGGCCGTGGAGGGGGAGCGCTTCCTGGTCTCCGCCACGGTCTTCCGGGAGGGCCACGACGCGGTCGGCGCCAACGTGGTGCTGCGCGACCCGCGCGGGCGCTCCGGCCCGTGGACCCCGATGCAGGAGCTCGCCGAGGGCTCCGACCGCTGGGGCGCGTACGTCACCCCGACCGCGCCGGGCCGCTGGTCGTACCTGGTGGAGGCGTGGGGCGACCCGGTCGCCACCTGGAAGAAGCACGCCGCGGTGAAGCTGCCCGCCGGGATCGACACGGCGCTGGTGCTGGAGGAGGGCGCGCAGCTGCTGGAGCGCGCCGCCGCCGGGGTGCCGAAGAAGGACGGCCGGGCCCAGGTGCTGGCCGCGGTGGACGCGCTGCGCGACGTCAACCTGCCGCCGCTGAGCCGCTACGCCGCCGCGCTGGACCCGGAGGTGACGGCGCTGCTGGCCCGCCACCCGCTGCGCGAGCTGGTCTCGGCGACCCGCTCGCAACCGCTCCAGGTGGACCGCAAGCGGGCCCTGTTCGGCTCCTGGTACGAGTTCTTCCCGCGCTCCGAGGGCGCGGTGGTCGACCCCAACGGCGTGGAGCCGCCGGTCTCCGGCACCTTCCGCACCGCCGCCGAGCGGCTGCCCGCGGTCGCCGCGATGGGCTTCGACGTGGTGTACCTGCCGCCGGTCCACCCGATCGGCCGGGCCCACCGCAAGGGACCGGACAACTCCCTGACGGCGGGTCCGCGGGACGTCGGCTCGCCGTGGGCGATCGGCTCCCCCGAGGGCGGGCACGACGCGGTCCACCCGGACCTGGGCACCATCGAGGACTTCGACCACTTCGTCGCCGAGGCCGGGGCGCTCGGCCTGGAGGTGGCGCTGGACTTCGCGCTGCAGTGCTCGCCGGACCACCCGTGGGTGCACAAGCACCCGGAGTGGTTCAGCCACCGCGCCGACGGCACCATCGCGTACGCGGAGAACCCGCCGAAGAAGTACCAGGACATCTACCCGGTCAACTTCGACCAGGACTTCGACGGCATCGTCCGCGAGACGGTCCGGGTGCTGCGCTACTGGATGGGCCACGGGGTGCGGATCTTCCGTGTCGACAACCCGCACACCAAGCCGGTCAACTTCTGGGAGAAGGTGCTCGCGGACATCGCCCGCACCGATCCGGACGTGCTCTTCCTGGCCGAGGCGTTCACCCGCCCGGCGATGATGCACACCCTGGGCAAGGTCGGCTTCCACCAGTCCTACACGTACTTCACCTGGCGCAACACCAAGGACGAGCTGACCGAGTACCTGACCGAGCTGACCGGCGAGGCGGCCGCGTACATGCGGCCGAACTTCTTCGCCAACACCCCGGACATCCTGCCCGAGTACCTCCAGCACGGCGGCCCGGCCGCGTTCGCGGTGCGCGCCGTGCTGGCGGCCGTGCTCTCCCCCACCTACGGGGTGTACGCGGGCTACGAGCTGTTCGAGCACGAGCCGGCCAAGCCCGGCTCGGAGGAGTACCTGCACTCCGAGAAGTACGAGCTGCGGCCGCGTGACTGGTCCCGCCAGGACACCCTCGCGCCGCTGCTCACCGCCCTGAACCGGCTGCGCCGCCGGCATCCCGCGCTGCAGCAGCTGCGGAGCCTGCGCTTCCACCCCGTGGACAACGAGCGGATCATCGCGTTCTCCAAGACCGCCGTCACCGAGGACGGTCTGGAGGACCACGTGATCGCCGTGGTCAACCTGGACCCGCACCACGTCCAGGAGGCCACCGTGACGCTCGACGTGCCGGGGCCGCTGACGGTGCACGACGAGCTGACCGGCGCCACCTACGCCTGGGGCCGTCACAACTACGTCCGGCTCGATCCCTCTACCGGGCCGGCCCACCTCCTCACGGTTCGGAGGAACCCGCAGTGACAGTCAACGAGCCCGTCCCCGACACCTTCGCCGACACCCCCGCCCGGGACCGCGACCCGGAGTGGTTCAAACGCGCGGTCTTCTACGAGGTCCTGGTCCGCTCGTTCCAGGACAGCAACGGCGACGGCGTCGGGGACCTCAAGGGGCTCACCTCGCGGCTCGACTACCTCCAGTGGCTCGGCGTGGACTGCCTCTGGCTCCCCCCGTTCATGAACTCCCCGCTGCGCGACGGCGGTTACGACGTCTCCGACTACCAGTCGGTGCTCCCCGAGTTCGGCAACCTGGCCGACTTCGTGGAGTTCGTGGACGCCGCCCACGCGCGCGGCATGCGGGTGATCATCGACTTCGTGGTCAACCACACCAGCGACCAGCACCCGTGGTTCCAGGCCTCCCGCAGCGACCCGGACGGCCCGTACGGCGACTTCTACATGTGGGCCGACGACGACAAGCAGTACCCGGACGCCCGGATCATCTTCGTCGACACCGAGAGCTCGAACTGGACCTACGACCCGGTCCGCAAGCAGTACTTCTGGCACCGCTTCTTCAGTCACCAGCCGGACCTGAACTACGACAACCCGCGGGTGCAGGAGGAGGTGCTGGCGGCCCTGCGGTTCTGGCTGGACCTCGGCATCGACGGCTTCCGGCTGGACGCGGTGCCGTACCTGTACGCCCGCGAGGGCACCAACTGCGAGAACCTCCCGGAGACGCACGACTTCCTGCGGATGGTCCGCAAGGAGATCGACGCCAACTACCCGGACACCGTGCTGCTGGCGGAGGCCAACCAGTGGCCCGAGGACGTGGTCGACTACTTCGGCGACTTCGGCTCCGGCGGCGACGAGTGCCACATGGCGTTCCACTTCCCGGTGATGCCGCGGATCTTCATGGCGGTCCGGCGGGAGTCCCGCTACCCGGTCTCCGAGATCCTGGCGAAGACCCCGGAGATCCCCTCCGGCTGCCAGTGGGGCATCTTCCTGCGCAACCACGACGAGCTGACCCTGGAGATGGTCACCGACGAGGAGCGCGACTACATGTACGCGGAGTACGCGAAGGACCCGCGGATGCGGGCCAACGTGGGCATCCGGCGCCGGCTCGCCCCGCTGCTGGAGAACGACCGCAACCAGACCGAGCTGTTCACCGCGCTGCTGCTCTCGCTGCCCGGCTCGCCGGTGCTGTACTACGGCGACGAGATCGGCATGGGCGACAACATCTGGCTGGGCGACCGGGACGGCGTCCGCACCCCGATGCAGTGGACCCCGGACCGCAACGCGGGTTTCTCCTCCGCCGACCCGGGCAGGCTCAGTCTGCCGCCCATCATGGATCCGGTGTACGGCTATCAGGTGACCAACGTCGAAGCGCAGCAGAGCAGTTCGAGCTCGCTGCTGCACTGGACGCGTCGCATGATCGAGATCCGCAAGCTCAACCCCGCGTTCGGCCTCGGCAGCTACACCGAGTTGCCCTCCAGCAATCCCGCGGTGCTGGCCTTCGTGCGCGAGTACGAGGGCGACCTGGTCATGTGCGTGAACAACTTCTCGCGGTTCGCGCAGCCGACCGAACTGGACCTGCGGCAGTACGGGGGGCGCTACCCGGTCGAGCTGATCGGCGGCGTGCGCTTCCCCACCATCGGCGAATGGCCGTACCTGCTCACCCTGGCCGGCCACGGTTTCTACTGGTTCCAGCTGCGTCAGTCGCACACGAAGTAACGATCCCTCAGGCCCCGAACGGGACGTCAACCCTCCGCGGGCGCGCGCGCCGTACCGCGCGCCCCCGGAGGTCTTCGCACCACCGCGTACGGAGAACAGCCCAACGGCCACCCACACGAAGGCGTGACACCCGAGCCGCGGCTCGCGTGCCGTCGCCGCCGCGCCGCCGAAATCCGGAAGACTTTAGGGCCCGGCCACGACCCGTCGGGCAGCCGCCCGCTTCCGGGGAAAGGGAGTCATGTCCGAACCCTCCCGTTCTCAAGCCCACGTGCAACGTGAGCCGTCCGACGCCGCCGCAGGGCCGGTCGGGACGCGCGCGCCCGGGGTGCGGAGAACCACCGCGGGTGTCAGCGAGCTGGTCCAGGCGGCGCTGCCGCTGATCGCCGAATGGCTGCCCACCCAGCGCTGGTACGCCGGAAAGGGCCGGCCGATCACCGGCCTCACCCCGGTGGTCGGCACGCCGCTGCAGGTCGGTGATCCGGCGCTGCTGCACCTGCTGCTGCGGGTCGAGCACGGCACCGGGTCGAGCGCGAACGGCGACGTGTACCAGCTGCTGCTGGGCATCCGCTCCGAGCGGCCGGCCGCGGTCGGCCCGGGCGCGGTGCTGGGCCGCCTGGTGGGCGGCACCTACGACGGGGCGACGCTGTACGACGCGGTGCACGACCCGGAACTGACGGGCCGGCTGCTCGAGCACCTGGCCACCGGCGACCGGTTCGGCTCGCTGTCCTTCCGGCGCACCCCGGGCCCGGGCCTGCCCGGCAACATCCCCGGCCGGGCGTCCACCGCCGAGCAGTCCAACAGCTCGGTGATCTACGACACCGCCTTCATCCTCAAGCTGTTCCGCCGGATCAGCCCCGGCACCAATCCCGACCTGGAGCTGTCGCTGGCGCTCTCCCGGGCCGGCTCGACCCGCATCCCCCGGGTCGCCGCCTGGTTCGAGTGCCGGCTGGAGCGCTCCGAGCCCGCCACCCTCGGGCTGCTGCAGCGCTACCTGCCGGACGCCGAGGACGGCTGGGAGCTCGCCCTCGACCAGGTCGCCCGGCTGAAGGGCGACCCCTCGCCCGGCAACTTCGCGATCGAGGCGCACCGGCTCGGCCGGGCCACCGCCGAGGTGCACCGGGTGCTGGCCCGCTCGATGCCCACCGCCCGGCTCGACCGGGCGAAGATCGGCGAACTGGCCTCGGCGATGGCCGACCGGCTGGACTCCGCGGTCACCGCGGTGCCCGGCCTGCTGCGCTACCGCTCCGCGCTGCGCGCCGCCTTCCAGCAGCTGACCGACGCCCACCTGGACGGCCTGCAGGTGCAGCGGATCCACGGCGACCTGCACCTCGGCCAGGCGATGCGCACCCCGCAGGGCTGGGTGCTGCTGGACTTCGAGGGCGAGCCGGCCAAGCCGCTGGCCGAGCGCCGCCTGCCGCAGCCCGCGCTGCGGGACGTCGCCGCGATGCTGCGCTCCTTCGACTACGCGGCCGCCCACCTGCTGGCCGGCTCCCCCGGCCAGGACCCGGAGCTCGCCCACCTGGCCGCGGCCTGGGCGGCCCGCAACCGGGCCGCGTACTGCGCGGGCTACACGGCCGGCGGCGGCGCCGACCCGGCCGCCACGCCCGAGCTGATGCGCGCCCTGGAGATCGACAAGGCGGTGTACGAGGTGGTGTACGAGGCGCGGCACCGCCCGAGCTGGCTGCCGATCCCGCTGGCGGCGATCAACCGCCTGGCCCTGTCCGTCTGAACCCCACCGTCCCCACCGCAGCACCCCATCCAGGAGGACTCCGCCGTGACCCCGCTCGGTCCGCTCGACCCGTCCCTCTCGGCCGACCGCCAGTCGGCCGTCCCGGCCACCTTCCGGAACGGAGAGCGCGTCAGGAAGACCGGCGGGCCGGCTCCGGCCCGGGCCGCGCGGTCGGGCGCCGCGAAGGCGAAGCGTCCCGAACCGGCTCCCGCGCCTGCGGCCGCCCGCACCGGCGCCGCGCTCCGGCTGCCGGAGGCGCCGCTGCCGCCGTCCGAGGTGGAGCGGCTGGTCTCCGGGGCGCACCACGACCCGCACGCGCTGCTGGGGGCGCACGAGCTGCCCGAGGGCACGGCGGTCCGGGTGCTGCGTCCGCTGGCCGAGCGGGTGGTGGTGGAGACCGAGCTGGGCCCGGCGGAGCTGACCCACCAGCAGGACGGGCTGTTCACCGGCCTGCTGACGGGCCGGCGGTTCCCGCGGTACGGGCTGCGGGTGAGCTACCCGGGCGGGGAGCCGCTGGCGCAGGAGGACGGCTACCGGTTCGCGCCGACCCTGGGCGAGCTGGACCTGCACCTGATCTCCGAGGGCCGGCACGAGCAGCTGTGGCGGGCGCTCGGCTCGCACGTGCGCACGGTGGACGGGGTGACCGGCACCGCGTTCGCGGTGTGGGCGCCGAACGCGGTCGGGGTGCGGGTGATCGGCTCGTTCAACCACTGGAACGGCACCGCGCACCCGATGCGCTCGCTGGGTTCGTCCGGGGTCTGGGAGCTGTTCGTCCCGGGGCTCGGCGAGGGCGAGCAGTACAAGTACCAGATCCTGGCCCGCTCCGGGCAGGTGCTGGAGAAGGCCGACCCGCTGGCCCGGGCGGCGCAGTGCCCGCCGGACACCGCCTCGGTGGTGACGGTCTCCCGCTACGAGTGGCAGGACGCCGACTGGATGGCGCGGCGGGCGCAGACCGTGCACCACCGCGCGCCGATGTCGGTGTACGAGCTTCATCTCGCCTCCTGGCGGCCGGAGTTGACGTCCTACCGGCAGATCGCCGAGGTGCTGCCCGGCTACCTCGCCGAACTCGGCTTCACGCACGTGGAGTTCATGCCGGTGATGGAGCACCCGTTCGGCGGCTCCTGGGGCTACCAGGTGTCCGGCTTCTACGCGCCGACCGCGCGGCTCGGCTCGCCCGACGACTTCCGCTTCCTGGTGGACGCGCTGCACCGGGCCGGCATCGGCGTGCTGGTCGACTGGGTGCCCGCGCACTTCCCGAAGGACGACTTCGCGCTGGCCCGCTTCGACGGCGAGCCGCTGTACGAGCCGGCCGACCCGCTGCGCGCCGAGCACCCGGACTGGGGCACCCTGGAGTTCGACTACGGCCGCACCGAGGTGCGCAACTTCCTGGTCGCCAACGCGGTGTACTGGTGCGAGGAGTTCCACGTCGACGGCCTGCGGGTGGACGCGGTCGCCTCGATGCTCTACCTCGACTACTCGCGCGAGGGCGGCGCGTGGACGCCCAACCGGTTCGGCGGCCGGGAGAACCTGGACGCCGCCTCGTTCCTGCAGGAGATGAACGCCACCGTCTACCGGCGCTGCCCGGGCGTGCTGACGGTGGCCGAGGAGTCCACCGCCTGGGAGGGCGTCACCCGGCCCACCGACGCCGGCGGCCTGGGCTTCGGCCTGAAGTGGAACATGGGCTGGATGCACGACTCGCTGGTCTACATGTCCAAGGAGCCGGTGCACCGCAAGTACCACCACAACGAGATGACCTTCTCGATGGTGTACGCCTACTCGGAGAACTACATCCTGCCGATCTCGCACGACGAGGTGGTGCACGGCAAGCAGGCGCTGGTCTCCAAGATGCCCGGCGACTGGTGGCAGCAGCGGGCCAACCACCGCGCCTACCTGGGCCTGATGTGGGCCCACCCGGGCAAGCAACTGCTGTTCATGGGACAGGAGTTCGCGCAGGGCGCGGAGTGGGACCACGAGAGCGGCCCGCAGTGGTGGGTGCTCGACGAGGGCTGGCCGGCGCACGGCGACCACCGCGGGGTGCAGCGGCTGGTCGGCGAGCTGAACCGGGTCTACCGGGCCACCCCGGCGCTGTACGAGCAGGACACCGTCCCGGAGGGCTTCCGCTGGCTGGACGGCGGGGCGGCCGACGACAACGTGTTCTCCTTCGTCCGGTTCGCGGCGGACGGCAGCCCGCTGGTGGCGGTCAGCAACCTCTCCCCGGTGGTGCGGCACGGCTTCCGGGTCGGGCTGCCGCGGCTGGAGGGCGGCGAGCAGCTGTGGGAGGAGGCGCTGAACACCGACGCCGAGGAGTTCGGCGGCGCCGGGGTGGCCAACTCGCACCCGGTGAAGGCGGAGGCCTCCGAGTGGAACGGGCAGCCGCGCTCGGCCGAGCTGGTGCTGCCGCCGCTGGCCACCGTCTGGCTGCGGCCGGTTCGCTGAGGCGCCGGGTGATGTTCAGGTAAAAGGTCGGGGACCGTCATCGACCCGTCTACAGCGCTGTAGTAGGTTCACGCTCGCCAGAGAGAGCCCGCCACAGCCGCCGAGAGTGTGTGATGTCGTCCCTGACCTACCTGGAATCCGTCGGCGTCGGTCTGCTCCAAGGAGTCACCGAGCTCTTCCCGGTCTCCAGCCTCGGCCACTCGATCCTGATCCCCGCACTGATCGGCGGCCAGACCCAGCGCGACCTGGACGTCACGGCGGACGGCTCCCCGTACCTCGCCGTGCTGGTCGGCCTGCACCTGGCCACCGCGCTGGCCCTGGTGGTCTTCTTCCGCCGGGACTGGATACGCATCGTCCGGGGCCTGTTCACCTCGATCACCCGGCGCGAGATCAGCAGCCCCGACCAGAAGCTGGCCTGGCTGCTCGTCGTCTCCACCATCCCGGTGGGCATCGCCGGCCTGGCTCTGGACCACCTGCTGCGCGACGCCCTCGGCAAGCCCACGCCGGCCGCGTTCTTCCTCACCCTCAACGGCCTGGTGCTGTTCGGCGCCGAGCGGCTCAAGCGCGGCGGCGGCGGCCGGCGGCGGGCCGGCGACCATCAGGCGCACCCCGCGGGCCTCGACCCCGCCGTCGAATCCGACCGGCGGATCGCCCGGCTGACCTTCCGTCAGGGCGCCTGGGTCGGCTCGGCGCAGATCCTCGCGCTCTTCCCCGGCATCTCCCGCTCCGGCGTCACCATGAGCGCCGGCATCCTGCGCGGCCTGAACCACGAGGACTCCGCCCGCTTCTCCTTCCTGCTCGCCACCCCCGTCATCCTGGCCGCCTCCGCCCTCAAGCTGCCGGAACTCATGTCCCCCGCGAACGCCGCCGTCCGCGGCCCGCTGCTGGCCGGCTCCCTCGCCGCCTTCGCCGCCGGCTACGTCTCGGTGCGCTTCCTCACCAAGTACTTCGAGACCCGCAGCCTGATCCCCTTCGCGGTCTACTGCACCGTCGCCGGCCTCGGCTGCCTGGTGTACCTCAACGTGTAGTCCACCGTGCGGCCGTAGCGGCGGTGCCGCAGCCGAGCCTCCCTGTTGTACGACGGTATGGTCGGTATGACCGGCAGCCGGACGACGGACGGAGAGCTCCACCGTGGCGCGCAGTGTGTACGTGACCGGGATCGACCGGGGGGACGGCCGGCAGGCCGTCGAGCTCGGGGTCATGGAACTGCTCACCCGTCAGGTGGACCGGGTGGGCGTGTTCCGTCCGCTGGTGCACGCGGCGCAGGCGGGAGAGCCGGGCGCGGACCACGTGGTGGAGCTGCTGCGCGGCCGGTACCGGCTGGAGCTGCCGGCGGCGGAGATGTACGGGCTCACCTACGACGAGGCGGCGGCGCTGCAGGCCGCGCACGGGCAGGACGAGCTGGTGTCGGCGCTGGTGGACCGGTTCCACCAGCTGGAGCGGCGCTGCCAGGCGGTGCTGGTGCTGGGCACCGACTTCGCGGACACCAACATGCCGGACGAGCTGGCCTTCAACGCCCGGCTGGCGAACGAGTTCGGGGCCGTGGTGCTGCCGGTGGTCGGCGGCCGGCACGAGGACCCGCAGGCGGTGGTGGCGGAGGTGCTGGGCGCCCACCGGGCCTACCGCGACCTGGGCTGCTCGATCCTGGCGATGATCGCCAACCGGGTGGCGCCGGGCGCCAAGCAGCAGGTGCAGCACGCGCTGGCCGAACGGCTGCCGGTGCCGGTGTACGTGATCCCGGAGGAGCCGTCGCTGGCCGCCCCGACCATGGCGCAGCTGGTGGAGGCGACCGGCGCGCAGGTGCTGCTGGGCGACGCGGCGGGCCTGGCCCGGGACGTGCGCGGCTTCGTCTTCGGCGGGGCGATGCTGCCGACCTTCCTGACCGCGCTGACCGAGGGCGCGCTGGTGGTGACCCCGGGCGACCGGGCCGACCTGCTGATCGGCTCGCTGGCGGCGCACGCCGCGGGCTCCCCGCCGATCGCCGGGGTGCTGCTGACGCTCGATCAGCATCCGGGCCCGGAGGTGATGGCGCTGGCCTCCCGGCTGGCCCCGGGCACCCCCGTCGCGGCGGTGTCGGAGGGCAGCTGGCTGACCGCGGCGGCGCTCACCCACCTGGAGGGGCGGATCGGGCCGAACAGCCCGCGGAAGGCCGAGGTCGCCCTCGGCCTGTTCGAACTGCACGTCGACACCGCGGAGTTGACCAGCCGGATCGAGCTGACCCGGTCCGAGCGGGTGACCCCGATGATGTTCGAGCACGCGCTGCTGGAGCGGGCCCGCGCCGAGCGCCGGCACATCGTGCTGCCGGAGGGCACCGAGGACCGGGTGCTGCGCGCCGCCGAGGTCCTGCTGCGCCGCAACATCTGCGACCTGACCCTGCTCGGCGAGCCGGAGGCGGTGCAGCGCCGGGCGGCGGCGCTCGGCATCGAGTTCCCGCAGGCCGGCGAGAGCGGCGCCCAGCTGCGGGTGGTCGACCCGGCGGCCAGCCCGCTGCGCCAGCAGTTCGCCGAGCTGTACGCGAAGGCCCGGGCGCACAAGGGCATGACCGTGGAGCGGGCGCTGGACGTGGTCGCCGACGTCTCCTACTTCGGCACCCTGATGGTCCAGGAGGGCATCGCCGACGGCATGGTCTCCGGGGCGGTGCACTCCACCGCGGCGACCATCCGCCCGGCCTTCGAGGTGATCAGGACCGCGCCGGGCGCGGCGATCGTCTCCTCGGTGTTCTTCATGTGCCTGGCCGACAAGGTGCTGGTCTACGGCGACTGCGCGGTCAACCCGGACCCGGACGCGCAGCAGCTCGCCGACATCGCCATCCAGTCCGCGGAGACCGCCGCCCAGTTCGGCGTGGAGCCGCGGGTGGCGATGCTGTCCTACTCCACCGGCACCTCGGGCAGCGGCGTGGACGTCGACAAGGTCCGCAAGGCCACCGAGCTGGTCCGCCGGCTGCGGCCGGACCTGCTGGTGGAGGGCCCGATCCAGTACGACGCGGCGGTGGACGCGCACGTCGCGGCGACCAAGCTGCCGGGCTCGGCGGTGGCGGGCCGGGCGACCGTGCTGGTCTTCCCGGACCTCAACACCGGCAACAACACCTACAAGGCGGTGCAGCGCTCGGCCGGGGCGGTCGCGGTCGGCCCGGTCATGCAGGGCCTGAACAAGCCGGTCAACGACCTCTCCCGGGGCGCCCTGGTGGAGGACATCGTCAGCACCGTGGCGATCACCGCCATCCAGTCCCAGAAGCCCGCCGCGAACGGCCCCGCAGGAGGCGCGCAGTGACCACCGGTACCCGAGTCCTGGTGCTGAACGCCGGGTCCTCCTCGGTGAAGTACCAGCTGATCGACATGCTCGACGGCGCCCGGCTGGCGTCCGGCCTGGTGGAGCGGATCGGCGAGGCGAACGGCCGGCTGCTGCACCAGCCGCTCACCGGCGAGCGGCGCGAGACCCGGCAGGTCTTCGCCGACCACGGCGGGGCGCTGAAGGCGGTGGCCGAGGAGCTGGCCGCGGACCTGATGGGCCTGGACTCCCCCGAGCTGGCCGCGATCGGCCACCGGGTGGTGCACGGCGGGCTGCGCTTCACCCGCCCCACCCTGATCACCGACCCGGTGGTCGCCGAGATCCGTCGGCTGATCCCGGTCGCGCCGCTGCACAACCCGGCCAACATCACCGGCATCGAGGTGGCCCGCGCGCTGCGCCCGGACCTGCCGCAGGTCGCGGTCTTCGACACCGCCTTCCACGCCACCATGCCGGAGTACGCGGCCCGCTACGCGATCGACCGGAGGACCGCGGACGAGCACCGGGTGCGCCGCTACGGCTTCCACGGCACCTCGCACCAGTACGTCTCCCGGGCCACCGCCCGGCTGCTGGGCCGCGACCCGGCCGAGGTGAACGTGGTCGTGCTGCACCTGGGCAACGGCGCCTCCGCCTCGGCGGTGGCCGGCGGGGTCTGCGTGGAGACCTCGATGGGCCTGACCCCGCTGGAGGGCCTGGTGATGGGCACCCGCTCCGGCGACGTCGACCCGGGCCTGGTGTTCCACCTGCACCGGGTGGGCGGGCTGAGCATCGATCAGATCGACGACCTGCTCAACCGCCGCAGCGGCCTGCTCGGCCTGTGCGGCGACAACGACATGCGCGAGGTGGTCCGCCGCGCCCAGGACGGCGAGGAGGACGCCAAGCTGGCCTTCGACGCCTACGTGCACCGGATCCGCCGCTACCTGGGCGGCTACTACGCGGTGCTCGGCCGGCTCGACGCGGTGGCCTTCACCGCGGGCGTGGGCGAGAACTCGGCGGAGGTCCGCGCGGCGGTCTGCGCCGACCTGGAGGAGCTCGGAATCGCGGTCGACCCGGAGCTGAACTCGGTGCGCGCGCCGGGTGCCCGGGTGATCTCGCCGTCGTACGGGCGGGTGACCGTCGCGGTGGTGCCGACCGACGAGGAACTGGAGATCGCCCAGCAGACTTTCGCGCTGGTCCACGCGGCGTGAGCCCGGCGCGGGATGACTACCCGTCAGTATCCCACCCCTCGGAATGTTCGTTGGCGATATCTGACGATGCGAACCGAATGTCCCGATAACACGAACGGATAGACTGACGGATATGCGCCGAGCGAAAATTGTCTGCACCCTGGGTCCTGCGACGGACTCCTACGAACAGCTGAAGGCCATCGTCGAAGCGGGCATGAACGTCGCCCGCCTCAACATGAGCCACGGCTCCCACGCCGAGCACGAGGACCGGTACCGCCGGGTCCGCCAGGTGTCGGAGGACACCGGCCGCACCATCGGCGTACTGGCCGACCTGCAGGGCCCCAAGATCCGTCTGGCGACCTTCGCCAACGGGCCGGTGACCGTGGACAACGGCGACACGTTCACCATCACCACCGAGGACGTCCCCGGTGACCAGTTCGTCTGCGGCACCACCTACAAGGGCCTGCCCGGCGACGTCCAGGCCGGCGACCCGATCCTGATCAACGACGGCGTCATCGCCCTGGAGGTCGTCAGCGTCGACGGCCCGCGGGTGAAGACCGTGGTGGTCGAGGGCGGTGTGCTCTCCAACAACAAGGGCATCAACCTGCCCGGCGCGGCGGTCAACGTCCCCGCGCTCTCCGAGAAGGACAAGGACGACCTGCGCTTCGCCCTGCAGCTGGGCGTCGACATGGTCGCGCTGTCCTTCGTCCGCAACGCCGCGGACATCGACGACGTGCACAAGGTGATGGACGAGGTCGGCATCCGCGTCCCGGTCATCGCCAAGATCGAGAAGCCGCAGGCCGTCGAGGCGATGGAGGAGATCGTCCTCGCCTTCGACGCCATCATGGTGGCCCGCGGCGACCTCGCGGTCGAGTACCCGCTGGAGAAGGTGCCGCTGGTCCAGAAGCAGCTGATCACGCTGGCCCGCCGCAACGCCAAGCCGGTGATCGTCGCCACCCAGATGATGGAGTCGATGATCCACGCCTCGCGCCCGACCCGCGCCGAGGTCTCCGACGTCGCCAACGCCATCCTGGACGGCGCCGACGCGGTGATGCTGTCCGCCGAGTCCTCGGTGGGCAAGTACCCGGTCGAGACCGTCAAGACCATGAGCCGGATCGCCGAGAAGGCCGAGGAGGAGCTGCTCTCCCAGGGCCTGCAGCCGCTCAACCCGGGCCGCAAGCCGCGCACCCAGGGCGGCTCGGTCGCCCGCGCCGCCTGCGAGCTTGGCGACTTCCTGGACGGCAAGGCGCTGATCGCCTTCACCAAGTCCGGTGACACCGCCCGCCGGCTCTCCCGCTACCGCTCGCCGATCCCGGTGATCGCCTTCACCCCGGACATCGCCACCCGCAACCAGCTCTCGCTGAGCTGGGGCGTCGAGGCGCACGTCTCGGAGCAGGTGGCCACCACCGACGAGATGGTCGAGCAGGTCGACCGCGAGCTGCTGAAGATGGGCCGGCTCGCCGACGGCGACACGGTGATCGTCACCGCCGGTGTGCCGGTGGGCATCCCGGGCACCACCAACATGGTCCAGGTGCACCACCTGGGCACCCGCGACGGCTCCTGAGCCGACACCGCCGAACGCCGCAGGGGCGGGACCCGAGGACCGGGTCCCGCCCCTGCGGCGTTCGCGCGACGTTCCGTCAGCCGTCGTACGGCGTCTTGTCGTTGAACAGGCGCATGCCCGGGATCTTCAGGTCGCCGCCGAACTGGCCCGCCTGCACCGCCTTGGCGTCGGTGAGGGTGAGGTCCAGCGGGATCGGCACCGCGCCGAGCAGGTCCCACAGCCACTTCGGCAGGGTGTCCGGGGTCAGCGTGATCGGGCCCAGGTCGATCGGGATCGGCAGGCCGTAGATCGCCGCCAGGTGGCCCGAGAGGCTCTCCACGTACATGGTGACCGGGCCGTTGCGCATGGTCGAGGTCGACCCCTCACGGCTCTTCACGTGGAAGGTCAGGCCCTGGACCTGGATGGTCGACATGTCGAGGTTCTCGATGTCCACGCTGTCGGTGGTGAACTTCAGCACCCGCTTGGTGCCGCTCTCGGTGGTGACGTCGTAGACGCCGTTGAACACCGAGCCGTGCAGCGACAGCCGGGTCGAGTGCAGCACCCAGTTCTGGTCCGGCACCACGTCGCCCTTGGGCGCCGCCAGGGCCGCCACGTGGCGGGTGTCCAGCTGGCAGTTCGGGCCGACCGAGGCCGACGCCGAGGCGGTCGGCTTGGCCGCCGACCGGGCCGAGCCCGCGACCGACGCCGAGGACGCGGCGGACGGCGCGGCGCCGCCCGCGGCCGGGGTGGCCGAGGACTGGCCGGTGACCGGCGGGGCGGGCGTCGCCGGCGGCTTGGCGGACGCCGTCGCGCTCGGCGTCGCCGCCTTGGTGCTCGGCGTCGGAGAAGGCGTCGGGGTCGGCGTCCCGCCCGGGTGGAGCAGGCCGCCCAGCAGGTCGTCGATCAGGCCGGCCGGCTGCACCGCGCCGCTCGCGGCGGGCGTGTTCGGGGTGGTGTAGACCGCGGACTGCACGGTGCCCGCGGCACCGGTGAAGACCGCGGGGACGGCGGCGGCGCTGCCCGCGGGCGCCTGCTGCGCCGAGGAGCGGGTCACCGAGGTGCCGGAGTCGGGCAGCACCTTGATCTGGCTCTTCGGGACGGGCGTCTCCTTGAGCACCGCGTCCGGCGTGCTGGCGCACTTGCCGGTCGGGGTCTCCGCCATCGCCAGGGTCGGCGCGTACGCCGCGCCCACCAGCAGCGCGGTCGGCACCGCGGCCATCGCCAGCGCCTTGCCGCGCAGGCGCGACCGGACGCTCTCCCGCGGCAC
The DNA here is from genome assembly GCF_053595195.1 of Kitasatospora sp. NPDC002522. Classification (NCBI taxonomy): domain Bacteria; kingdom Bacillati; phylum Actinomycetota; class Actinomycetes; order Kitasatosporales; family Streptomycetaceae; genus Kitasatospora; species Kitasatospora sp. NPDC002522. Next base: position 197,265 of record NZ_JBSFXE010000011.1, read on the forward strand.
CGCGTGCCGCGGGCCGGGGACGGCGGGCTGCTCCAGCTCGGTCACCGCGGCTCCCCCTCGGCGGGCGGCTGCTGCTGCGGCGCGGCGCCGTACTCCAGCGGCTGCTCGACGGCGGCCTGCGGCAGCTGCGCGGTCGGCGCGGCGTCCGGCTGGGCCGCCTGCTGCGCGACGGTCGCGCCCGGGGCCTGCGGCGCCGAGGCGGCCTCGGCGGTCTGCGGCAGCGGCTTCAGCGGCGCCCAGGAGACCAGCAGGCCGCCGGCCAGCAGGCCGGGGATCAGGCCCATGCCGAAGCCGCCCAGGTTGGAGACCGGGATGGAGATCAGCGCCAGGATGGTGGTGGCCACCCCGCAGAAGATCCGCACCAGCGGCTGGAACCAGGCGGTCAGGCCGAGCGCGATCAGCAGCAGGCCGATGATCATCGAGCCGGCGCCGGCCGTGGTGGACATCGCCACGGTCAGGTTGCCGAGCTTCAGGTGCGCGTACGGGAAGTACAGGATCGGGAGGCCGGCGAACATGGCCAGCAGGCCACCCCAGAACGGCCGGGTGCGCCGCCACCCGCGGAACCTCAGCCGGAGGCGGCTCATGCCGCCCGGGCCCTCGGGCCAGGCTTCGGCGGTTGCGCTGGACATGGTGCGACTCCTCGATGGTGGGTCCGAGGGGAAAGACGGATGGCCCCGGCCTGGCCGGGGTGCGGTCCGAGGGGGCGGCGGGTCGCCGCCCCCTCGGACCCGGGTCCGTCATCTGGGCCCGACTGGCGGGCCGTCAGATGCGGATCAGTAGCACTCGATGCCGGCGCCGGAGCCCTTGACGATGTTCAGCTTCAGGCCGTTGAGCGTGAAGGTGCCCGCCGAGGTGGCCCAGGCGGTCTGCTGAACGCCGGTCAGGTGCGCGCTGTCGGCACGCTGGGCGAAGCCCTGGCCGCCGGTCGGCAGCTTGCCGCCGTCCGCCTTCAGCTTGTCCACGGCCGACCCGGTCAGGGTGGACGCGTCCTGGCCGATGTTGATGTTCTTGAACTCGGCGTCCGCGTTCAGCTGGTTGAGGTCGATCAGCAGCTGCTTGGCGTCGACCTGCTTGGCCACGTCGTCGCTCTGACCGGCGTTGAGGACCAGGGTCCAGTTGCCGAGCGGGCCGAGGTTGGTGACCACGGACTGGCACAGGCCCTTGATCTTGGCGTGGTCGAACGCCGAGATGGCGATCGGGTGCGGGGTGCCGTTGGCCTCCACGTCCACGCCGCCGAACTGCGAGAAGCCCTCACCGTTCAGGTCCTGCGCGGTCACCTTGAACTGCTGGCCCGACACGCTGAACGAGGCGGCCAGCGCGTTCGAGGCGAGCGAGACGCCGATCGCGGCGGTGGCGGCGACGCTGGGCACCATCGCCAGGGCGAAGCGCTTCCAGCGGGTCTTGCCGTAAGACTGGGACATACGAGTCCTCCTTCTAGGACGTACATCTCCGGCCGTTTCCGGTGCGTCCCGCACGAGGTCCGGCCCGGGATGGGAGAGAGCTACGTCCTCGGTAGCGGAGAGCGCCAGTGCCGTGGGACGGCGTCGGGCGATCACCCCCGAGCGACAACCGTGCGACCGAGCGGAGTGCGCGGCCGCGGAGGCCAGGAACCGCCGCGTGGGATCTGCGGTTACCCCCCTGTCCTCACCCGGTGGGGACCCCTCGTCGCCGAGGGACCGGGCGTCGCCGATCGTGCTTGAATCCCGGGCGAAGCACAAGGGGTGCGTTACTGACGGGTAATCCAACAACAAGTGCGTTCGATCATGGAATCGAAGGCGAGTTTGCGGAGAGTGACGAAACTGGCCTGCCGCCTGGACGTCACCCCCTGGAAACACCGACGAAACACCCCCCTCCGATCACCTGGAGTGACCGAAGAGGGGTGATATCAAGATTTGGTAAACCTGCCGGGATTACCCTCGAAAGTCGTCAAATCGCCGCCGACACCGCAGGTCACCAACGGTGTCACCCGGTGCCGTCCGGCGGTCCGTCAGAACAGCACCCGGGCCAGCGCCTGACGGGCCGCCACCGTGCGCGGGTCCTCCGGGCCGATCACCTCGAACAGCTCCAGCAGCCGCAGCCGAGCGGTGTCCCGGTCGTCGCCGAAGGTCTTCGCCACGGTCGCCACCAGCCGCCCGAAGGCGTCCTCGACGTGCCCGCCGACCAGGTCCAGGTCGGCCGCCCGGAGCTGGGCCGCCACGTCCTTCGGATCGGCCGCCGCGTCGGTGCGCACCTGCTGGGGGTCGAGCTTCTCCACCCGCTGCAGCAGCTCGGCCTGGGCCAGGCCGAGCTTCGCCTCGACGTGGCCGGGCCGCTCGCCCAGCACGTTGCGGTACGCCTGGATCGCGCCGCCCAGGTCGCCCCGGTCGAGCGCGTCGTGCGCCGCCTCCAGCGCCGGGTCGGACGGCACCCGCGGCGCCGCCGGCTCCACCCCGCCGTCGCCACCGGCCGCCCGGCCGACGATGCCGAAGCGCTGCTCGGCCACCGCGATCAGCTGGTCCAGGATCTTGCGGACGTTGGCCTCGTTCTCGGCGCCCTGGAACAGCGGCACCAGCTGGCCCGCCACCACCGCCATCACGGCGGGGATGCCCTGGATGCCGAACTGCTGGGCGATCAGCGGGTTGGCGTCCACGTCGATCTTGGCGAGCACGATCCGGCCGGCGTACTCCTCGGCCAGGCGCACCAGGATCGGGCTGAGCTGCTTGCACGGGCCGCACCACTCGGCCCAGAAGTCCACCACCACCGGCACCTCGGCGGACCGCTGGACCACCTCGGTTTCGAAGGTGCCCTCGGTGACGTCGAGCACCAGGGGGTAGTCGGCGAGTGCCGGGCCGTCGCCCGCGGCGGCCTGCCGGGCCCGCTCGGCCCTGGTCTGCTCGGCCTTCTGGGCGGCCTCTCCGGCCGCCTTCACCGCGGCGAGGTCCACCGCGCCGCGCAGGGCGGAGCTGTCGATACGCGAATTCCGTGACTGCATGGCACCATCCTCCCCCGCCGGAGCACCTGACGGGCGCCAACCGCCCGGAAAAGACCGGGACGAGCCGCCCGCCGTGCGCGGGAGGTCCGACCGGAACGCGGGTCCCCACCCGCGCCGCGCGCCCGCCCGATCCCAGAGGGCGGGGCACGATGGTTGTCGCTCTTTCGCTACTCGTCGTAGCGTATCTGCCCCTGGGGCACTCCCCGCAAGCCCCCCTGGCCCTCCGGACGCGTGAGCTGAACCACTTTCCGCGGCGGGGCGGGTGCCGGGTACGGCGGGAGGTCGCTACCGTGGGGCCTCCAAGTTACTTCTGAGTAAATTCGCTAGGAGGCCCGGTGGCCCCCACCACCCCGGTCCGCGGCAAAGGCCGGCCGCGCAGCGCCGCCGCGGACCTCGCCATCCTGGAGGCCACCCGCCAGGCCCTCGCCGAGCTCGGCTGGGGCGGCCTCACCATGGGCGACGTCGCGGTGCGCGCCGGGGTCGCCAAGACCACCCTCTACCGGCGCTGGCCGTCCAAGAGCGAACTCGTGGTCGACGCCATCGCCAGCCTCTTCGACCAGCTGGAGTGCGCCGACCTGGGCAGCCTGCAGGCCGACATCGAGGCGGTGGTCGCCCAGTTCGCCGAGCTGCTCACCCGGCCCGAGACCCAGGCCGCGCTGCTCGCCCTGTTCGCCGAGGGCACCCGCGACCCGCAGCTGCGGCTGCGGATCCGGGAGCGGATCGTCCAGCCGCAGAAGGTGCTGGTGCAGCTCGGCCGGGCCAACGCGCAGGCCCGCGGCGAGATGGACCCGGACCGCGACCCGGCCACCGCCGACGAGGAGATCGACATCATCTTCGACACCATCGCCGGCACCGTCGAGCACCGGCTGCTGGTGAGCGGCGAACCCGTCACCGCGGAGTGGATCCGCCGCTTCACCACGCTGCTGCTCAACCCCCTGCCGGGGCTGCTGCGCTGACGACCCGTCAGCCGTCCAGGCCGGCCAGGTCGAGGGCGGCCAGCCGCACCGGGTCGTTCAGCACGTCGATCTCGGCGACCAGGCCGTCGACCACCGTGAACGCCATCACCGACACCGGCCGGCCGTCGATCACCGTCAGCACGCCGTAGGCGCCGTTCACCAGCACCAGGCGCGCGAACGGCACCAGCGCCCGGAAGCCGGCCGCCGAGGACGCGATCGCCGCGCCGCCGCGCAGCACCCGGTTCAGCTCGGCCAGCGCCGTGCCGCCGTCCGCCCGCAGCACCGCGTCCGGGGCGAGCACCCGCAGCAGTCCGTCGAAGTCGCCCTCCCGGGCGGCGGCCAGGAACGCCTCCACCGCGGTGCGCTGCGCCGCCGGGTCGCGGTCCGGCTCCGGCGCCCGCTCCTTCACCCGCTTCCGGGCCCGGCTCGCCAGCTGCCGCACCGCCGCCGGGGACTTCTCCAGCAGCGGCGCGATCTCCTCGAACGGCACCGCGAACAGGTCGTGCAGCACGAAGGCCAGCCGCTCGGCCGGGCCCAGCGTCTCCAGCACCACCTGCAGCGCCAGGCCGACCTGGTCGCCGAGCAGCGCCGCCCGCTCCGGGTCCTGCGCGTCCGGCGCGGCGAGCACCGGGTCCGGCACCCGCGGGTCGTCCAGCGGGTCCTCGCGGCGGCGCTCCCGGCTGCGCAGTTCGTTCAGGCAGACCCGCGAGGCGACCGTGGTCAGCCAGCCGCCGAGGTTGTCCACCTCGTCCTCGGCGTGCCGCTCCAGCCGCAGCCAGGTCTCCTGGACGGCGTCCTCGGCCTCGCCGAGCGAGCCGAGCATCCGGTACGCCACCGCCCGCAGCCTGGGCCGGTGCTCCTCGAACCGCTCGGCGAGAAGAGTTCCCCCGCTCACCTGTCACATCCCTTCCTCGGTCGGGGTCATGGAGGCAGACACCCACTGTGGCAGGCCGGACGATCACTCCGGCGGCCGGATCGGAGACCGACATGACCACCCCCGCCACCCTCCTGGTCACCGGCGGCACCGGCACCCTCGGCCGGCTCACCGTGCCCCGCCTGCTCGCCGCGGGCTTCACGGTCCGGGTCCTCACCCGCGGCGAGCACCCGGACGCCGACGGCGTCCGGTACGTCCGCGGCGACCTGGTGGCCGGCACCGGCCTGGCCGCGGCGCTGGACGGCGTCGACGCGGTGCTGCACCTGGCCGGAGGTGCGAGGGGCGACGACACGGCGGCCCGCCACCTCGCCGCGGCGCTGCGCGGCAGCGCCGTGCGGCACGTGGTGATGGTGTCGGTGATCGGCGCGGACCGGATGCCGCTCGGCTGGTTCCGGGCGAAGCGGGACGCCGAGCGGGCGCTCGCCGACAGCGGGGTGCCGTGGACCGTGCTGCGCGCCGCCCAGTTCCACGACCTGGTGTTCACCATGGCCGCCAGGCTGGCCAAGCTCCCCGTGCTGCCCGCCCCCGGGGGCCTGCGCTTCGAGCCGGTGGACGCCCGCGAGGTCGCCGACCGCCTGGTCGAACTGGTCCTCGGCGAGCCCGCCGGGCTGGTCCCCGACCTGGCCGGCCCGCGCGCCTACGCCTTCGCCGACCTGGCCCGCGGGTACCTCACCGCGACCGGCCGCCGCCGCCTCGCGCTGCCGGTGCCGCTGGCCGGGAAGGTCGGGCGCGCCTACCGGCAGGGCGAGAACCTCGCCGCCCCCGAGGCCGCGCACGGCGGCCGCAGCTGGGAGGCGTTCCTGGCGGAGCGGCTGGCCGCGTAGCGCCGCCACGAGGAGCGGGGGCAGAGGCGGACGCCCCTGCCCCCGACGGACCGTCAGAACATCGCGTTCTCGCGGTAGGTGCCCCACTCGTCGCGCAGGGCGTGGCAGATCTCGCCGAGGGTGGCCTCGGCGCGGACCGCGTGCAGCATCGGCTCGATCATGTTGGCGCCGGAGCGGGCGGCGGCCAGCATCGCGTCCAGGCCGGCCCGGACGGCGGCGTCGTCGCGGTGCGACTTGCGCTCGTTCAGCACCCGGACCTGCTCGCGCTCCACCTCGTGGCTGACCCGGAGGATCTCCAGCTCGGGGGTGACGGTGCCGGGGTGGCAGTTGACGCCGACCACCCGCTTGTCGCCCTTCTCCAGGGACTTCTGGTACTGGAAGGCGGCCTCGGCGATCTCTCCGGTGAACCAGCCCTCCTCGATGCCGCGCAGGATGCCCGAGGTCATCGGGCCGATGGGGTGGTCCGCGGTGGCCTTGTCCAGGATCCGCTGGAAGATCTCCTCCGCCTGGGCCTCGATCCTGTCCGTCATCGCCTCGACGTACCAGGAGCCGCCCAGCGGGTCGGCGACGTTGGTGACGCCGGTCTCCTCCATGATCACCTGCTGGGTGCGCAGGGCGATCTCGGCGGCCTGCTCGCTCGGCAGCGCGAGGGTCTCGTCGAGGGCGTTGGTGTGCAGCGAGTTGGTGCCGCCGAGCACCGCGGACAGCGCCTCGACGGCGGTGCGCACCACGTTGTTGTAGGGCTGCTGGGCGGTGAGCGAGACGCCCGCGGTCTGGGTGTGGAAGCGCAGCCACTGGGCCTTGTCGGTCTTGGCGCCGAAGTGGTCGCGCATCCAGCGGGCCCAGATCCGGCGGGCGGCGCGGAACTTGGCGATCTCCTCGAAGAAGTCGAGGTGCGCGTCGAAGAAGAACGACAGGCCGGGGGCGAAGACGTCGACGTCCAGGCCGCGGGAGAGGCCGAGTTCGACATAGGCCAGGCCGTCGGCGAGGGTGTAGGCGAGCTCCTGCGCGGCCGTCGCACCGGCTTCGCGGATGTGGTAGCCGGAGACCGAGAGCGGCTTGTACGCGGGGATGCCGCGGGCGCAGTGCTCCATCAGGTCGCCGATCAGGCGCAGGTGCGGCTCGGGGGCGAAGAGCCACTCCTTCTGCGCGATGTACTCCTTGAAGATGTCGGTCTGCAGGGTGCCGTTGAGCACGGCGGGGTCGACGCCCTGGCGTTCGGCGGCCACCAGGTACATGCAGAAGATCGGGACGGCGGGGCCGCTGATCGTCATCGAGGTGGTGACCTCGCCGAGCGGGATGCCGGCGAACAGCACCTCCATGTCGGCGGCGGAGTCGATGGCGACGCCGCAGTGGCCGACCTCGCCGAGCGAGCGCGGGTCGTCGGAGTCGTAGCCCATCAGGGTCGGCATGTCGAAGGCGACCGAGAGGCCGCCGCCGCCGGCCTCCAGGATCATCCGGTAGCGCTCGTTGGTCTGCTGCGCGTTCCCGAAGCCGGCGAACTGCCGGATGGTCCAGGTGCGGCCGCGGTAGCCGGTGGGGTGCAGGCCGCGGGTGTAGGGGTACTCACCGGGCCAGCCGATCCGCTCGAACCCCTCGACCTCCTGCCCGGCGGGCGGGCCGTAGACCGGTTCGACGCTCTCGCCGCTGAGCGTGGTGAAGTCCGCGTCCCGCTTGCGTGCCTTGTCGTACCGCTGCTGCCAGCGCTGCCGGCCGGCCTCGATCTGCTCGGCGTCCATCGGCTCCGACTCCCGCTCCGTGCGGCCGTCCTCGTGGGGCGGCAGAGAACTACTAGGATGTCCTAGCAATTTACTCGGACGTCCTAGTACCTGTCGATGCCTGGCGGCCGAATGCACGAACGCCCCTCCCCCGGCGGTCCGGGGAAGGGGCGCTGCGACGTGCGGGCGGCGGGTCAGACGCCGGCGGTCTCGGGGGCCGGAGCGGCCGGGGCGAGGGCGGCGGCGGCCTCGCCGGCCACCTTGCGCTCGGCGACGAAGGAGGCGAACGGGATGCAGCCGGCGGCCAGCGTCAGGACCATCCGGCCGAGCGGCCACTTGAGCTTCTGGCCGAGCAGGAAGGTCACCACGAAGTACCCGATGTAGAGGTAGCCGTGCAGCATCGCGACGTAGGTGGTGGCCTCGGCGCCGGTGTCGAAGGCGTACTTCGCGACGATGAACCCGCAGAACACCAGCAGGGCGACACCGGTCGCGATCGCCAGGGCCCGGTACCAGCCCAGCAGGGGTGGGGTCTTCATCTCTGTCCTCGCCTCACTCGGCCACGTCTCACCGGCGCGCCCCGCCTGGGCGCACCGCTGCATCGAGGGTAACCGCCCCTACGCGTCGTCCCCGCCGGGGCCCTCCTGGCGCGGCAGGGCGAAGTCGCCGGCCGCGACGCGCAGCGGGCGCAGCAGGTCGAAGACGTTCTGGCAGTCCTGCTCGTCGTAGCCCTCCAGGCCGAAGTCGACGGCCATCAGCTCGCGGGTGGCCTCCTCGACCACCTTGCGGCCGCGCTCGGTGATGGCGGCCAGGACGCCGCGGCCGTCCAGCGGGTTGGGGCGGCGGGTCACCAGGCCGGCGCCCTCCAGCCGGTCGACGGTGTTGGTGACGCTGGTGGGGTGGACCATCAGCCGCTCGCCGATCTTGGAGAGCGGGAGCTCGCCGGCCCGGCTGAAGGTGAGCAGCACCAGGGCCTCGTAGCGGGCGAAGGTCAGGCCGTAGGGCTTGACCACCGCGTCGACCCGGGCCAGCAGGATCTGGTGCGCGCGCATCACCGAGGTGATCGCCGCCATCGACGGCACGCTGCCCCAGCGCCGGGTCCACAGCTCGTCGGCGCGGGCGATCGGGTCGAAGTCGAGGGAGAGGGGCTTGGCCACGCACCCCACCGTACTCGCGGGGGGCGGGCGGGGTAGCAGGTGTCCACGATGGCAGACAAGGCCACCTCTTGGCGGGATCACGCCAAACAGATGGACAACGCCGCCCGGCGGCCGTTTACACCGGATATTCCGGCAATATTCAGTGAACGGACGGGAGTTGGGCGGATCCCCAGACCGCGCCGCATGGTTCGCGGCTAAACCTCTGCTTTTCCGACTTCGACATTGCGGGTCCACTGGCGAGAGTTTGCCAATCGTTGCCGAAGTGCTGTTCCCGCATTTGAACGATCGTCATGCTTCTGGCCAGCCCCGTTCGACGCCGCCGGCCCCACCCCACCGGCAGCAGTCGTCTGACCGCACGGAGCTGCACGTCAGCACTCGTTCCGCCCCAGCAGGCACTGACCCCGGTGCCCCGGAACGGCGTGCGACCGCGCACACGCGGTTGATCCGGAAGGAATCCGTTCGTGAAGCGAAAGCTCGCTGTCGGAGCCGTTCTCTCTGCCTCGGCCATCCTGGCCTCCGCGATCCAGGTGAGCGCCGGGATCGCCCAGGCCGTCCCCAACCCGGCCGCCCAGAACGTCGCGGGCCAGCACCGCGGCGAGCTGCTGGCGCTCGCCGCCGCGCAGGCCCCCGGCGCGGCCAAGACCCTGGGCCTCGGCGCCCAGGAGAAGCTGGTCGTCAAGGACGCCGTCGTCGACGCCGACGGCACCCGCCACTTCCGCTACGAGCGCACCTACAACGGACTGCCGGTGCTCGGCGGCGACCTGGTGGTCCACCAGGACGCCAAGGGCCAGGTCCGCTCCTCCGACCTCGCAGTGAAGGGCAGCCTGGCCCCCGCCTCGCTGAGCCCGAAGCTGACCGCCGGTCAGGCCTCCAACAAGGCCGCCGGCACGGTGCAGGCCACCGTCGGCCAGGCCGGCGACGCCGACGAGGCCGTGATCTCCTCGGTCTCCGGCGCCGGCGCCGCCCAGCTGGTGATCTTCGCCGCGGACGGCAACCCCCGCCTCGCCTACCGGACCACCGTCGAGGGCATGCGCGCGGACGGCACCCCCAGCCGTCAGATCCTGGTCACCGACGCGGACAGCGGCGCGGTGCTCTCCACCCACGAGGAGATCCAGACCGCCAACGCGACCGGCACCGGCAACGGCGTCTTCGTCGGCAACGTCTCGCTGACCACCACGCTGTCCGGCAGCACCTACTCGCTGAAGGACGCCACCCGCGGCGGCCAGTACACCACCACCCTGGCCGGCAAGACCTCGGGCAAGGGCACCCTCTACTCCAAGACCAGCAACACCTGGGGCAACGGCACCGTCTCCAACGGCGAGTCCGCGGCCGTGGACGCGCAGTACGGCGCGGCGGTCACCTGGGACTTCTACAAGAACACCTTCGGCCGCAGCGGCATCCGCAACGACGGTGTCGGCGCGTACAGCCGGGTCCACTACGGGCGCAATTACGTCAACGCCTTCTGGGACGACAGCTGCTTCTGCATGACCTACGGTGACGGCTCGTCCAACACCCACCCGCTGACCGAACTCGACGTCTCCGGCCACGAGATGAGCCACGGCGTCACCTCCAACACGGCCGGCCTGAACTACTCGGGCGAGTCCGGCGGCCTCAACGAGGCGACCAGCGACATCTTCGGCACCATGGTGGAGTTCTACGCCAACCTGTCGAAGGACGTGCCGGACTACCTGATCGGCGAGCTGATCAACATCAACGGCAACGGCACGCCGCTGCGCTACATGGACAAGCCCTCCAAGGACGGCGCGTCCGCCGACTACTGGTCCTCCACGGTCGGCAGCAAGGACGTCCACTACTCCTCGGGCGTCGCCAACCACTTCTTCTACCTGCTGGCCGAGGGCAGCGGCGCGAAGACCATCAACGGGGTCAGCTACAACTCGCCGACCTACAACGGCTCGACCATCACCGGCATCAGCCGGGCCAAGGCCCAGCAGATCTGGTACCGGGCGCTGACCGTCTACATGACCTCCACCACCAACTACAAGGGCGCCCGCACCGCGACGCTGAGCGCGGCGGCCGACCTCTACGGTTCCGGCTCGACCGAGTACAACACGGTCGCCGCCGCCTGGGCCGCGGTCAACGTCAACTGACGCACCCGTCCCGGAAAAGCCCGCGGCGGTCGGGCCTCCCACGAGGAGGCCCGGCCGCCGCGCACCACGTTGCGGGTCAGGCGGTCGCCGGGGCGGCGACCACCTCGCCGCGCTCCTCCCGGGCCAGCATCCGCTCGGCGAAGAACCCGCCGGTCGGGAGCACCGAGAGCACGAACAGCAGGATGCCGCGCTTGGGCTCCCAGCGGCGCTGCTGCCAGGCCTGGGCGAGGAAGACCACGTACAGGATGAACAGGATGCCGTGCACCATGCCCATCACCGGCACGGCGTCGAAGCTGGTGGTGCGCTTCAGCACCGAGCAGATCAGCAGCAGGATGAAGGACAGGCCCTCGGGGCCGGAGACCAGGCGCAGGCGGTGGACGGCGGCGACGCTCTTCACGGGGGTTTCCTCACGGGGGCACGGGCGGGCTTGTACGGACAGCTTGTGAATGCACGCACAAGCCGTGCCTATTATCACCGACCTGACAACGCCGACGGACGGACCCCCTATCCTGCTGTGCTGCGCGCGGCCTGAGCGGCAGGCCCGCACCACCCACGGGGGACGAGCGACATGTTCAAGCGGGACTGGAACCGCCACACCTGTGCCCGGCGCGGCCACATCACCTACGCGCCCGACGAAGCGGGGCTGCGCGCCCGCCTGCACACCGAGACCTCGCTCGGGACCGCCTGGCGCTGCCTGCGCTGCGGCGACTTCGCGCTCGGCGAGCCGCACGGCTCCGGCCCGGCCGAGAACGCCCCGCTGGTCCCCCGCGGCAAGGCGCTGCGCGACCTGTTCATCCTGCGCTTCCTGGCCGTCGAGCGGCTGCTGCGCGGCCTGCTGATCGTGATCGTCGCCTGGGGCGTGTGGAAGTTCTCCAACAGCCAGGACGCGGTGCGCCGGATCTTCGACGAGAACCTCTCCGTGCTGAAGCCGGTCACCGAGCACTTCCACTGGGACCTGGAGCACTCGCCGATCGTCGACACCATCCGCAAGACCTTCGACTACAAGCACTCCACGCTGCTGTACGTCGCCGTCGCGCTGGTGGTCTACGCGCTGGTCGAGATCGTCGAGGCCTTCGGCCTGTGGTGGGGACAGCGGTGGGCGGAGTACCTGACGGTGGTCGCCACCGCCGCGTTCCTGCCGCTGGAGGGCTACGAGCTGACCGAGCACGTCAGCGTGCTGAAGATCTGCACGCTGCTGCTGAACATCGCCGCGGTGCTCTGGATCATGCTCTCCAAGCGGCTGTTCGGGCTGCGCGGCGGCCGGGCGGCGTTCGAGGCGGAGAAGCACTCGGCCTCGCTGCTGGAGGTCGAGGAGTCCGCCGGCGCCGTCCCGCAGGCGGCCTGACGGCGCATCGGGCCGGTACGGGTTTTGTACCGGCTCGGTACCAGCCGTCCGCGCCCCCTCCCCGCACGGGGCGGGGGCCCGATACATTCACCGGGTGGCACAGTTCCGACTTCAGGGGTCAAAGGTCCTAGCCGTCGATCTGGCAGGGGACACCGTCAAGGCCCGCAACGGCTCGATGGTCGCGTACACCGGGCAGATGGGCTTCAAGAAGCTCTCCGGCGGCGGCGACGGCCTGCGTGGCATGGTCACCCGCCGGCTCACCGGCGAGCGCATGGAGGTCATGGAGGTGAGGGGGCAGGGCACCTGCTTCTTCGCCGACAAGGCCACCGAGATCAATCTGGTCCGGCTGAACGGCGAGACGCTGTACGTCGAGTCGGACAACCTGCTCTGCACCGAGGCGACGCTGCACACCGGCACCTCCTTCACCGGGCTGAACGGCATGGCCAGCGGCAACGGCCTGTTCACCACCAAGGTGGAGGGCCAGGGCTGGGCCGCCGTCACCTCCAAGGGCCCGGCGGTCATCCTGCGGGTCTCGCAGGGCATGCCGCCGCTGCGGGTCGACCCCGGGGCGTACGTCGCGCACACCGGCAACCTCAACCGGTCCCTGAAGTCCGGTGCGGGCTGGACCACCCTGATCGGCGAAGGCGGCGGCGAGGCGATGCAGGTCGAGTTCACCGGTGAGGGCCTGGTCTACGTCCAGCCCTCCGAGCGGATGACCTTCGGGGGCGACGTCTGATGGCCTTCACCCGGATCAACAACAAGATGATCTCCGCCCAGGTGATCCCCGGTCAGCGGATCTTCTCCCAGCGCGGCTCGATGCTCGGCTACACCGGCGAGGTCACCTTCAAGCCCAACATGGCCGGCGGCCAGGGCGGCGTGATGTCGATGATCGGCCGCCGGGTCGCCAACGAGGACACCCCGCTGATGACCGTCGAGGGCCAGGGCACCGTGATGTTCGGCCACGGCGGCCACCACGTGCACCTGATCGACCTGACCGGCGACGCGCTCTTCGTCGAGGCCGACCGGCTGCTCGCCTTCGAGGGCAGCCTGCAGCAGTCCACCATGTTCATGGGCCAGCAGGGCGGCCTGATGGGCGTGGTCCGCGGCCAGGTCACCGGCCAGGGCCTGTTCACCACCCAGCTGACCGGCAAGGGCGCGGTCGCGGTGATGGCCCACGGCGGCGTCGTCGAACTCCCCATCACCCCCGGCCAGCCGGTGCACGTCGACCCGCAGGCGTACGTCGCGCACCGCGGCCAGGTGACCAACAAGCTCTCCAGCGCCGTCGGTTGGCGCGACATGATCGGCCGGGGCTCCGGCGAGGCGTTCCAGCTCGAACTCTCCGGGCAGGGTGCGGTCTACGTGCAGGCCAGCGAGGTGAAGCTCTGATGTCCTACCCCCCGCAGCAGCCCCCGTACGGGCAGCAGCCCTACCCGCCCCAGCAGCCCCCCTACGGCCAGCAGCCGTACCCGCAGCAGGGCGGCTACCCGCCGCAGGGCCAGCCGTACCCGCCGCAGGGGCCGCCGCCCGGGTACGACCAGCAGCAGTACCAGCAGGCCTACCAGCCCACCCAGGCCGGCCAGCCGATGCCCCCGCAGCAGCAGTACCAGGCGGGCCCCGGCGGCCAGTTCGGCGCGCCGCTGCTGCAGGCTCCCGGCGGCGAGGGCCCCAAGGTGTGGGACCCGTCGAGCCTGCCCGCGAACGACAACGTCAACCCGTACTGCTTCTCGGTCGACCTGAACGGCGCGTACTACCTGCAGAAGGGCAAGATGATCGCCTACTACGGCGAGATGCGCTTCTCGGGCGTCGGCCGCGGCGTCATCGACCAGATGCTGGAGCGGAACTTCAACTCCCCGCTGCACGCCTCGGACTGGGTGGTCGCCGAGGGCCGCGGCAAGCTGCTGCTCGCCGACCGGGCCTTCGACCTGAACTCCTACGACCTGGAGAACGGCAACCTGACGGTCCGTTCGGGGAACCTGCTCGCCTTCGAGCCCTCGCTGCAGCTCAAGCAGTCGATCATCCCCGGCTTCCTCACCCTGATCGGCACCGGCAAGTTCGTCGCGGCCTCCAACGGCCCCGTGCACTTCGTCGAACCGCCGATCCGGGTCGACCCGCAGGCCCTGGTCGGCTGGGCGGACTGCCCCGCGCCCTGCCACCACTACGACCACAGCTACATGCACGGCCTGATCGGCGGGCTGCGGCACCTGACCGGACTCGGCGGCGCGAGCGGCGAGGAGCACCAGTTCGAGTTCATCGGCGCCGGGCAGGTGCTGATGCAGTCCACCGAGACGCTGATGGCCGACCGCTCGGTCGGCGTCGTCGCCGCGGAGGCCGGCGTCCCCGGCTCCGGCGTCCCGCACCAGGGCGCCGCCGGCCACGGCGCGCAGCAACAGCTCCCCAACATCCCCGGCCTCGGGAACCTCGGGAACCTGGGGGACCTGGGACGGCGCTTCGGCCTGTAGGCACCGTCGGACGGGGGTGGGGGGGGGGCGGGGCGCCCCCCCCCCCCGCCCCCCGGGCAGCCCCCGGCAGGGACAACCGCGGGGACCGGAACCGCACGGGCGCGCGCGGCGCGGGG